>JBIKOG010000194.1:0-14743 GCA_044358225.1 Bryobacteraceae bacterium | reverse complement strand
GTATATGCTTTCCGAAGTTCGTTTGTGATTATGTTTCGTTAAGGGGACCACGATGAAGAATTTTCGCTCCGTAGCGGAGTTAGCAATTGTACTGGCAATTGGATTATTTGCGCCGCATGTTTCGGCGCAAACAGTAGCGGGACAGATATCGGGTCTGGTGACAGATCCATCGGGTGCAGCGATTTCGGGGGCAACGGTTGTTGTTACCGACATTGAACGGAACGTGAATATTCGTTCCGTTTCGAACGAAAGCGGCTTCTATTTAATTTCTCCGTTACCGCCGGGGCGCTATAAAATGCGCGCGGAGAAGGCGGGCTTTCGGGCCCATCTGGTGGAGTTGATACCGATCGCGACGCAGCAGAAGGCGGAAGCCAACATTGCGCTGCAAGTGGGCGCGGTGACGGAGAGCGTGACGGTGAACAGCGGCGCGCAGTTGGTGGACACGACCACCGCGACGCTGAGCGGCGTGGTGGAGAACAAGCGAATTATCGACCTGCCGTTGAACGGGCGGAACGTGTACTCGCTGGCGTGGGCGACGGCGGGTGTGTTCCCGCAGCGGCCCGCGGCTGGCAGTGCGAATGAAGGGTTTCACTCGATCGGCATCTTCACGGTGAACGGCGGGCGTGACTCATCGAACGCGATTCTGATGGATGGCGTGCCGGTGACGATGAATTCGAACACGGCGAACATGAACGCCAATAGCGCGGTGCCTTCGGTGGAAGGTGTGGAAGAGTTCCGGATTCAGACGAACTCCTACAGCGCGGAATACGGGCGTTCGGGCGGCGGCGTGCTGACGATCGCGACAAAGTCGGGTACGAACACGTTGCACGGCAGCCTTTTTGAGTTTGTGCGGAACAGCAAGATGGACGCCAACAACTGGTTTGCGAATGCGAGCGGGCAGAAGTTGGCAACGTTCCAGCGCAACGAGTTTGGCGCCAGTTCGGGCGGCCCGCTGGTGATTCCGAAAGTCTATGACGGGCGGAACAAGACGTTCTGGTTTGCGGTGTATGAAGGGCGGCGGCAGCGCTCGGCGTCGACGCGGTTCTTCACGCTGCCGACGGACGAGCAGATGGGCGGCGACTTTTCGAAGACATTGACGTCGGCTGGCGCGTTGCGGAACATCTACGATCCGATGTCGACGGCGGCGGATCCGGCCCGGCCGGGGCAGTTTCTGCGGACGCCGTTTGCGGGAAACCGGATTCCGGTGAACCGGTTCGACCCGGTGTCGGCGAACGTGCTGAAGTTCTTCGGGCCGAAGCCGAATTTGCCGGGGCAGGCGAACACGGGGCAGAACAACTTCTTCTTTCAGGGCAAGGCTCCGACGGATGTGAATCGGGCGACCTCGAAGGTTGACCACAACTTCAATGAGAACCAGCGCATCTTCTTCCGGTACTCGATTTTCCAGAACGAGAATTCGCAGCCGGAGCTGTGGGCTGGGCCGGGGTGCCCGGACGGCGGGTGCTACTCGAACTACGAGCGGATGCAGAATGTGGCTTTGGACTATAGCTGGACGCTGAATCCGACGACGTTGCTGAGCTTGCGGTATGGCTTCGCGCGCTCGATTCTGGATCGCGGGAGCTGGTTCAAGGGATTCAAGCCTTCATCGCTGGGCCTGCCGGCGAGCGTCGAAACGGGCGCTGATTTGCTGGTGTTTCCGGAGTTTGGCGTGGAGGAGATGACGATGCCGGGGTTGCTGCACCACTGGAACTTCCGGTCGGCCAACCAATCGCACACGATTGTGGGAACGCTTTCCAAGGTGCTCGGCAGCCATAGCTTGAAGGTGGGGACCGAACTGCGCAAGAACCTGATCAATCACATGCAGGCGCCGTGGAGCTTAAACTTCTCGTTCAACCGGGCGATGACACAGGGTCCGGATCCGCGTGTTGTCTCGGCGAACGGCGGTTTTGGTTTTGCGTCGTTCCTGTTGGGAACGGGAGCGGGCGGCAGCGAAGTCCACGGTATTCGTCCGGCGCTGGAGAGCAAGAGCTACGGGTTCTATCTGCAGGATGACTACAAGGTGAACCGGAAGCTGACATTGAATCTGGGTCTTCGTTGGGATTTCGAGACCGGGTTGACGGAGCGGCATGACCGTTATGCGGTGTTTGACACGGCGGCTGTGAATCCGTTGAGCCAGCGGACGGGCCTGAACCTGAGAGGCGGTTGGACGTTTGCGAACAAAGGCGCGCAGGGCCGGAATTTGAGAAGTATCGAGTTCGGCAAGATTGCGCCGCGCATTGGGCTTGCGTATCAACTGCGGCCGAGTACCGTGATCCGGGCCGGCGGCGGGATCTTCTATACGATGGCAACTTACGGCGCGAACAATTACGGGACGGCACCGTTCCGGGCGTCGACGCCGTGGGTTCCGACGATTGATGGTGTGACCCCGACGGATCTGTTGCGGAATCCGTTTCCGAACGGAGTGCTGCAGCCGGAAGGTTCGGTTAACGGCCTAGGGGCCGCGATCGGGCAGGGTGTTGGCTCGCCGATTCCGTCGACAATGACGACACCGTACAACTCCCAGTGGAACTTCTCTATCGGCCAGGATCTTGGCAGAGGGATGGTTTTCGATCTGGCGTATGCGGGCAACAAGGGCACGAAGCTGCCTCTCAGCTGGCAGATGGACCAGTTGGCGGATTCGCAGATCCGGCCTGACGCCGGATTACTGGACACGGTAGCGAATCCGTTCTTCGGGATCATCCCGGTGGGACCGTTGTCGAACCGAACGGTGCAACGCGGCGAGTTATTGACGCCGTATCCGCAGTACCCGGGCGTATCGTTCGCGGGCACATCGTGGGGGAATTCGAACTTCCACAGCCTGCAGGCGACGTTTAAGAAGCGCTTCTCGGGGAGCGGGACGATGGTGGTGGCCTACACCTGGTCCAAGCTGATCGCCGATGGCGGCGACAACGCATGGGACTCCTCCGGGTTCCGGAACTTCAACTGCCGGGCGTGCGAACGTTCGATTTCGCCGTACCACTACCCGCATCGGCTTGTGATGACGTCCACGTATGAACTGCCCTTCGGTAAAGGCAAGCAGTTCGGGTCACAGTGGAACGGTTTCATGAACGCGGTATTGGGCCAATGGCAGTTGAACGGAGTGCTGACGTTGAGCAGCGGATCGCCTCTGCAGATGCTGACGACGGGGAACACGAGCTTCTCCTTCGGCGGCGGACAGCGGCCGGATTCGACGGGCCAAGACGCGAATCTGGACAACCCGACACTAGACAAATGGTTTGACACGAGTGCGTTCCGGTTGCCGGCGCAGTACACTTTCGGCAACATGGGGCGGATGCATCCAAACCTGCGGAGCGACTTTGTGGAGACGCTGGACATGTCGGTGTTCAAGCGGTTCAACATTGTCGGCGAGCGCGTGGCTCTGGAGTTACGCGGCGAGAGCTTCAATGCATTGAATCATCCTGTGTTCGGTTCGCCAAACACGACGGTTGGCAATGCCCAGTTTGGACGCGTGACAGGCATGGCGAACGCGCCGCGCCAGACACAGTTCGCCTTGAAGCTGCTTTGGTAATTGCGGTTGCGTGACGCGACGGCCGGCTCCTTTGCGGGAGCCGGCCGTTTGTGCGTTTTGGGGCTATTCGGTTGTCAAGGATCTGGTCGGGACCGGCGACGATGGACGCTTCCAAGATCGCGGCTCCGTTGTTTTTGGTTGGCGGTGAATCTGTTTTTGCTCTGTTCGCTCATTCGCTCATTCGCGGTGAGGCCCGGTGGTGTTGGGCTGTGTCCCTGTTTTCAACGACTTCTGGGACGGTCCGCTTGTACAGCGATGTTTTTCGTGGCCGATGTTCGCGATGTCGGGCTGCGTCTGTGTTTTCAATGACTTCTGGGACGGTCCGCTTGTGGGACGCGTTTTTTCGACGCGGAGGAGTTCGCGCTCGATCCGGTGGTGGGCGCGGTTGCAGGCGCGGATGCGCGCGTGGAACCGGGCGACGGTTCCGCCGCCGGTGTTGAGGGCGAGCTTCTCGGCTTCGATAATGAGCTTGGCCGGGTCGCCGGCGTGGGGCGAGGTGGCGGCGAGGGTTTCGACGAGTTCGCTCATGTAGATGATGTAGCCGTTTTGGAGTATCTGGGCGTCCCAGAGAACGGTGATGAGCTGGTTGGCGAGCCGTTCGGCTTGTGCGGTTTTGGGGGCCAAGTCGGCCAGGAGTTTCGCGTGGAAGGGGAGGAAGGCGGCGTTCGATTCGGGGCAGATTCCAGAGACACTGGTGGTGTAGAGGCCGGACTTTATGCTGGCGGTGCGGGCGCGGTGGAGGCCGGCGGCGGTTTTGGGGCCGCGGCTCTTGGCGCCGTTGGCGCGGGCGCGCTGGGCGCGTTCGGTGCGCTGTTGGGCGGTTGGCATGGTTGTGTCTCCTTTCTTTGGGTTTTGGAATGCGAAAAGCCCTCGCTGGGGCGAGGGCTTTTCGTGGGCGAGGTATTCCTGCCCGATTCCAAGCTAGCATGGCGGTCAAGGGGTTTGAGGGGTGGATTTTTTCAGGTTGTTGATTTGGGGCGAAATATAAGTTTTTTTCTTTTGTGACTCGCGTTGGCCGGTTGGCTGGAAACCGGGTTGGCACGGATTGGGTCCCCTTTTTTTGGGATACCTCATTCATCGGAATGCTTGCCCGACGCAAATGCGACGGTCGGGCCGGTAGGAGGGTGCAACGTGAATGTCATCGGATTCGCAGTGTTCAGTGCCGTATCCCTTGCGATTGGTCCGGTGTTGTGGGCCGCGGAAGCCAGGATCGACGTTGGTGCCGTGACATGTTGCGGCACGAATTTTGACCGGCAGAGCGTGATTCATTTTGCGAAAGTTCTGGTGAACGGGAAAGAACGCCAGTTTCGGTCCTTGCGGATCGTGGCGCCTCGGGATGGGGAACGGTTCCATGTTGTGGCTATCAGCGAAGAGTCGCTCGCGTATTGCGCCGAGACGGCAAGCCGGCTTCGAGCGATGGGGAGTCACGCGTACCTGCTCACTACGCCACTCGGGGCGGCGGTGCACTTCTGGGACAGCCGGCGCAAGGTATATACGCATGACACGATTGATGGGGTCGACCTTTATTCTTCCGGGGAAAAGGAGGGCCACCTCGCTTATGTCGACCGGTACCGACTCCGTTCGGGCGAAGTTGTTCCGAGTCTCCGCGTTGTAACTGGACGGTCCCTCACAGAAGTTGAAGCGCTGGCCGAGACCAAACGGCTCATGCAGTTGATGCGGGTTGAGCGCGCGGTCTCACTGGTCCGGACCGACGGATACTATTGGCCAGATCACTGCGACCCATTTTCGATGCCGGTACAGTGGCGGAATGGCGATTTGGGGCATCCGGTTTCTCCCAGCGCTGAGACGATGTTTTGTAAGATCGGCATCGATGGGATTCGTGAACACTGTGTCGTGCTTGGTGCTCGATAGTCCGGGGGGGCGATACGCGGTGTGAGATTGTTTGGGCGTCGTTGTTGGCGTGGCCGATGGGCTGGGGAATCGGGCGATGGCGCGGGGCCCTTCGAGCGGATCGGGGTTGATCCTTCGTTCTTACTCGTCCCGTAGATCCGACACCAGCGCGGCCGTCATCCGAGGCGAGTCTTGATTTCAGATGACGTGAGGCGCTGTTCCTTTAACCTCCGGATGAGTTCGCAGCGAGCGATCATATCGGGGGAATCGAGTTGATAGCCGGAGGCGGTGACGTCGGCCACTTCGAGTCGCTTTTCGGCCGTCCAAAAGCGAATCGTGGCGACCGTGACACCGACCGCCTTGGCCAGGGCGCCGATCTGCATCAGGTTGGCGGCATCCGCTTCGGCTTCCGCGGACTCTCCTCGGGCGGCTGCGAGGTAGATATTCAGTGACCGCTCCGCGGCCTTTGCGACAAGAGCGTCAAAATCAGACCTTGCGCCGCCGAGTTGCGCGCGTTCGAGAGCACCGATATAGGCAAGCCGATTGCGGGAGCGAATGATTGCGGGGGGGAGCCGCGCATTCGGAGTAGCAGGTTCATGAGCCGCCGGGCCGCGCGCTCATTGCCCTCGACGAACGGGTGAATCGTCACCAGCCGGTAATCGATGTTGCGCACAAAGTGGTTGTGTGGCCAGGCACCTGCGGAGCGGGGTTTGGGGAGGTTTTTGCGGATGCGAGGCGCCCTTGCCGGCGGAGGCCGCATTGCGGAGGGTCTTCCTATCTCGCACAAATTGTAGTGGCTTGCGGACGCCATTTGACCTGAACTCCTGGCGGGAATCATAGGGCAACCTACTGAGGTTACCGGTGGCCCCTTTGTTCCTATTGAATTCGAACGGTTGATGACAGAAGTTCATCGGGTTGAAATCATCGAGCGATATTCTGGACAAACAATATGTCATTTAGAGGTCGACTTTCTATGTCCAACCCGGCTCGCCTGTTGGCGCTCTCCTTGTTGTCTGTTTGCTCTCTTCTTGCCCAGACCGACGCGAACAAGTCGCAGGTGAACGGCGTCATCACCGACCCCAAGGGCGCCTCCATTGCCGGCGCGAGCGTGAAGGTTTTGAACGTTGCCACCGGCTTTCTACGGGAAGTGAAATCGAATGACGCGGGCGAGTATCGGGTTCCCCTCCTCGACCCCGGCGTTTACAACCTTTCGATCACCAGCCCCGCCTTTGCCGAGACGAAGGTTGAGGGCGTTACGCTGACGGTCGGTTCCGCCGCCCGGATCGACGTCAATCTATCTATTCAAGCGACGGCCACAGTGATTGAGGTCGGGGCCGCGATGGTCGACGTTCAGACGACTTCGCAGACGGCGACGGTGAACAACCTGGCCATCACGAATCTCCCGATTAATGGCCGCCGGTTCCAGGACTTCGCGCTTCTTACGCCGACCGTCCAGGTGGAAAACGGCACGCGCGGCCAGATCTCCTTCGCCGGGCAGCGCGCCATTTACTCCAACATCATGCTGGACGGCGCGGACTATAACCAGCCGTTCTTCGGCGGTATCCGAGGGGGCGAACGGTCCGGGTCGATCATTACAGTTCCGCAGTCGGCGATTCAGGAGTTTCAGGTGGTTCCGTCCGGGTACACGGCGGAGTACGGCCGCTCGACCGGCGGGGTGATGAACACGATCACCAAGTCCGGCGGGAATGACATCCACGGCGAGGCGTTCTACCAGATCCGCCACCGCGATCTGAGCTCCGAGCACCCCATTTTCCTGGTCAAGCCTTCCGAAACCCTGCAGCAGTATGGCGGTGGCATTGGCGGCCCGATCGTCAAGAACAAGCTGTTCTACTTCGGTGCCATTGAGAGCCAGAACTCCGACGTGCCGCGCCAGACGGTGTTTGCCCAGTTGGCCAACTTCACGCCCACCGCGGACACCCGCGTTGCCTATGACTTCTACAAGAGCCTGGAGAAGCCGTTTACCCAGACGAACCGCGCGACCGGCCTGACCACCAAGGCCGATTACCAGATGACCAACGGCGACCGCATGACCTTCCGCTATAACCATTCCCGTTCGAACGAAGTGAACGCGGTGAGCACGGGCGCCGCGGTGAATCCTTTCACCAACAGCGCTGAATCCAACGAAGGCACTGAGAAGGACGCCATCCACAACGGCTCGATGCAGTACACGAAGCTGTTCTCCACCAATATGGTGAACGATTTCCGCTTCACCGGTTCGGCCGAAGTCCGGCCCCGCATCGCCAACACCGATGCCCCGTCGCTCTCGAACACGATCGGCACGTTCGGCACCCGCAGCTTCCTTTCGACGACCCAGGACGACAAGCGCTGGCAGTTTACTGATTCGCTCTCCATCACTCGCGGCCGCCACAACATCAAACTGGGCGCCGACTTGAATTTTCTGACGGCCGGCCAGTCCTTCGCCTTCAACCAGTTCGGCGCGTTTGGCTTCGCCACCAGCGACATCGCCACCCTGCTGCGCACCTTGAGCGCGAATGGCACCGGCGGCGTCAACCGCTTCGACATTCCCGCCGCGACCTACGCCCGCGCGATCGGCAACGGACTGGCGGAACTGGATATCAAGCAGATCTCCTTCTTCGCCCAGGATTCCTGGAACGTGACGCGCAAGTTGAAAATCGATCTCGGCCTGCGCTGGGAGGGTCAATACAATCCGAAGGTGGAGGCGAATAATGACCAGGTCGTCAACCTCGTCCAGGGCGTGAAGTTCCCGCTCGGTTCGGTTGCCAATGTGAAGTCGATCCCGAACGCGCTGAATCAGGTGATGCCCCGTTTCGGGTTTGCGTACTCGCCTTTCAACGATGCCTCCAAACTGGTGGTGCGCGGCTTCAGTGGTCTCTTTTACGGCGCCACGCCGATGCTGAGCTTCTCCGGCGCGGTGAACAACTTCCGTACGCCCCCCGGTGACGTTTCGCTCTCCATCGGCAACCTGACGGGCCAGCCGACGATTTACCAGTCGTTCCGCGCCGCGGGGATCGACCTCAATACGGTTTCGCTCGACAAACTGCCGATCCTGTCGGTGGCGCAATTGACCACGGCCGCCACGTTCGCCGCGGGCGGCGCCGCGCGGAATCCGTTCGCCAATGCCAACGTCCTGACCATGGGCGCCGATTTCAAGAATCCGCGCGCCTTCCAGGGCGGCATCGGGTTCGAATCGGAACTCGCTCGCGGCTTCACCGTCGGCACCCAGTTCCACTACGTCAACACCTCGAACCTGCTCCGGAACCGGAATTTCAACCTCGGGATCCCGACGGTGGCGGCCACCGATCTTTCCAAGCGGCCCACTTTTGGCACCCGCCCGGTTCCGACGCTCAACCAATTTACGGTGCGCGAGAGCTCTTCGCGCAGCCTGTATCGGGCGGGAACCTTCAATACGCAGTACCGTTTGAAGCGGTTCCAGTTCCAGGCCTTTTATACGCTGGCGAGCACGTATTCCGACGATGACAACGAGCGCGACGCCGGCGGGTTCGTTTACGAGAACTCTTTTAACCTGATCCCGGAGTACAACTACTCCAATCTTGACATCCGGCATCAGTTCACCTCCAACGGCACGTTCAGCCTGCCGCTGGGTTTTGAAGTCAGCGGCATCTTCCGGGCCCGCTCCGGCCTGCCGTTGAACGCCGTCGCCGGTTCCGATCTGAATCGCGATGGCAACAACAACGACCGGCCTTACCTGACCGCCGGGGTCCCGATGGAGCGAAACTCCTTCCGCAACCGCGGCACTTCCAACATGGATATGCGTTTCATGAAGAACTTCAAGCTGGTGAGGGAGGGCATGCGCGCTCAGCTCTCGGTAGAGTTTTTCAACCTGCTGAACGCCGACAATGTGATTTTTGCCGGGGGCACCAATATTTACGGTGCGGGTGTGCTGGCCGCCACGGGCCAGATGGCTCCGGTTGACGCCCGCTTCATGCGCCTGCGTCTGCCGAATGGCACCTACGACACCAACAACACCCAAGTGGGCAGCCCCCGCCAGGTGCAGTTCGCTTTCCGATTCTTCTTCTAGACCCAACCCGCAACCCCGCTTACGGCGCCGGCCCCTTACCCAGGGTCCGGCGCCGTGATCGTTTTGGGGCGGGATTTTTAGGGCGGGATCGTCTTCGAGGAGACGGGGACTCGCGCGATAGCCGTCTGATCGGAATTGTGGTGGCGGAGGGTGGTTTGCTGCTCGTGGACGGGCGGAGTTGGGCGGGTATTGCGGCCCACGTAGCGGGCCAGGCCATAGAGAATTCGGATGGTGGGCTGTTGCGCGATGCGTCGAACGCCGGTTCCGGCCTTGCGTGTTCCAGACCATGCGTTTTATTGGTTCAGGCGGGCCGACGTTGGTTCTCCCGCCGTCTTCTCGAAGCCGGCCAGACCGTCATCCATCGGAATCGCTTTGTTGTTCTTGCGCCACTCGCGGGCTTCGGCACCGGCGAGTTCTTCCTGTACGGGATCTACCAAGGTGGCGAGCCGTTCCCGGACGAGCGGCGAGTCTCGTGCTTGAGAACCATCGCTTCAACAGGGAGTGCATTATCCTATTCGCTCCTTCCTCTTGTCTCCTTCATCGAAACGCGAAATGGCGTTGCATTAGAACCGGAGGTCTTGGTCGCGCCAGTAGATCCGATACCAGCGCTGCCGTTAGCCGAGGCGACTTTTGATTTCGGTTAAGGTGAGTCGTTGTTCCTTCAGACTCCGGATGAGCTCGCAGCGCGCGATCATATCGGGGGAATAGAGTTGATAGCCGGAGGCGGTGACGTCGGCCACTTCGAGTAGTTTTTCGGCCGTCCAAAAGCGAATCGTGGGAACCGTGACACCGACCGCCTTGGCCAGGGTGCCGATCTTCATCAGGCTGGCGGTATCCGCTTCTGCTCCCGCGGATTCTCCTCGGGCGGCAGCGAGGTAGATATCCAGGGACCGTTCCGCGGCCTTTGCGACAAGCGCGTCAAAATCAGACCTTGCGCCAGAGTGGTTGGGCTGGGTCGCGGGCGTCGCTTTGCCGGGACGTACGGCGGAGCGTTCGACGTTGCAGGCACGGCGTTTCCGGATTCAATGAAACTGTACAGATCGATGTACACTTTAGGTATGGAACTGAACGCTACGGAAGTGCGTCGCCGTATCTTATCGCTGCTTGATGAGCTGCCCGGTGAAGGGATCGTCATCACGAAGCATGGCAAGGCGTTGGCCCGGCTGGTGCCGATCCGGGAGGAGCGGAAGGGACGGTATGTGACGGGTCCGATGGTGCCGAGCAAGGGCCGGCCGGGCCCGCTCTGTCCAACGACGGAGAATCCGTATGACCTCCTATTTGATTGACATCAACGTCTGGTTGGGGCTGAGTTGGGGGTTGCATCCATCGAGCGCGGCTGCGTGTGCGTGGCTGGCCGGGTTGGGCCGGGGAGATGCGCGGCTGCTGTTCTGCCGGGTTACGCAATTGGGCCTATTGCGGTTGCTGACGAATGAGCAAGTCATGGGCGGGAGCGTGCTGACCGTCGCGGAGGCGTTCGCGGCGTTTGACCGGTGGCAGGAGGATCCGCGCGTGGAGTTGGCGGCGGAGCCTGGCGGGGTGGAGTCGCTGTTTCGGCTGGGGGCCAAAGAGGCAGCCGGAAAGCGCGCGACGAAGGCGGTGATGGATGCGTATTTGGCAGGTTTTGCGGCGGCGGAAGGGGCGACGCTGGTGACCTTCGATAAGGCGTTGCAGAAGATGGCGAAGCGGGCGGGGGCTCGTAGTCGTTTGCTGTTGCATTGAGGGCGGGGGCGTTTGGATGCCCAGTTGTTACACGATGTTCCTTCGTTCTCAATCGTCCCGTAGATCCGACACGAGCGCGGCCGTCATCCGAGGCGTCTCTTGATTTCAGCCAACGTGAGGCGCTGTTCCTTCAGGCTCCGGATGAGCTCGCAGCGTGCGATCATTTCGGGGGAATAGAGTTGGTAGCCGGAGGCGGTGACGTCGGCCACTTCGAGTAGATTTTCGGCCGTCCAAAAGCGAATCGTGGGGACCGTGACACCGACCGCCTTGGCGAGGGCGCCGATCTTCATCAGGCTGGCGGCGTCCGCTTCGGCTTCCGCGGATTCTCCTCGGGCGGCGGCGAGGTAGATATCCAGTGACCGCTCCGCGGCCTTTGCGACAAGAGCGTCAAAATCAGACCTTGCGCCGCCGAGTTGCGCGCGTTCGAGGGCTCCGATATAGGCGAGCCGATCGCGGGTGCGAATGATTGCGGGGGGATAGCCGCGCATGAGGAGTAACAGGTTCATGAGCAACCGGGCCGTGCGCCCATTGCCATCGACGAACGGGTGAATCGTCACCAGCCGGTAATGCGCCTCGCCCGCGAAGGCGACGGGATGTAGCGAATTCCGGGTGGTCAACCACTGCAGGAAATCCTGCATCAGGCTCGGCACCTTTGCTGGATTTGGCATGACGGCGGGGGAACCGGAAATCCGAACCGGCACGTTGCGGTAGCGGGCTGTGTTGGTATCGTCGATGCCATTTCGAAGGAGCCTGTTCAGGGAGAGGATGTCTTGTGCTGTGAGTGCAGAGGGCTTCTTCTTGACCAGGGAGTTCACAACATCGAGCGCGCGGGCGTGGTTTGTGGCTTCGAGATGTTCCCGAAGGCTCTTGCCGCCAACCGTAATGCCTTTCTCGATGACGGCGGCTGTTTCTCGACGGGTGAGCGTATTGCCTTCAATCGCATTGCTGGTATAGGTCAGTTCCACGCGAAACCACTCTTCGAGGTTGCGGACAAGAGCTGGGGGGAGCGGGCGGTAGCCGTCTAATTCGTTTTTCTTTTTGGTCAGGTGGTCGTAGGTCATGGCGGTGGGCGTACAGGGTTGAATGTAGGGTATACCATGAAGTATCACGTGATGGTTTTCGGGAGATCCATTTGCGCGGGCTACTGGCCGTGCGGGCGGCGGCATTTCCAGCTCGACAATTTTGGGTTCGATGATCTACTGCTCAGACGTCGGGACGGAGATGGGCGTGGGGGCGGGATGACACGCTCCGACCGGGGCGGGGGTATTGGAATCGGCGCTTGACGGGAGAATCCGGTGACAATGTCTACGATCTCTAACAGATGCCATTCCAACGCTGTTGTTTCAAATACAGGCACCTAAAGGGGTGATGTTTGCAATATCGTGACCTCTGGCTGGGAGAGCGCCACCCTCGGCGGAATCGGAGTTGCCCGCGGCGGTTTGAGAGAAACCCCCGGGGCGGATCGGCGAATGTTGCTCTCGCTGTTCTCCATTTCCGATCACGGGGTAACTCTGAACTGGAGTCGGCACTCCCGCCATATTACTCGCTTGCACTCGCTCCAATTGAAATCTGCACGTCCACGGCGGACTCATCGCAGCGAACCTCGTAGTGTCGTTCGGCTCGCTTGTAGACATTTACCATCTGATGCCCGGTCGAGAAGGTGTTGTCTTCCAGATACGACCTGCTGCCCAAGATAATTTCTTCGAGCTGGTGTGCGGCCCACTCGGAGTACGCGCCAGTTCGCTCTTTGACTAGGAGCTCGATCTGAGAGACTTTTCGCAGATTCTGGATGTTCTCTGTGCGCTCGTCGGGCATGAGGATGAACAGGTAGTCCCGCGCGCGGCTAATGGCGACATTGAGAATATTCTGCCGGTTCAGAAACATCTGCGGATTTGTTGAAATATAGGGCGGAGGGTTGAACACTGCAATGATCGCGTCGCACTCATCGCCCTGGAATCCGTGGATGGTGCCAACCTGCACGGCCACCTCAACTGGTCTGTCATCCCACGAGTCCACCAGTCTGTCGATGATGTTCGCCTGAGCTCGGTAAGGCGCGATGATGCCAATTTTAAACGGAGCTCCGCCGGTACCGTCTGCCGCCACCTGTCTCGCCAAGTGGCACATGAACTCAAACGAGAACAGTGCCGAATAAGTCTGGTAGGGCGTTCCGGTCTGCAAGCGCCTGGGCCGGTAAATGCTCTCATACTTGCTGACAGGGAACTTGATGAGGTTGAGCGGCTTTGCGTCGACGCCGTTCACCCGCATGACGCGCCCCGATGAAGGCCCGCGATGATGCGATAGCATTCCGTCGTAGGTGAAACGACTGAATACCTCGCCGATGTCGGGAATGCTGCGGAACTGCGTCTTCAAATGGGTGACTTTGAAACTGTGTGGTTCTGTCACCGGACTCCGAAAAGAGCCCGGTCTGTTGAGTCCCGTCAGGGTGTAGATGTTTTCGTCCTTCCATTGTTCAACCGTGACAATTGGCTCAATCTGGAACGGGTCGCCCGCCATGATAAATTTCTCAGGGGCCTTTTCGTAGATCGGGTAGACAATGCTCGCGATCGGAATCATCGAGGCCTCATCCACTACAATCACATCCCAATTCATCTCGTAGAGCTTTCCCTGGTTCACGGTAAAGCCGTCGTAGGCGAAGCGGGCCACGGTCGTGACGACGACCGAACGCGCCAAGCAGTGGATATCGAAGGCGCGGTCGCGCCAGACGCCGGCCCGTTCGATTCGCTCATCCGACGACGTGCCGAAGCGCACGAGCCATTCTTTGTAGCTCGTATCAGTCCCCATCACATCGAGAATGCGTGCGATCAGCACATCGGCCGCCTTGTTCGTCGGCGCAAGCACCAGAACGCGTGTCGGCTCGGCGCCTTTCATCAATGGCAGTAACACCTCCTTAGCAAGATGAGTGGTCTTACCGGTCCCTGGCGGCCCAAACACGAACTCGATGTTCTCGGACAAGCCCGCTTTCATATCGAAAGTTTCGTCGAGCCCGAGCGACTGGAATCTCTCAAACAATGATTGAAGTAGGAACGAGGGATTCTGGACGTCGATGCGGGCTTCGACGACCATGCTCAAGTCGGTTCCATCCAGCTCGTCCGAGGACGCCAGTTTGCCCTCCAGAGAAAACTCTCTGGCGGTGAACGACTCAATGTGCAGCTTGCCCTGGGTCCCGTCACCGAACCGGAGGTCGACGCGAATACCGGAGAATTCCTCGATAGATTGCGGAATAAAACGGTCGGGCTCCTTGAGAACGATGGTCCGCGTAGATCTTCTGTCGCGCTCAACCTTACCGAACCGAATGGAGAGAGTCTCGCCGTCGGCATTTTTGTCAGCGCTGGCCATGCACTCTAGTTCCAGCAACGCGAGGAACCAGCCGTAGCTGTACTTCGGCAGCGAAGCGGCCTTCTCCGACAATTCCTGCTCGCGCTCCAACCGATTAATCTCGTCGGCGAGGCGGTCCTTCGCGCGGTCAATCTTCTTGCTGTAGTCCACAGGGCATGGCCGGAAGTCGTCCACGTCAACCTCGGGCTGTATCGGGGACGCGGCTCGGCTTTGATTCCCGCTGTCGGGGGGGGCGACAGGGTTTTGCT
>JBIKOG010000411.1:0-4375 GCA_044358225.1 Bryobacteraceae bacterium | reverse complement strand
GGTTCAACAAATCCCCCCCAGCCCCCTTCCGCAGCGCAATCTTGATCTCCAAATCCGCCTCCTCCCACCTTCTCCGCGCCACCAAATGCTCCGCCATCATCACATGCGGCTCCGGATCCCTCTCATCAATCCGCTGCGCCTCATGCAGCCAATTCGTAAACGCCCGCACCTCATTCGCCAACAGCGACAACCGCGCCAACTCCTTACAAGCCAACCCATGATCGGGATCTAAAGTAACGCACTCCTCCAACGCCAAAAACGCATCACCCAACTGGTCCGCCTCCGCCAACCGCAACCCCAACGAGTAATACTCCGCAGCCGTCATCACATCACCCCAAACGTCCGAAATGCCTCCACCGTCGACATCCCATTCTCAATCGCCACCCGCACCAAATTCTCCCCCTCCAACTTCTCAAACGCCCGCGTCAACGCCTCCTCCTCCGCCTCCCGAGGCACCACCAACACCCCATCCCGGTCCCCAAAAACCAAGTCCCCCGGCCTAACATTCACCCCCGCAATCATCACCGGAACCCGAAAATCCCGAACCTCCCCCCGAGGCCCCTGGTCCTGCGCATAACTCCCATACGCAAACGTCGGAAACCCCAACTTCAAAATCCCCGAAGTATCCCGCGCATACCCATCCAGCACCGCCCCCGCCGCGCCCAACTTCATCGCCCTAGTCGACATCAACTCCCCCCACAACGCATACGTCGGCGACGACCCCGAAGCCACATACACCTCGTGCGTCTTCAAATCATCCAACGCCTCCAGCATCAGCCCAAACGGCTTCCGCCCCTCCGGCGCATCCTCCGGAATGTCCACTTCCAACACCGGCATCGCCCGCCCGGCCAACACCATGTCGTCCCGCAACGGCCGCACCGCAGGCGGCAGAAAACAGTGCAGGTGCCCCATCTTGTCCAGAATGTCCCCGATAATCGCGCTAAACAGCTCCCGCTTAATCAACGGCAACAAGTCATCATCAGCCAGGTTCTTGTAAGTGCCCATGCAAAAGTAGCTTACCGCAGAGCCTCGGCCACGTCCGCATGGCTGTTCTCCAACGCCGCCTCCCGCGCCGATTTCCCCTGCTTATTCCGAAGCAACTTCCCCGCGCCCTTCTCCAACAAAAAATCCACCATCTGCTTCCGTCCCCACGACGCGGCCAAGAACAACGGCGTCGCCCCATGCGCCCCGTCCCGCGCGTCAATCTCCGCCCCACGCCCCAACAGCAACGACGCCGCCCCCGTATGCCCGCCCAACGCCGCATCATGCAGCGCCGTCGCCCCGTCAGGATTCAGCGCCTTCACATCCGCCCCGTTCTCCAACAGCACCTGCATGCTCTCCAAATGGCCCTTCAACGCCGCGTCATGCAGCATCGTCGGTCCCACCCGCGCCCCATGCTTCAACAACCACCCAATCATCTCCGCATGCCCGCTCGTCACCGCCACCCCCAACCGCTTCTGCGGATCCGTCAACGTCGCCCCGCCCGCCAACAGCGCATCGGCCACAGCCACAAACCGCATCCGCAACGCCACATCCATCGCCCGCTCGCCATCTTTGTCCGGCGCGTTGCCATCCGCCCCCGCCGCCAACAGCAACGCCACAACCTCGGAAGCCCCCTTCTGCGCCGCCACATGCAGCGGTTGCAACCCCGTCTTCGGCTGCGTCCGTTTCGCGTTCGCCCCCCGTGCCAACAGGATCTTCACAATCCCCGCCTGCCCCCGCCAACAAGCCTCGTCCAGCGGCGTCGCCCCCGCCGAATCCGCCACATCGACTTCCCCAAACCGCCCCAACAAATCCACGAACAACTCCTCATACCCCCGGTTCGCCGCCAGGTGCAAAACGGTCGCCCCGGCCCGATCCTTCGCCCGCAAATCCGCGCCCTTCGCCAACAGCAAATCCACCAGATCCTTCCGGTTCGTAATCACCGCATAGTGCAACGGCGTCGACCCGCCCTCCACATGCCGCGCATTCACATCCGCCCCGGCCTCCAGCAGCGCCAGCACAACGTCTCTGTGCCCGCTCCAAGCCGCGTCATGCAGTGCCGTGCCCCCCAAGGTATCCGGAGCACTCACCGGCACGCCCTGCGCCAACAGCGCCTTCACGCGCTCCACATCCCCCGCCCGAGCCGCCGTGTGCAACTCACTGGCGAACATCGCCACCGAGCCCGCCACCAACAGCAGCGCAACACCAACCGTCCGACGTGGAAATCGCAGGTGCCCCATCAAGCTCCCATTCTTGCGCGTTTCACTCCACCACGGAAGGCGTGTAAGTCCAGCTCCAGTTTTCCGCCCCCGCCACCGTGAACGACTTCCGGTCCGCCGCCACCGCCATGTTCTTGTTCCCCGTCTGAATCGGCATCCCCAACAGCCGCGCATCCATAATCGTCACGAACAAAAACTTCTCCACCGTCCCGCCCGGCACCGACTTCATCCCGCAACTCGCCGGATACTGCGAAACCGAAGCGGCGGGGAAAATCCGGTTCCCCGTCACCTGGATCTGCGTTCCCATCACCGCCGATTTCACCATCTTGAAATGTTCATAGGCGCCCTTCAATTGCGGCGGCGGACAGTTGGTCCCATCGGCCTTGATGTTCGCGGTTTCTGAAGGGAAATCGACAATCTTCGGCTCCCCCACAACCTTGCGCGTCTTGTTGTCGAAGAGATACTCCACCGTCATCCGGTCCGTCACATCGGCCTTCCCCTCATAGTCCCCGAAGACGACGCCAGTCCGGGCCTTATGAATCCCCGCCACCTGAAAGCGAATGACCTTGGCCTGGCTCCACTTCTGCATCACCGCCATATCCATCCCCGGAATCTGCGCAAAAACCCCTGCCGCGCAAAGCAAAAAAAGAGCCTGCTTCCTCATAGCCATCCTCCCTTTTACTGCCGCTTGAACAAATGAAAATCCTCGATGTTGCCCCGATACACGTGAAGAATCCGCCCGCCCTTCACCGCCTCAAACTGAACAGTGAAATTGTGCGTCGCCCCCTTGAACCGGTTCGTCAGCGTCATCTCCCAATTCGTCACCGAAAAACGCCCCGTGAACGTCTCCCCATGAAACTGCGTTCCCCGCCCATTCTGCAGGTTCTGCGCGCCCTTATAAACACTGGTGTAGGTCCCATCCGGCCGAAAAGCAAAACTGGTCGTCGACGACGCATACGCCATCCCCGCATTGTTCCCCGTATAGACCTCGTAATACTGCACCGCCGCCCCGCTCGCCGACTCCCAATTCCCCACCAGATCCCCCGCCGCCACCGCGAACTTGTTCAACCCGCCCAGGTTCACCAGCGGCGTCCAGTTCGTCCCATCCAGCTGCTGCACCGCCGTCACCCGGCGATTGAACGTGGCCTTGTCCGGAGCAAACACCTCAATCCACTTCCCATACGTGCCATCTTTGAAGAACGCAACAAACACCGGCTTCCCATCCCCGTCCCGCCCATCGGCCTGCGCAAAATACTTCCCGTGGAACGCGTCCCCGTCGGACCAAAAACTCCTCCGGATCCAGACATTGCTCAAGCTCTTGTACCGCGGCACCACCATCTGGTTCCACGCAAAGGCCGTGGCCTCATCCAGGTTGTTAAACGGGCGCAAATCCGGCAGCCGGTAGTGAATCAGGACAACCAGGCCATCCTTCCCAGCCCGCACCCAATCGGCCTGTTCCGTCGCCACCCACCCATCATCGAAATTCGTCGTCTTCCCCGACCCAGCCGCCACCGGCGCGGCGGGAGCCGGCCCCAAAGCAATCGAAGCAAAGAAAGCATCGATCACCGGCAGATAGTGTGCCGGCTGATTCGTAGTCGCCGTAAACGTCATCCGTTTACTGCCATTGGAGTACGTCTGCAGGTACACATAGGTTTGGGTCCCCGCCTTCTCCGCAACAGTGCTTGCTGCCCTGCCATTCCAGCCTTCCACCCGATGCGCCTCGCGCGCCACCGGCTTCACCGCGCCAAAATTCCGCACCATCAGCGACTCCCACTCAGCCCCAAAATCCGCATCCAACGAACCCGCCGAGTTCATACTCAGCCAAACGAACAACTGGCAATACCGCCCATTCTTCTGATCGATCTGCGTATGGCTGACCGAAGTCCGCGCCTTCTCCTCGCGCTGCCACCCATCCGGCACCGTATACCGCACCAAATCCACCGTCAGCGTCTCGGCAAACAGCACGCTGCCCGCCAGCAACAGGTAGCAAAATCTCATAAACCCGATCCTACCAACTCCCCCACCACCCCCTCATAAAACAAAAGCAAGAAACCCGGTCGCGGTAGGGACGAATCTCACGACCCGCCCCCCGCACAGATCCGTACGAGCGGCACTACCGCATACGGCTCCTACCGCAAATAAGTAGCGTCAAAACGATCGGCGGGATACGGGTG
>JBIKOG010000192.1:0-14765 GCA_044358225.1 Bryobacteraceae bacterium | reverse complement strand
AAAGCGTCAATTCACGGTTGCGTTTTTGAGGCGGTCTGTTCCGTACGATTCCGGTCCGTTGGACGATGAAGAGCCCGGTCAGGCCGCGGATGCGCTCTTTGCTTTTCTTGACGAAGATGAGCAGGCTGTTCATTAGAATCCATGGCGCCGAAACGAGGCGAGGTGTGGCTGTTTGATCTTGGAATGGCTGAAAAGGTTCGGCCTGTCTTGGTTGTGAGCGTTCCATTCGGCGACAGTGATCGCGCTTTAGTAACTGTTGTGCCGCATACGACGAGTTTGCGAGGTTCCGTTTTTGAGGTTCCGACGACTACCCCTTTTTTGAAGCCGGGTGCCTTTCTTGTCCAAGCGGTATCTACGTATCCCTCGGTGCGGGCCATCCGCAAATTAGGGGCGCTTCGGGAAGGCGATTTTGGGTTAGTCCTGGCCGGGCTGGACCGGTGGCTCGGCCGGGTTTAATCGATCGTTGGCCGCGCCGGATGGAGTTTGCGGTATACCTTCGGCTTTCTGGTGGGCCTGCCAGAGGTCTTTGTGGCCGACGGCGTGGAGTGTGGTGTGGCCGCAGTTGCCGCAGACGCGGGCGCGGAGATCGCTGTCCACGCGGCCGGTGAAGATAATGGCGTTCGGTTCTGCCAGTACTTTTACGGAGAGGGAATACTCTGTGTAGTGAGAACGGTCGACCACTTCGACGTCGGGGATCACGTTGGGGGAGTGGCACGCGGGACAGGTCATGGAGAGCATTCTACGTTATGAAATCGCGACCTGAAGCTTTTCCGCGGCTTGGGCGAGGCGTTTGTCCAGAGTCCAGAGGCGATGCTTTGCCAGTTTGGCCGCAGCGAGGAGGTGGATGTCCACCCAGCCGAGGCCGTGGCCGTGGAGTGCGTGACGCTCGATGAAATGGCGGACCTCGACGGTGTCGGCCACGGGGACTTGCGGCATGGCGTCAAAGTAGTCGAGTGTCGCCAGGCGGTTCTTGAGCGAGCCGCAGGCGAGTTCGCCGGTGACGTAGGGGTGGATGGCGATGTGGCCATCGAGAAGCAGTTGGACGAGGCGTTTTTCTCCGCGCCGGAAGTGTTCGATCCAGACGGAGGTGTCGGCCATGATCATGCGTGGGCTCGGCGGCGGCGGACGGGCTCGATATCCGGCTGGGAGCCGCCCAAGGCGGCGAGGCGGCGCGCGGCTTCGCGAGCGATCAACGCCTGGAGCCCTTCGCGGACGAGGGTTGTCTTTTCGTTGATTCCGGTGAGCTTGCGGGCTCGCTCGATCAATTCGTCGTCGATGATGAGCGTCGTTCTCATATGCATCAGTATGGCTGATTGATGCATATGGGGCAAGGGGGTTACAACACGCCGAATTTGGCGAAGACGTCGCGGAGGTACTTCTATGTCCCAGCACCGCGCTGTTCAATCGCGGCCGTGAATGATTCAGCCACGCATTCGAATGTGGAGTCGTGAAACGTAAAGATGTAGTGGTTGAGCCGGGTAAGGCGTTGCTGGTCGTGGTTTGGATGGCCCGTGTTCACGCGAGCCAAATGCCTTATCAGAGAGGAGTTCTCAACCCGATAGGCGCCATAGTGGCGTAATCCGCGAACGTAGAGCGCGTGTCCCTCCAACGTTTCATCGTTGGGTGAACCCGCGAGATGAAATCGGCAACCCTTGAAACGCACAATAGCTTGGGGCGCAGTCGCTGGTGGGTAGGGAGGCCGATCGGGGATCCAGTATGTGAGCGTAATGCTGTGTTCGTCCGCAACCAACTCCGGGCACGGCGCGCCTGGCTCGATCTCCGGCACGCCTGTCAGTTCGATGACGACGTCGTGGTCGTCTATCGAGTAGATCGCCACTACAATACGCCGAACTTTGCGAAGACGTCGCGGAGGTAGGCGCCTTTTTGGAGCTCTTCGCGGGAGTGGTTTTCGCGGGTCACTTTGTCGTAGGCGAGGGCGAGGGTTTCCTTGACCATCTTGCCGGGGATGACGATGACGCCGTCGTGATCACCGAAGACGAAGTCGCCGGGGTTGACGATGACTTCGCCGCATTCGACGGGGACGTTGTAGGCGGTGACGATGCCGCGGCCCATGGAGTCGACGGGCTTGATGCCGGCGGCGAAGACGGGGAAGTTGATGTCTTCGATTTTGGTGATGTCGCGGACGAGACCGTCGATGACGGCGCCGCGGGCACCGCGGGCCTTGGCGGCTGTCGAGAGCAGTTCGCCCCAGGGGGCGTTGCGCAGGGACTTCTGCGTGCCGCAGACGGCGACTTCGCCGGGGAGGAGGCTATCGACGGCTTCGATCTCGATGTCGTAGGGATTCTCGGGGATGTGATAGATATCCGAGCAGGAGATGGTGCGAGCCCAGCCGGCGAAGACGCAGCCTTTGTGGACGGGGCGGAGGTACTCGCGCATGGCCTGATGGCGGACGCCGAGTTGATCGAGAGAGTCGGAGACGACGGCGGTGTAGAGGTTCTTCTCTGCGAATTCGCAGGCTTCAATATCCCAGGCCATTTCGCTACGGTATCATGGCCGGGTCATTATGGACGACTTTTCGCGGCGGTCTTTTTTGCAGGCTTCGACGCTTACGGCGACGCCGGTGGCGACGGGGATGAATGTGCTGGTCATCATGTTCGACCAGTGGCGGTTTGATTGCCTGGGCGCGAATGGCAATGGACTGATCCGGACGCCGAATCTGGACCGGCTGGCGGCGCGGTCGGCACGATTTACGAACACCTTCGTACAAGCGCCGGTTTGTGTGCCGTCGCGGGTTTCCTATTTCACGGGACGGTATCCGCACTGCCATAAGAACCGGGTGAACTACACGCCGTATCGCGGGGCGGAGCCGCTGTTGCAGGCGTTGTTGCAGAAGGCGGGTTATAAGACGGGGTCGGTGGGGAAGCTGCACTACTGGCCGGGGACGAATGCGCATGCGCGGTCCACTGGTTTTGATCTCGTGCAATTGGACGATGGGATTCCGCGGACGGACAAGTTTTCCGACTATGTGGCTTGGCGGCGGCGGAATGATCCGCAGGCGCACTTGGTGCACTA
Organism: Bryobacteraceae bacterium; assembly: GCA_044358225.1. GTDB lineage: Bacteria > Acidobacteriota > Terriglobia > Bryobacterales > Bryobacteraceae. Next base: position 11,732 of record JBIKOG010000192.1, on the reverse strand, counting down.
CAACGCGACGGAGAAGGGGAAGGGCAATCCGTTTCGGGCGAAGATTGAGCGGCAGTTTACGCCGACGGCGTGGACCGGGATGGAGACGCGGCGGATGTTGCGGGAGATGGCGGCGGGGGCGGCGCCGTTCTTTTTGTTCTCGTCGTTCTTTAAGCCACATGCGCCTTATACGGTGCCCGCGCCGTTTGATGCGATGTATAACGACGTGGAGATTCCGCTGCCGCGGCAGGTGGACATGGACTATATCCGGACGCTGCCGGCGCCGGTGCAGCGGATGATCCTGCGATTCAAACCGGAGTTTCAGACCGACCGGACGTTGCTGCAGTGGATGTGGCGGAGCTACTACGCGGGGGTGACGATGTTGGACGAGGAGGTGGGGCTGATTCTGGACGAGTTGGAGAAGACGGGGAAGGCGGGGAACACGGCGGTGCTGGCGCTGTCTGCTCATGGCGACCAGATGCTGGAGCATGGGTTGTTTGGGAAGAACGTGTTTTTTGAAGACTCGGTTCGGGTGCCAATGTTGATGCATGTGCCGGGGCGGATGGAGGGGGGCGTGCGGACGGAGCTGGTGGAGTCGATTGACGTGATGCCGACGATTCTGGAGATGTGCGGGGTGGCGGTGCCGGAGACGGTGCAGGGGCGGAGTTTGATGCGGGCGTCGGCGCGGGAGATGGTGTTTTGCGAGAACATCATGCCGGAGGTGATTACCAATGGCGGGACGGGGTATCCGTGGGTGCCGGGGAAGGGGATTGACGGGATTCGGCATCCGGACGCGAAGATGGTGCGGACGGGGCGGTGGAAGCTGAACTACTATCCGGGGAATGGCGGGGAGCTGTACGATTTGGAAAACGATCCCGGGGAGTGGCGGAACCTGTATGGGAGCGAGCCGGGGCGGGTGGCGGAGCTGAAGGGGGCGTTGCTGGACTGGCTGGCGACGGCGGACGAGAACGATCAGATTGCGAAGCATTGGGAGATCTAAGCGGTTTTCCAAAGGGATAGGCAAATTCGATACACTCGGGGACAGTTTCCATTAACAATGCTGCATCCAACGATTCGACAGATTTGCGCGGTACTGATGGCGACGGTTGTCTGGGCCGCGCCGGACATTGCTCCGCTGGGTTCTTACACGGCCGTGGAGAGAAGGCACTGGGCGTTTCAGCCTCGGAAGGATGTGGCTCCGCCGGTGTTTGATGACGCGGCGGCGAAGGCTTGGATTCGCACGCCAGTGGATGCGTTTGTGCTGGCCGGGTTGCGGAAGGCGGAGTTGGCGCCGGCACCGGAGGCGGACCGGGCGACGCTGATTCGGCGAGTTACTTTTAACCTGCATGGACTGCCGCCGACGCCGGAGGAGATTGCGGCGTTTGTAGCGGATAAGCGGCCAGACGCGTATGAGAAGTTGGTGGACCGTCTGTTGGATTCGCCGCGGTATGGCGAGCAGTGGGCGCGGCATTGGCTGGACGTGGTGCGGTTTGCCGAGAGCGATGGGTATGAGTACGACACGCACCGGCCGGACGCGTTCCGGTTCCGGGATTATGTGATTGCGTCGTTCAATTCCGATAAGCCGTACGATGTGTTTTTGAAAGAGCAGTTGGCCGGGGACGAGATCGATCCGAAGAACGATACGCTGCTGGTGGCGAGCGGTTTTAACCGGCTGGGGCCGTTGCGGAAGAACGCGGGCAATCAAGACGTGGCGAGTTCGCGGACGGAAGTGTTGACGGAGATGGCGAACATTGTGGGCGCGGGGATGCTGGGCATGACGATGGGTTGCGCGCGGTGCCACGACCACAAGTTTGACCCGATCCGGCAGTCCGACTACTACCGGCTGCAGGGCTACTTTGCGCAGACGCAGGCGAACGATGTGATCATCGCGTCGGCCGAGGAGCAGGCGAAGTATAAGGCCACGATGGAGCCGCTGGAAAACGAGATGAAGAAGCTGCGCTTTGCGATGCGCAAGGCTTCCGAGGAAGACAAGGGCAAGATTCTGACGCGGCTGGAAGAGATTGACGGGCAGATTCCGTTGCCGTTGACGGCGATGTATGCGGTGAAAAACGACCCGAAAGAGATGACGCCGATCCACATGCTGCAGCGCGGGGATTACCGGAATAAGGGCGCGGCGGTGGGCATGCGTCCGCCGGGGATTCTGTTGCCGGACGGCGCGGCGGAGATGCCGTTGGAGACGGAGAAGCCGCGGTTGCGGTTGGCGGAGTGGATTACGACGCCGGAGAATCCGTTGACGGCGCGCGTGATGGTGAACCGGATTTGGGGCTTTCATTTCGGGCGGCCGATTGTGACGACGCCGAATGATTTTGGCAAGATGGGCACGCGGCCGTCGCATCCGGAATTGTTGGATTGGTTGGGCAATGAGTACGTGCGGCAGGGCTGGAAGATGAAGCCGATGCACCGGATGATTTTGCTGTCGGCGGCTTACCGGCAGGCGAGTGTTTCGCCTTCGGAGAAAGCGTTTGCGGCGAAGGATCCGGACAACAAATGGCTGTGGAAGGCGAACCGGCGGCGGCTGGAAGCCGAGGAAATTCGGGACACGATGTTGGCGGTTTCCGGGCGGTTGAATGCGAAGCTGGGCGGGCCGTCGGTGATGGTGCAGATTGATCCGGAACTGATTAAAGATTTGAAGCGGCCGCAGTATTGGGTGACCACGCGCGACCGCACGGAGCATGACCGGCGCACCATTTACATGATCTATAAGCGCAATCTGATTCTGCCGTTTATGCAGGTGTTTGATTCGCCGGATACGCTGCTGAGCTGTGCGCGGCGGGACCAATCGACACACGCGCCGCAGGCGCTGGAGCTGCTGAACGGAACGGTTTCGAACGATCTGGCTGTTGCGTTCGCAAAGCGGTTGGCGGGGGCTCCGGGGGAGCGCGTGGACATGGCTTGGAAGCTGGCCACCGGGCGGTTGCCGAACGCGAAGGAGCGGGCGTTGTCGCTCCAATATCTGGACGATCCGGACCCGTCGGCGATGACGGAGTTTGCGTTGTCCCTGTTTAATTCGAACGCTTTTCTTTACGTGAACTGAGATGCCTGAACATATTCGTTTTGCTCGGAATCGACGGGAGTTTTTGACGGACTGCTTCTGCGGGGTGGGGGCGCTGGGATATGCGTCGCTGCTTGGGGCGGAGAAGGCGCGGAACCCGCTGGCTCCGAAGGCGCCGCATTTTCCGGCGAAGGCGAAGAGCATGATCTTCCTTTTCCAGGCGGGCGGGCCGTCGCACCTGGAGACGTTTGATCCGAAGCCGTTGTTGAACCAGTTGCATGGGCAGAAGCGGCCGGACACGTTTGGGAAAGTGGAGTATCAGAACGTCAACCAGAACTCGCGGATTCTGGGGACGAAGCGGACGTTTGCGCGGTATGGGAAATCGGGGTTGGAGATTTCCGATTTGCTGCCGCACCAGGCTCAAATCGCCGATGATTTGTGCGTGATCCGGTCCATGCACGGGGACATGGTGGTGCATTCGGCGGCGCAGTATCAGATGATGTCGGGGCGCGTGATTCCGGGCTTTCCGTCGATGGGGAGCTGGGTGACGTATGGGCTGGGGACGGTGAGCGATTCGCTGCCGGCGTATGTAGTGATGCCGGATCCGAACGGGGCTCCGGAGGCGGGGCAGCCAGTGTATACGAACGGGTTTTTGCCGGCCGTGTATCAGCCGGCGATGTTCCGGGCGGGGAAGCGGCCGGTGTTGAATCTGGAAGTGCCGAAGGGCATTTCGATGGACCGGCGGCGGAAGACGATTGAACTGATCCGACAGTTGAACGAAGCCAATATGGCGGAAGAGGACGCCGAGTTCGCGGCGCGTATTTCGGCCTACGATACGGCGTTCAAGATGCAGACGCAGGCGCCGGAGATTTTCGACCTTTCGAACGAACCGCAGGAGACGCTGGCGATGTATGGCGTGGGTCAGCCGGACACGGATGACTATGGGCGGCGGTGTTTGCTGGCGCGGCGATTGATTGAGAAGGGCGTGCGGTTTGTGTGTGTGGTGGCCGGTGGCGGTGGCGCGGAGACCGAATGGGACGCGCATTCCGACATTGAAAAGAACCATGCGCGGATGGCGCGTTTGACGGACCAGCCGACGGCGGCGCTGGTGAAGGACTTGAAGCGGCGCGGCCTGTTGGACGAGACGATTGTGCTGTGGGGCGGGGAGTTCGGCCGGTCGCCGGAGAGCGAGCGGGGATCGGGCCGCGACCATCACAACACGGGCTTTTCGATGTGGGTGGCGGGCGGCGGATTTAAGGGCGGGATGGCGTATGGCGCGACCGATGACATCGGGCTGAAGGCTACGGTGAACCCGGTGCATTTCCGCGATTTGCATGCGACGTTGATCAACCAGCTGGGCCTGCAGCAGGACGCGCTGAGCTACCTGCACCAGGGGCGGCGGGAGCGGTTGACGGAAGTGCACGGGACGATCCTCAAAGACCTATTGGTGTGAACTTATGATGAGACTCAGTTGTCTTTCGCTTAGCTACCAGAGAGAGTTTAAGGCCGGGCGAATGGACCTGCCGAAGTTCATGACGACGGCGCGGGGATTGGGGTTTGACGGCGCCGATCTGCACATGGCGCATTTGACGAGCTTCGACCGGATCTACCTGAAGCAGCTGCGGCGGATGCTGTTGGACAACGGGCTGTCGGTGCCGAGCTTTCCGATCTCGACGGAGTTCGGGCGGTTTCCGGACCGGATTGAAGCCGAGATTGAGAAGTGCCGCGTGGGCATGGAGACGGGGCTGTTTCTGGGGGCTCCGGTGGCGCGGGTGTTTGTGGGTTCGACGCCGCCGGGCGGGAGCGATGACGAGGCCTTCAAACGCGGCGCGGATGCGTTGCGGCGGTGCGCGGAGATTGGCGCCGATATCGGCATGGTGGTGGCGTTGCAGAACCACAGCGGACTGACGAGCACGGGCGACGACATGCTGCGGTTTCACAAGGCGGTGAACCATCCGAACTTCGCGCTGGTGCTGGATACGGGCCATTTTACGGGGCGCGCGGGGCCGAACGGGCCGAAGAAGGAAGGGCACACGTACGCCGACTACTACAAGTCGCTGGAGCAGGTGGCGCCGTTGGCGCCGTTTGTGCGGGTGAAGGTGTACGAAGCCGATGCGCAGGGCGTGGAGAAGTTTATCGACTACAAGCGCGTCTTCGAGATTCTGCGCGGGGTGCACTACAACGGGTTTTGCAGCATGGTGTACGAGGGCACGGAGGACGAGACGACGGCGATTCCGCGGGCGGCGCGGTACCTGCGCAAGATGGTGCGCGGGGATTAGTTTACGATGGAAGACTCATGAGTGATCCAATCGTCGACTATCTAGAGTGGAAGAAGCAGGGTGGGGAATTGCGGGCACGCGCGAAGCAGGCTATTGAAGTGCGTTTCCGTGAGTTGCTGACCGAGGCCGCGCAGCTGGCCGAGGCGTATAAGGAAGACTTTGGGGTTTCCTTGGCACCGCCGTCTTCGGTGACGGTGTTTAAGTTTAAAGTGGGCGCGAAGAAGCCTGTGAAGAAGGCGGCTCCGGCGGCTGCGCCTGCGAAGGCTGCGCCTGTTGCGGCTGCGGCTTCGGTGGACCCGAAAATTGTGGCGTTGGAGAAGCAGCTGGCGGGGGCGCGGAAGAAGTTGGAAGCGGCGCAGGCCAAGGGCGCTTCGACGAAGAATCTGGAAGACCGCATTTACGAGTTGGAAGACGATCTGCGTCTGGCGACGCATTCGGTATAGGTGAGAGATGCCTCTGTTTTTGTTGCTTTTGATCTGCACGGCAGTCGCCGCGCAGGAGATTCCCGCGGCGTATGGGAAGTACTGTGCGTCGTGTCACGCCGATAGTGCGCGGGGGACCGATCGCGGTCCGGGGTTGATCGACATGCGGTCGTTGCGATCGCGGAGTGAGGCACAGATCAGAGGCATCATTCGCAACGGGACGCGGGGCGGGATGCCCGGGTTCCCGTTGGCGGACGCGGAGTTGGACGTGTTGGCGAAGGCGGTGCACAGTTGGAACGCCTCGGCGTTTGCGGCGCATCCGGCGGGGGATTTGGCGGCGGGGCGGGCGCTGTTTGAGACGAAGTGTTTGACTTGCCATATGGCGATGGGGAAGGGCGCTTCGAATGGGCCGGATTTGTCCAGTGTCGGTAAGGATCTGACGGTTCGCGAGTTGGAGGATACGCTGCGGGATCCGAATTCGCGGAAGGGGAAGCGGAATGGGTCGGCTTGTCCCAGTTGGGCGTTTTGCCCGGACGACCCGTGGGGCGTGGTGACGGTGAAGATGAAGGACGGCTCGTCTGTGCGCGGTTTTGCGCGGAGCCGCGGGCCGCACGATGTGCAACTGCAGACCTTTGACGGGAAGATTAAATTGGTGCCTGGCACCAGTTTTGTGTCGGTGACGGCGGAGAAGGGTTCGTACATGCCGGCGTTCTCGGGGAGCGAGAGTGAGCGGCGGAATTTGATTGCCTATTTGGCGACGCTGGGCGGGGTTGGCGTGGGGCCGTTGGCGGGCGGTGGTACGGTGGCTCCGGCGGCCGCGATCGCGCGTGTGCAGACGCCTAAGGCGGGCGAATGGCCGGGTTATCACGGGTTGCCGTCGGCGAACCGGCATAGCCCGCTGGCGCAGATCACGCCGGCGAATGCGGCGCGGCTGAAGCCGGTGTGGAGCTACGCTTTGCCGCACATGAGTCTGCAGACGACGCCACTCGTCGCCGATGGGATTATGTACGTGACGGCGCCGAACCAGGTGTGCGCGCTGGACAGCACGACGGGGCGCGAGATCTGGTGCTGGGTGCGGCCGCGTGGCGATGCGCGTTCGATTTCCGGCGACGCGGCCAAGGGCGCGCAGCGCGGGGCGGCGTTGTTGGGCGATAAGGTTTTCTTTGCGACCGATGACGCGCACCTGGTGGCGCTGAACCGGCTGACGGGCGCGCTGGTGTGGCAGATCTTTTTGCCGACCGACAAGGTGGGCGCGTATGGCTCGACGGCGGCGCCTCTGGTGGTGGGTGATCTGGTTGTCACCGGCGTGGCGGGCGGGGATTCGCCGTTGTTGGGATTTGTGGTGGCGGTGAAGGCGTCGACTGGGGAGGAAGTCTGGCGGTTCCGGACGATTCCACGGCGCGGGGAGAAGGCCGCCGAGACGTGGGGCGGGAAGGCGATTGAGTATGGCGGCGGGGCGACGTGGTTGACGGGTTCGTACGATCCGCAGGCCGATACGATCTACTGGCCGACGGGGAATCCGTACCCGGATACCGATGGGACGGACCGCGGCGGGGACAACCTGTATACGAACTGCGTGGTGGCGCTGGATGCCAAGACCGGCAAGCTGAAGTGGCATTTCCAGTTCACGCCGCACGACCTGTGGGACTGGGACGCGACCGAGCCGTTGGTGCTGGTGGACGCGAATTTCAAGGGCAAGCCGCGGAAGCTTTTGCTGCAGGCCAACCGCAACGGGTACTTCTATGTGCTGGACCGGACGACGGGCGAGTTCCTGTTGGGGACGCCATTTGTGAAACGGCTTACATGGTCGACGGGGCTTAATGCCAAGGGGCGTCCGCAGGTGAACCCGGCGGCGAAACCGACGGCGGGCGGGACGCTGGTTTGCCCGGCGGTGCGCGGGGCGACGAACTGGTATTCGACGGCGTACAACCCGGTGACGAAGCTGTTCTACGTGATGGCTGTGGAGGATTGCAACATGTACCGGGCGGCGGGGAGCTGGTTTGTTCCCTACAATGATCCGGCCAATCCGCCGGAAAAAGTGCTGCGGGCCTTGGATATTGAGACGGGTCGCATTGTTTGGGAGGTCCCGCAGATCGGTGCACCGGAGGCGAATTACTCGGGCGTGCTGTCGACGGCGGGCGGGTTGTTGTTCTACGGAGAGAGCGGCGGGACGTTTGCGGCGGCCGATGCGAAGACGGGCAAGACACTGTGGCATTTTCCTACAGGGCAGGCGTGGAAGGCGTCGCCGATGACCTACTCCGTCAACGGAAAGCAGTACGTTTCCATCGCTGCCGGCGGGAATGTGATGGCGTTTTCACTGGACTGAAAGAAAGCGCTTGCAATCTGTTTCTACTAGGTCTACCTTGGAATCGGAGGCAGTACCCATGAAACGCTTATCTCTGGTTTTCTTCTTATTTGTTCTGGCGCTTCCGTTGTTCGGTGATGGAACGATTTGGCCGCGCGTGACCGCGGTGACTCCGGATCCGGGCAAGGTGACGGCGGAATTTACGGCAACGGGCGACAACCTGTCGAAGACTCAGGTTGCCGAGGTTTATCTGAATGACGGCAAGGACGATGTGAAGGTGACGATCGTCGAGCAGAGCAAGGAAGCATTGAAGTTCAAACTACCGGCGGGCATGAAGGCCGGCAAGTATGGACTGGTGGTGTTGACGGTGGACCGGATGCAGTTCATTGAGCAGCCGGTGAAGATCACGATTGAGTAGTTGCGCGGGGGCGGGTAGATAATACCCGGTATGCACCGCACACTTCTGGTTCTTGTACTGGTATCTAGCGCCGCGGTCATGGCGCAGACGCACTCCCTGGAAACGCTAATCACGGCAGCCCGGGAAAACTCGCCGCAGTTGGGTGAGTTGATTCGGGCCGGGTTGCCGGGGTTAGCGGGACGTGACGGGGTGGCGGTGTGGGGCCAGGAGTTTTTGTTCGCGGTTCGATCGGAGGAGCCCGCTACGGTTTCGATTGATCACGGCCCGCCACTCGTTATGCAACGGGTGGCGGGCTCTCCCTTTTGGTACCTGCTGAAGACGCTGCGGCTGGGGACGACGCACCACTACGAGTACTTCGCGGGGACTCGTTCGTTGGGGGCGTACGACGTGGCCGGGTACAACCCGGATTCGTATCCGCGGGCTGGGGTGGCGCGGGGCGTGTTGTCGGCGAAGAAGACGCTGCAGAGCCAGGTGTATCCGGGGAAGGCGGTGGACTTCTGGGTGTACGCGAATGCGGGCGTTGACCTGAAGAATGGCGCGCCGCTGATGGTGTGGCAGGACGGGGAGACGATCGTCGGCAACGCTGATCTGCTGCGGTTGCGGCTGCAGATTGTGAGCGACAATCTGGTGGCGAAGAAGTTGATTCCGCCGATGGTGCATGTGCTGATCGCGCCGGCGGCGGGGATCCGGAGTGTGCAGTACGACACGGTGTCGGACCGGTATGGGCGGCACCTGTTGGAGGAGATTCTGCCGGACGTGGAGAAGACGTACAAGATCCGGAAGGACGCCTATTCGCGGGCGGTGGCGGGGGCGTCGTCGGGAGCGATTTGCGCGATGAATGTGGCTTGGTATTACCCGGGGCAGTTCAGCCGGGTGCTGTCGCACATTGGCAGTTATACGGGGATTCAGACGGTGCCGGAGGGCGGGTATGTGGTGTCGCACCGGGTGCGGCGGGAGGCGCGGAAGAACCTGCGGGTGTGGATGTCGGACGGGGCCGATGATATTGAGAACCAGGCGGGGAGCTGGCCGTTGAACAATATTCAGCTGGCGAATTCGCTGAAGTTGAAGGGGTACGATTTTCACTTCCGTTTTGGGGAGAGCGCGCATGCGATTGCGCAGGGGGCGTTGGATTTGCCGGAGTCGCTGGTGTGGTTGTGGCGGGGGTGGGATGCGGGGAAGACGGAGCAGGTGTATGAGATGGAGGAGGCGGAGCGGGCGAAGCCGTTGTTCCGGGTGAAGATTGCGAATCGGGAGGCGTGGTGACCGTTTGACGAGTGGGCGATCCACGAGACTCCGTCCCGTGGATCGCCCGGTGATTCGCCGGCCTTAGAACGAGTAGCGGATGGCGAGTTGCATGACCCGCGGATCCTGCGCACTGGTGATGACGCCGAAGTTCGACGCGCCGTAGGTGGTGGACGGGTTGTTGAAGTTCACCGTGTTGAACAGGTTGAACGCTTCCCAGCGGAAGTCGACGTTGTGACCTTCCACGATGCGGAAGGTTTTGCCGAGCTTGAAGTTCGTGACGAACTGATTCGGGCCGTAGGCCGAGTTGCGCGCGGCGTTGCCGGGCGTGTTCAAGGCCTGGACCTGATAGGCGTTGATGTCGAGGAACTTGAAGCGATCGGTTTTGGGGTCGATGCCGGAGTTGCCGGCGCCGATGCGGTCGGGGCGGAGGCCGCCGCCGTTGCGGTCGAAGAAGCGGTAGTTCAGGCCGGTGCGGGGATTGGTTCCGGCGCCGGTGAGGCCGACGTTGATCGGCAGCCCGGTGCGGCGGCTGACGAAGGCGGAAGCGTTCCAGCCGCCGAGGACGAGGTCGGCCGCTTTGCTGAAGCCGCTGCCCCAACGCTTGCCCTTGCCGACCGGCAGTTCATAGGTGGTGCCGATGGTCATGAGGTGGCGTGGGGTCTGGGTCATGCCGCCGCGCTCGGCGGCGAAGTTGTCGCGGAACTGGGGCGAAGCGCCCGCGTCCCAGGTGCCGGCTTCGTCGAGAGCGCTGGCGTAGGTGTAGCTGACGATGGCGTACAGGCCGCTCTGCAGCTTGTGTTCGAACTTCATTTGCATGGCGTTGTACCAACTGCGGGCGCGGCTGGCGCCGGTCTGGATGCCCTGCCATTGCGGGAAGGGGCGATTGGCGGGGACGGAGCCGTCGACGCCGAAGTTGGTCTGGTTGCGCTCGTACAGGGCAAAGAGGTTCCGGCCGCGGTTGCCAACGTAGGCCAGTTCAAAAGTCGATGCCTTGTTCAACTGGAACTGGGTGGCGATGTTCCACTGCTGAATCATGCCGGAACGCTGGTCGCGCTCGCGGGTGCGAAGGCCGACGGTGCGGGAGTCGTAGTTGCTGAGTACGTTGGCTGGGATGGCGTCGCTCAAACGGAGAGGAGCGGGGCCGGTGCCGACGCGCTGCAGGCGGGCCTGCGTGAGCTGCGGCGGGTTGAGGGGCAGGTTGGCCTCCGAACCGTAGATGTCTTCGGTGTTGTAGAAGATGCCGTAGCCGCCACGGAGGACGACCTTCTCCGGGATCATCTGCCAGGCGACGCCCAGGCGAGGACCGAAGTTGTTTTTATCCGGAGTGGTGAGGTACTTGTCCTTGTCGTCGGCGACGAGCAGGCCGCCGGTGGCGGGATTGAAGTTGATGTTCTTGTTGGTCCCGCTGCCGTAGAAGGGGGTGGTGTATTCGTAGCGGACGCCGAGGTTGAGAGTCAGGGTGCGGGAGACCTTGAAGTCGTCCTGGGCGAAGAAGCTGAAGGCGCGTTGGAGTTGGTTGACGGTGGGGACGGTGTTGAGCTGCACGCTTTCGGGCATGCCGAGGAGCAGGTCGCCCATGGAGTCGCCGGTGAAGACGCCGGGGATGCCGTAGGAGGGCGTGCGGCGGGTGACGTCGATGAAGGAGTTGTCCTTCAGGCGCATTTCGAAGCCGGTGCGAAGGAAGTGGCGGCCGGCGGTGACGGAGAACGTTTCGACCAATTGGTTCAGCTTCGGCTCCTGGAACTGCGGGCGGAAGTTGCGGGTGCCGAGATCGTTGTAGTTAATAACGTCGATCTGCGGAAGGCCGCCGACTTGGAGAAGATCGGCCGGGATACCGCGGAAGCCGAAGGCGTCGGCCTTCTGATCGTTGGCGGTGGCGTGGGCGAATTCGGCGAAGGTGAAGTTACGGCCGTAGCGGAGGTTGTTGACCATGCGGGTGCCGATGGTGCGGGTCCAGTTCGCGGCGAGGCTGTTGTTCTCGTTGAACTGGGCGCCCTGATTGCCAACGCCGTCACCGAGGCCGGGGAAGATGGCATCGCGGTTGAACTTCTGGCGAATGTAGCTGTAGCGG
>JBIKOG010000190.1:0-14807 GCA_044358225.1 Bryobacteraceae bacterium | reverse complement strand
CCCGAAACTCCGACGCCTTTTTCCCCAGTTCCAGCCAAGCCGTCCGTTCCCCGGACCGGCTCAATACCAGATGCGTCTCCACATGGCCTACATTCCGTAGCTTTTCCAGTAATCTCCACCCCAATATAGACCCCGATGCACCCGTTACCCCAACCACTATTTTCGTTTTTTCCATGTAGAACGAAATCCTGTTCTGAAATCAGAACAAATTCTCCTTTTATTCGTCATATCTTCGCCGCCGCTAGTGCTACACTCAGTGTACTGCTTTCGACAAAGGTAACGGTTGTTTCCGGCTTCCTGCCGCGGTTTTTCGGAGCTTCCGGGAGAGCATCATATCATGGACGATCCAGGCCAACGCCTGAAACGCGCCCGAGAGCGGTTGAATCTCCGCTACCGGGACGTCGAAGATGCCAGTCTTCGCATAGCTGAACGCCGGGGCAACGATGAATTCATCGTCGCGCTCTCGCGCCTTTCCGATATCGAAAACAAGGGGACCGTCCCATCGATATTTCGCATGTATACCCTCTGCGCGATCTATCGGCTGGATCTGTGCGAAGTATTGCAGTGGTATGGAGTCGATGTCACTCATCTCCCCTCCGATTCCGCCCAGGTCGAAGTGGAAAAGACCCATCTCATCGGCTTTCAAGCCCACGATCACGGCGAAGTGCAGTTGCCGCTCCGCCTTGATCCGGGGATTGACCTGGAAAAGACCACCTATCTCAGCCGCATGATCCAGCGCTGGGGCCGGCTGCCGCTCATGCTGTTGAATGGATTGGACTTGAAGGCGCACCGTTACGCCTACATCGGCAGCGAGGATTGGTCCATGTATCCGCTCATCCAGCCCTCTTCGCTCGTGTTGATCGACGAATCCAAGCGACGCATCGCCATGACGGGCTGGTCCAACGAGTTTGAACGGCCCATCTACTTCTTCGAACATCGCGAAGGATTCGCCTGTGGTTGGTGTCATTTGGAAGAAAATCGGCTCGTCCTCCAGCCCCACCCAGCCTCCATGTGCTCTCCAAGGATATACAAGTATCCCGAAGAGATCGACGTTATCGGCCAGGTCGTCGGCGTAGCTATGCGTTATGACCCTGCGCGGCGGCGCCGAACCGCAGGCACAGGATCTTGATCACCGCCCGCATGTCGCTGATGAAAAGAGACTTCTCAGCCGATAATGCCCCGGCCGGCTGAAAAGAATTCCACGTCTCTGTTCGCGACCAGTGGCTAAGAATAGCCCGGGCATCCTCGCCGCTCGTCTTTAAATACTGATCGAGGTCTTCCACCTTCTCCTCGAGTCCCAGCGCCAACCATTCGTGAAACGCCCGCCGATGGCTGGCACGAATCGCTTTATCTGACTCAAGGTCCCCGAACAGCAGCGCCAGCCCGTGATGCTCGTACTTTCCGGTTACCGGGCTCCGCAAAGCGGAAAGGTAGACTAGACGTCCCGTAAGTACTGGGATCTGCGACAACGTGTGCCTCCACAGATCTGTGTCCGCACTACGCTCCAGAAGGCTCTTTGGTCGTGCAGTTCGCATCGGCTTCCAATAAGAATTCTACAGCAGTTCTTTCTCTTTTTCGCTAATTCTTTTCAACAGCTTATAGGGCAAATACCCTAGTGACCCTGTTCCGTTTTCCGAAAACGTCTAATGGCTTACTACTAGTACCAGTGGGACTGATGCATCCTCGGATTGTCCCCGTAATCATGTGCTTTACACCCCGCATTTGCTCCATAGCGGTAGCGGGTTGGATTCCTGGACCCGTCCGTAAGGCTCGTAACCGATCCCAATACAGAAAGAGTGAGAGTGTCGTCATCATGAAAAAAACGTTACTGATCGCCGTCTTCCTTCTCCCCATCGCGTGGGCAAAGCTGGCCACCCCCCAGATTCTCCCGGTCCCGGAATGCTGGCCCTGCGCCGATGATGCTTCCTCTTCGCTAACTGTTACGAAAAACATCCTCCCCGTTCCCGAATGCTGGCCCTGCATCGATGACAACAGCCGCACCCTGGCTGTCGCCACCACCAAGATTCTCCCCGTTCCCGAATGCTGGCCCTGCATCGATGACAACAGCCGCACGCTGGCCATCGCCACACCGAACATTCTCCCCGTTCCCGAATGCTGGCCCTGCATTGATGACAACAGCCGCACCCTGGCCGTCGCCACCACCAAGATTCTCCCCATTCCCGAATGCTGGCCCTGCGCCGACGACTTCCAGGCAACAGTGAATTTCCGGCGCCAGTCGTAAGACAAACGCACTCTCACGCGCGGTGCGCACTGGATCGCACCGCTAAACGGCTTCCGCCCTTCTCCATCGGGCGGAATGGCCAAGTTCGGGCGTCATCACTAGTACTTCTCCCTCGATTCCAATTCCATGGGTAGTACGTAATGGTATTATTGGGATGTTTCCGAGATCCCAGATGGCGCCTAACTTGGTTGTCTTACAGTCCGTGGTCTCCTACCTCATGCTGCCAACCTATTTTCTGGTCGCATGGGTCTTCTACAAGCGTGGGCTATGGAGCTCTTACCGTTATTTTTTGATGGGGATTCTCCTTGAAGGTCTTGCTTCGGGTATTGGCTTCGCCACCGTACAGGTAAAAGGGTCGCAGAAGTTTATCTACCTCACCGCTCAGCCAGTCCTATGCCTCCTATACGTCCTAATGGTCGTCGAGGTCTTCCAAAAGGTCTTCGTTCGTTTCCCCGGTATTGCGCGTTTCGCTCAGCGCTTTATTGTGGCGTCCATGGTCATCGCGTTCATTTTTGCCATCGCAACAGCCGGTGGCGATGTTCACAAGGGTGCTTCGGCGGTACAAATGTATTCGGCGGCTGTCCGCACCATCACAACTGCCCTCTGCGTCTATTTGCTATTCATTGCAGCCTTTCTCGTCTGGATGCCCGTGCCCTTGCCGGCGAACTCCATACGCCACAGCTTCCTGATGTTTTTCTATTTCATTGCTACCACCGCGGTCCATTACGAACTGAACATTGGCAATTTGCCGTTTATCAAAGTGGTGAATCTGCTGCTCTACGTCATTACCCTGATCGCCCTTTTGAATTGGGCCTGGCTGTTGCAACCCAGCGGGGAGATCGCCCCTTCCACACCCGGTTTGCCGCGCTCGGGAGTTTCCAGTTTGTTGAACCGCCTGGAATCGATCAACAAGTCGTTATCCCCTCCTGAGGAATAGAGTGGTGGCAATACGGTTTTTTTCTCATCATTTCTGCCTGACTTTTCGTAAAATCCTATTGCACCCCGGTCGGAATCCCGCTAGCCTGTAAACATAAGCCTGCATCGGGTTGCCAACCCCAGATAGATTTGCGCCTCCTACCGTTGTGTGGAGAGCGGCGAACAGAGAGACAGGCGGGAGGTCCCAAACGAAATGACGGCATTCCCAGTCATACTCGGTATATCGAGCAGTATTGTTTTCCTGATTCTGTTGGCAAAGTTAATGCAGCGGAATCGGGCTATTGCGAACACTTCGGCGGAAAACTCTTTGGAAGGGGCGGTCTCGGATGGCGCCTGGTCCGAGGAATGGTTTGAACAGTTTTCATCTTTCCGGTACCTTCCTATGCGTCGCCTCCTTTCTGCGGAAGAAGAGGAGTTTTGGATGCAGTCGGTGGACGGGTCCCCGGCCCGGCGCGAAGAGTTTCGCTCGGAACGCCGCCGTCTGTTTCGGGAATATCTTCGCCTGATTTCCTCTGATTTCGGTCGCCTCTCGCAAGGGGTTCGCCTCGCTGTGGTACACGCCACCGAGGATCGCTCCGCCGAAGTCTCCCAACTCCTCAGTCTGGAATGGTCGCTCCGCAAACTCCTTTGGAAGGCTGAATTAAGGTTGATGTTCCACTGGCTCGGCGTCAAACCGATCGATGCCACCCAGCTCATCAACGCCCTGCAGGGCTTTGAGTTCTCCTTGCGTGAGATTCACCTCTCCGGCGCTTCCGCTTAATTCCCCTGCCATCATTAACTCACTCGGCCGAAGGTTTCCACCTTCGGCCGTTCGTTTTTTGTACCCTGAAGTTCTCCCCCATGTCTTTTGACTCCATCCTTTTTGATTTTGATGGCGTGCTCGCCGACAGCGAAGGCGTTCATTTTGAATGCTGGACCACCATCCTCACCCCTCTCGGCATCCCGCTCACCTGGGAAGCCTACTGCGCCAACTGCATCGGTATCACGGACCGCGCCATGCTCGAAGTCCTGGCGAAACAGAAGAACCCGCCCCACGATGTCGAAGACCTTTGGCAGTATTATCCGAAAAAGAAGGCTCTTTTTCGCGAAAAGGCCTACGCCAATCCCCCCATTCCCCAATCCACACGGGAACTGCTCCGCCAGCTCGACGGTCTCCAACTCGCCGTTGTCTCTTCATCGGGCCGCGCCGAAGTCGAACCGGTCCTCGAACGTACCGGCGTTCGCGACTGCTTCGCCACCATCGTCACCGGTGACGATGTCACCAACCGGAAACCCCATCCCGAACCCTACCTGCTGGCCGCCGAACGCCTCGGCGTCACCCGCCCGCTCGTCGTCGAGGATTCCGAACCCGGCGCCGCCGCCGGACTTGCCGCCGGATTTCAGGTCCTGAAACTCGAGAACCCCTACGAATTGGCCGAAAAGCTGCTAAGCGTGATTCGCCCTTTTTCGGCGTAGCGAAACGTTGTAAAATGTTGACAACACGCATGCGACACATTCGACGGGGAATGGTGTACTTATTGGGACCGATGGTCCTCCTGGCAGCCGATCCTGGTTGCCCTCGCTATCCGGCCGCCCAACGGACCGAGATGGCCGAAAGCCTGGAACTCGATCGCGGTTTTGAGATGCGTGGCCGCCAACGCCGCACCGCGCAGAGCGCCGCCGCCTCCCGCCGCGCCGCCGAATCGCGTTCGAACTTTATCGATCAACGCCTTTTCGCAAAAATGGCGGCCGATAA
This sequence comes from Bryobacteraceae bacterium, assembly GCA_044358225.1. Lineage (GTDB taxonomy): Bacteria > Acidobacteriota > Terriglobia > Bryobacterales > Bryobacteraceae. The sequence goes on along the minus strand of JBIKOG010000190.1, from coordinate 9,894 downwards.
CGTCCAACCCGCCGCTCCCGCCTCCGACGCCGAGTTCCTTCGCCGCGTCACGGTCGACGTCACCGGGCGAATCCCGACGCCCGAAGCCGCCGAAGCCTTCCTCTCAAGTTCCGACCCCGATAAACGCGCCAAACTAATCGACTCCCTGCTCGATTCCGACGCCTACTCCGACCAGCTAACCCTCTTCTTCCTCAATAAGTTCCGCGTCACCCGAAACCACGAATCGATCAGCGTCCCGGCCCGCAACACTTTCTATGAGTTCGTCCGCGGCTTCGTTAAGGCGGACCGCCCCTACAACCAATTCGTCCGCGAACTCCTCGCCGCCAATGGTGAAGTCGATACCCAACCCGGCACCCAGTTCTTCGCCCGCTGGATGGATGTCAATGGCCCGATCCAGGACTCCTGGGACGACATTACCGACAAAATCACCACGACTTTCATGGGCTTTAAGACCGAATGCGTCTCCTGCCACAACGGCCGCGCCCACCTGGAAAAGATCAATGTCTGGCTCTCCCGCCGCACCCGCCAGCAGTTCTGGCAAACCAGCGCATTCCTTTCGCGCATGTACTACATCCGCTGGAGCGACGACCCCATTGGCTTCCGCCCCCGCATCATATTAATAGACCGCGACTACGGCAGCTACTCGGGCGCCGTCAACCCCTCCAACCCCGGCAACCGCCCGGCGCGTACCAGTGCCGTCGTCGAGCCCCAATTTGTCCTCAATCAGGCCCGCCCGAAGTCGGAAAACTGGCGTGCGGACCTCGGCGAAATCATCACAAGCGACAAACAGTTCGCCCGCGCCACCGTCAACCACCTCTGGGCCAACTTCTTCGGTCATGGCATCGTCGATCCGCCCGAAGCCTGGGACTTCACCCGTACGGACCCCTCCGTCACGCCCCCCGAAGGCTTCCCCTCCCAGAACTCCCACCCCGAACTCCTGGAAGACCTGGCCGACTTCTTCATCCGCAATAATTACCAGCTCAAACCGCTCATCCGCCAGATGCTGGCAAGCGATGCCTACCAACTCAGCAGCCGCTATGAGGGCGAATGGCAGCCCGTCTTCGTCCGTTATTTCGCTAAGTTCGAACCGCGCCGCCTCTCCGCCGAATCGCTCTACGACTCCCTCGTCACCGCCACCCGGACCGAGCAACCGATGACCATCGCCGGCATGGCCAACGCGCTCCAATACGCCAACCAGCTCCCCGACGCCGCCGAACCCTCCACGGACTTCCGCGTCGTCGACTTCCTCAATCAGGCCGGCCGCGGCAACTGGACCACCATCGAACGCTCCGAAGAGCCCACCATCCTCGGCCTGCTCTTCAGCATGAACGAGACCCAGGTCGTCCAACGCTCGCTCGGCACCAGCTCGGCCGCCATCTCCAGCCGCAACCAGGTCCTCCGCATCGACTCGCTCCCCATCACCGACGAAGAGGCGATCCGCAAAATGTACATCGCCACCCTCACCCGCTGGCCCAGCGAAGCCGAAATGGCGACGGTCCTCCGTTACCGCTCCGGTCCCCGCGCCCAGTGGCTCAGCGACCTCCAGTGGGCGCTACTCAACAAACTCGACTTCACGTTCAACTACTAAAGAGGATCCCGATGCACGCCGCCACCCGACGCCACTTTCTCTTCGGTTCCGCCGCCGCCGGCGCCTCCCAGTTGCTGAACGCCGAAACCATCGGTTCCCGCAACGCCGCCACCCGCAACACTGCCCGTGCCGTCGTCTTCTTCAACCTCAATGGTGGTCCCAGCCACATGGACACCTTTGACCCCAAAGATGGCCCGTGGAACCCGCGCGATGTCGATATCCGCCAGTCCGGCCCGTTCGTCTATTCCAACCGTTATTTCCCGAAACTCACGAAGCATTTCAACGACCTGCTGCTCATCCGCTCCGCCGCCGGCTGGGAAGCCGCCCACGAGCGGGGCCAGTTCTACATGCAGACAGGCCATTCGCAAAACCCGGCCCTGGCTGGAGAGACGCCCCACATCGGTGCCGTCATCGCCCGGGAGAAGGGAAGTGCCGGCCTGCTCCCGCCCTTCATGAGCTTCAATCAGACCGGTCTCCAAGGCGCGAAATTCCTCGGCGGTCTCTATGAACCCATGATGCCCCCGGCCACCCGCACCGGCATCACCACGCTGTCCCACAACCATTTCGGCGCCATCGCCCAAAGCCAGGCGCGCTTTGAAAGACGGTTCGGCCTGCTTGAAGCGCTCGACGCCCCCCTCCGCCAGGCCCCCATGAACGAAGCCATGGCCGCCTACGCCGGCTATTATGCCCGCGCCCGCGCCATGATGTACAACGACACGGTCGACCAGATCTTCAAGTTCTCCGTCGACGACGAAAACCGCTACGGCGCCAATGGCGTCGGCCGCGCCGCCATCGTCGCCCGCAACGCCATTCGCGCCAATAACGGGGCCATTTTCTTCAATATCACCCAGGGCGGCTGGGATCTCCACGATAACCAATTCACCGCGGCCAGCAGCATCTACACCCTCACACGCGACCTCGATAACGCCGTCAGCGCCCTCACCGACGACCTCAAAGCCACCGGCGAGTTCAAGGAAACCCTCATCGTCATCATGGGCGAATTCGGCCGCACCCCAGGCCCGCTGAACTCCCGCGGCGGCCGCGATCACTACCGCAACGTCCAGTCCATCGCCATGTTGGGCGGCGGCATGCGCGGCGGCCGCGTCATCGGCGCGACGGATGCCAACGGCTCCCTCATCACCGAATACGGCTGGTCCGGGAACCGCCCCATCTATCCGGAAGACATCACCGCCAGCATCTACTCCGCACTCGGCGTCGATTGGACCAAGAGCCTGCTCGACACCCCCTCCCGCCGCCGCTACGATTTCCTGGTCGGTGCTAGTGAAGGTAAATTCGGGCCCGTCGACGAGTTCTGGGGGTAATCCATGCGCCTCCTCCTGGCCGCCTTGGTTCTCGCTTCCGCCGCCTGGTCGCAAGCGTCGATCCAGATTCTATCCGACGCCACACAGGTCCTCGTCGGTCGCAGTATGTCCTTCCGCGCCGTCGTCCGTGACGCCCAGGGCAACCCGGTTCCCAATGGCGCCGTCACTTGGGCCACTAACAACGCCGGTCTCGCGACGATCGATGCCAGCGGCACCCTCACCGCCCGCTCCCTCGGCACCGTCCGCGTCCAGGCCCGCAGCGGCTCGCTCTTCTCCGAAACAGCCATTCAAACCATCCCCAGCCGAGTCGAAATCACGCCCAATCGCGTCTCGCTCGAAGTCGGCAAACAGCAGCGCTTCACCGCCGCCGCCTACGACGCCAACGGCGCCGCCATCCCAGGGGTGGCCTTCGCCTGGTCGGTGTTGAACTATCGCCTCGGCACCAGCCAGGTGGCCCGAATCGATACCACCGGCCTCCTCACCGGCTCTTCCGAAGGCGGTGCCATGGTCCTCGGAACGTACAATTATGGCGACGTCCAAACCGGCCTCCAACGCCAGTGGGTAGTCACCGCGCCCGTCGAAATCAGCGTCCCCAAGGCCTACGAACTCCGCCGCCTCTGGTCCCGTGAACGCAACTGGAAATCGCGCTTCGAAGTACGGGCCAAACCCACCATGCTCTGGCCCGCCGACGACGGCACGCTCTTCTTCAACGCCTCGCTCGATGGCACCGCCAACGCTCTCGTCAACTTCGACTACAACGCCGGGACCTACAAAATGACCTCCCCCGGCGGACAGAGTCGCTTCGCCCTCGGCAGCTACACCACCGAGTTTCGCACCCACGCCATCACCCGTTCCGGCCAGGTGCTCAGCTACGAAGACACGAACATCAACGGTGCCCAAATCAACTACGGCACCAGCACCGGCGTCTTCAACCACATTTCCAATAACACCCCGCTCCTCGCCGGTACGGAAGCCACCAGTTCGCTCGTCCTTAGCCGCAACTCCTACACCGATGGCGGTGCCTCGCTTGTCCGTGCCAACTTCCGTTTTGAACTGAATCCCGTTACCTACACCGGCCTCTTCCTTGGCTACGACGGCCGTTATACCGATATCCTGGTCAACACCAGCGACCGGCTTCCCGGCATCACCGGCGCCTTCACCGTCGATGCCGATTTCGGCGTCGATAAAAGGGGTGCCGCCGTCTACAGCGTCACCGCCGGCGCGAATCGCGTCTTCTTCCGCCACACCCCAGGCGCCTCCCGCACCCGGCTGATCGGTACCGGCGACGCACTGCTCGGCTCCACCGTCCGCAGCTTCGCCGGCGGTCGCGGCAACCACCCCACGTTCTGGCTCGATGAGGACGGCACCGTCATCCTCTGCGTCGTTCTGAACAACAACAATACGTACTTCGTCCGCTGGCTCCCCGACGGCAAACTGGAAAGCCTCCAAGTCTCCAGCCAAAGTGGCGTGCTCTGGCACCACCCGCTCCACGGAACGCTCCTCCACACCAACCCGTTCAACAACAGAGGCAACGGCATCTGGCTCTGGCCGCCCACCGGGGACGCCAAACCGCTCTTCCGCTACGCCAACGATAAAGTGGATGGCGAAACCATCCAGGACGTCGAGAGCGGTGCGCTCAACGGCCGCGGCGAATCGTTTGCCTACATGCGCGGCGAGCGTTCGAACATGATGATCGTCCAGCTCGGGCTCGATCAACCCCGCATCGTGCTTCGCTCCGGCGACACTGCGGAAATCAAAGCGCCCATCAATATCATCAACTTCATTGGCGGCGCCCGCACCGGCGCGCCCCACGTCTACGCCGGCGGCTCCAGTGGCTCGATTGTGGAAATGTCGCCCGATGGCCCCCGCAACGTCATGCCTTACGGCGAACGGCTCTGGGGGAATAACACAATGTGGTTCGGCGCCTTCCACGGCGGCACCTGGAACGTCCGCAAATCTCCCACCGGCGATATCTATCTCACCACCGGCGCCGGCATCGCCCGCATTTCAGCTGGCGGCGGCGCGCCTGAACTGGTGCTCCGTTTTCCCCTCCGCGTCGGCACGCTCACCATCAATGCGCCCGGCACCGTCGACGTCAATTCGCGCGGCGATATGCTCTACACCGCGTCCACCTCGGCCGGTGATTCGCGCATCTTCCTGCACCCGCAGGGCGCCGCCGAGCCGAAGGAACTGCTGATCTACAGCGGCACCGCCGCCACCGCGACCACGCTCGATAATCGCATTGCCAGCGGCTACGACAGCTTCGCCTTCAACGACGAAGGCCAGGTGCTTATCTCCCTCCGGTTCCGCAACGTCAACGTGCCGATTCTCTACGTGCACGACGGCGCCAATTGGAAGGAGCTCGCCGTCCCGAACAGCACCCGCGTCGGGCCCCATCTCATCACCGGCATCGCCAATCTGCACCGCGCCGGGGGAGGGAAGTTGTATGCCGGGCTGAACATGGTCAGCGGCACCATCCTCTGCGAATGGCAGACCGATCGCTGGGAAATCGTCGTCAACAACACCACCGTCATGCCCAGCGGCCAGGTGGCCAACTCCATCGGCAACCAGGAGTCCAACCGCAACGGCGACCTGCTTTTCCAGCACAACAACGGTGGGACGAATCTCATCGTCCGTCGTGACGGCAAGATGCACCAAGTGCTGAACCAACTCCGGCCCACGGCCGAAGGCGATTACATTCAGCGCATCAACTCCATCGATTTCCGCGACGACGGCACCGTCTATTTCCTGGCCGGAACGGTGGATGACGATCTGGTCCTCTACGAAGCTCGACCGATTTTCTAACGAGCGATGACGAAGGATGAGTTCCGCCGTCTCCTCCATTCCGGCCACGGTCGCGCCGTCAATTACGCCCGCGCCAATGACGTCTCCGCATGGCGCGATGTCATCGCGGACATGAGCCTGCACAGTCGAGCCATCGATCCCATCTTCGAAGGCACCCACTCGGCGTACATCTACAACTTCCTGGAAATCTTGCCGGACGCCACCACATACCACCAGGCCATCATCGATTCCCTCCCCGACGCGAACGACGATCTCGACACCCGCCACCGCTTCACCCTCGCCCGCTTCCTGGCCGAAGACGGCAGCGCCGCCGCCCGCACCACCATGTACGCGCATTACAACCCCGGCCCGCAACAGGGAGAAGCGATCGCCGTCAATTTCGTTGCGCTCGACGGCCTCAAGGGCTTCCTGTTCGCCGCCGAAAAGATCGGCGCGCTCCTCCGCGGTCCACAGAATACCGTAGACCAAGGTTGGCTTTATTTCAGGGGGAAGGAACACTGCGGCGAAGCGGAACTCCTCGCCGGGCTCACTGATGCCGCATCGAATAACGAAGACCTCGCAGCGTATTTAAAAATCGCCACCGGGCCACCGCGCAATCGGCCTAGATCCACCCGCTATGAACGCATCAACTGGGGCAGGGAAGCCACCCCTGAAGCACTTCTCCAAGCGGCCCAGACCCTCGTTGAAACCAGGGATCCCGAGTTACTCGCCGCATTCGTCAGTCGCCCCTTTCCGCTCGATCCAGCCCCCTCATCGCAATGGCGGATCATCGGGACGCCCTCCTTGCCCTTACAAAAATCACCCACCCACGGCTCCGCGACCTCGCCATTCAGCTCGTCGAATCAAGCCACCCCCACCGCCACTGGGCCGCCGATCTCCTCCTCAACAACGCCCAACCCGGCGACGAAGAGTTGGCCCTCCGTTGGTATCTCGCCGAACAAGACCCCGAAGTCCGCCATATCCAGGAAATCGCCCTCCGCAACACCGGGTCCATCCTCATTCTCAAGACCATCTACGAGCTATCCCCGTGTTCTGAGAACCGCGCCTGCACGGTCGAAGACCTCATTGACCGCAACGAATTTCCCGCCGAATGGCTCGACGAATGCCAGTATGACGCTAACGACGCCACGCGCGAGATAACATCCGAGCTCCGTTCCCGCCTGTAGTAGGGAATGCGCCGCTATCTTGTCGTCCTCACCCTCCTCGCCGGCTGTTCCTTCTCGGACCCACCCCAGCCCGACATGCCCTCCGCCTCGACCCGCGCCCACGACCTCACCAGCGTCGCCTATCCTGTCGTCCTTCTCCCCACAAGCCCCTCACATCGCGTCATCTGCGTCTGCAAAACCCCCGCCGAACTCCGCCGCCACGAGGGCAGGGAAGTGGACTACCTACTGAAAGGCGGCCGCCTCATCGACGCCGCCGGCACCCAATTCACCCTCCGCGGCGTCACCCGCCGCAAAGGCCCACGCGGCCAATTCATGAGCTTTCTGGCCGCCACCTTCGACCCCAACGGGAAAGACGACATCGAGTTCACCCTCCATCCCACCCTCACCCCCAACAACGCCGACATGTGGGACGCTCTGGAGGACTACCACGACAACTTCGGCCATTGCGGCGTAAAGAAGGATCTCCCGCCGATCCAGCACATCCGCAGCCTTCAAAACCCCAAGTGCGTCTACCCGCCGCTATAGCCACAGCGCGATCAAAATCTACCCCTAACCAACCCACCGCCCGGTGGCTGGCACCCGACTCTCTCCCCGGCTCGCCCGCCGAAGCCCACAGGGCGAAGGTGGGTGCCAGTCACCCCGGGAAAGGGAAGCAGGAATGTAAGCGAGTTACCACGGGAAAGAGAAACTCACCCCCAGGAAACGAAGCCGCCCACCCCACCCCCTTGACACTCCGCCCCAAATAACGCACAAATAGAAACAAGGGATGGCCTCCTAACGGGGCTACGTTGTCTGTCTTGCGGCTGCCGAAGGTGACGCAAGTCTGGGAGAAACAGGGCTTCTCCATGTTCGTTCTCCGCTGCGCCATCGCCATCGCGCTGGCCGTGATCCCCGCCTTCGCGCAAACCAGCCTCGGCCGTCTCATCGGTCAGGTCAACGATTCCTCCTCCGCCACCGTCCCAGGCGCCGACATCGAAATCCGCAACACCCGTACCAACCTCACCCGCCAGTCAAAATCCGACAACTCCGGCGCCTTCCGCTTCGAGGCCCTCGAACCCGGTGAATATGACATCACCGCCAAATCCACCGGCTTCACCACCTACGTCAAACGCGCCGTCCCCGTTCAATCCGGCAACGCCTCCTCCCTCAACATCCAACTCGAAGTCGGCGCCTCCGCCACCGTCGTCGAAGTCACCGCTGGCGTCGAAGCGCTCCTGCAAGCCGAATCGGTCACCCGCGGCGGCACCATCACCTCCCAACAGTCCCAGGACCTCCCCTTCTCAGGCCGCAACCCCACCGCCCTCGCCCTCACCCTCCCGGGCGTCTCCACCAATCGCTTCGCCTTCGGCATCGGCACCTTCTCCGTCAACGGCAGTCGCGGCCGCAGCAACAATTTCATGCTCGACGGCAGTGACAACAATGACACCGGTGTCGCCGGCCAGGCCTTCCAGCTCCGCAACCCCGACGCCGTCGCCGAAGTCGCCGTCCAAACCTCCAACTTCGACGCCGAGTTCGGCCGCGCCGGTGGTGCCACCGTCAACACCGTCACCCGCGCCGGTACCAACACCTTCCACGGCTCTCTCTTCCACCTGCTCGACTCCACTTTCGACGACGCCATCACCAACACCAACTCCCTCAACCCCGAAGTCGTCAAACGCGGCCACCCGCTCCCCGGCACCGAAAACTGGTTCGGCGGTACCTTTGGCGGCCCCGTCGTCAGGAACCGGACGTTCTTCTTCGCCGGCTACCATGAACAGCGCCAGGCCTCTACCTCCGGCGCCAACTACGGCGTTCCCAGCGCCGCCGGCTGGGCCGCCCTCGATCAGCTTTTCCCGCAGGGCCGCAACCCGCGCTATGAAATCTACAAGCAGGGAACTGGCCGCATCGCCGCCACCAGCCAGTTCTTCCCCGTCGCCCTCGGTGACGGCCGCCCCGCCATCGAGTTCGGCACCGGCACCGCCGTCTTTCCCCAGTTCCTGACCGACAGGCAATTGATCGTCCGCGGCGATCATGCCATCAGTCAGAACGACCAACTCATGGTCCGTTACATCCAGCAGGAACAAGGAAACGGGCCAGTCCAGTCTAACTTCCCGGCCTTTCTCACCTCCCAATCCACAGCCAATAAGAACGCACAAATCAACGAGACACATATATTCTCACCGGCACTCACGAACGAACTACGCGTCAGTTACGCCCGGATCGGATTTGAGTTCCCGCTCGATACAATCTCCGACCTCGGCAAGTCCATCCCGACACTCACCATCGGCGGCGGCGTCACCAGCCTCGGCGTCGCCACGAACTTCCCGCAAGGCCGCATCGCCAACAACTACACGCTCCAGGACACCATCTCCTTCAACCGCGGACGCCATTCGCTCCGCCTCGGCGCCGACCTCCTTGTCCAGCGCGCCAAGGACCTCGCCCCAGCCGTCGAACGCGGTCAGCTTGCCTACGCCACCACCACCGGATACTCTAATTTCGCTAACTTCCTCGACGATTTCGGTGGCACCAACGGGGCCGCCACCCGCACCTTCGGCAGCCCCGCCAACTACCCCAAAGTCTTCCGCCAGGCCTACTTTCTGCAGGACCGCTGGCGCGCCACCCAGAACCTGACGGTCACCCTGGGCGTCCGCTATGACTACTTCGGCGTACCCATGAACGCACTCCCCTATGCGGCCTTCTCGGGACTCTATAACGTGGATCCCGTCACCCTCGACGGGCCCTACAAACGCCCCAGCACAGTAAGTTCGGACCGGAATAACTGGTCGCCTACAATCGGCGTCGCATGGTCTCCGGCTTACAAGAGTGGAATCCTCGGTAAGTTACTCGGCGATCATAAGTCCGCCATTCGCACCGGTTATCAAATCGGCTACGATACGTTCTTCAATAACATCCTCTCGAACGCCGCCAGCTCCGTCCCGAATCTGATCGCGACGAATACGAACTCTGTGTCCACCGCCGCCCAGCCCCGCGGACTCCCCAACCTCTCCGCCAGCCTCCCCACGGTCGCCAGAGC
>JBIKOG010000189.1:0-14853 GCA_044358225.1 Bryobacteraceae bacterium | reverse complement strand
TCGGGCGGGCGGGCGTTGAAGTTCTATTCGAGTGTTCGCGTGGATATTCGCCGGATTGCGGCCATTAAAGATGGCGATGCGGTTGTGGGCAACCGGACGAAGGTGAAAGTTGTGAAGAACAAAGTGGCCGCGCCGTTCCGGGAAGCGGAGTTCGACATCATGTACGGGGAAGGGATCTCCAAAGAGGGCGATCTGATTGACCTGGGCGTGGCGAACAATCTGGTGGAGAAGTCGGGATCCTGGTATAGCTTCAACGGGGTGCGCATCGGCCAGGGACGCGACAACGCCAAGCAGTTCATGAAAGACAATCCGGATATGGCTACGGCGCTCGATCTCAACCTGCGCGTCAAGCTGGGCTTGCCGGCAGGCGAGATCGATGATGAGACGGTGACGAAAACCGGGAAGTCGAAGGCCGCGGTTAGCTAGCGCTTCTTTTTGGACAGATCGTCGGTGACGTAGCGGAGCAGGCTTTCGATCAGGGCTCCGCGGGGATACTTGGTCTTGTCCATGCCGGTTTTGATGGTGCTGTCGGTGGATTTATCGAAGGGAAGGGCGACCGCGAAATGGTCGCCCTTCGCAATTCCCAGGTAGGTGCTGCCGGGAATGATGGCGTCGGAGCGGGTGAGCTGGCCGTCCTGGAATGGGTCGTAGGTCAGCAGTAGTTGCCAAGTTTGGAGCAGGGCCTTCGAGGTGGTGTTTCTGTCGGAGGCGGCGACGATGGAATAGGTCGGGACGAAGGGGTTGGGGTAGTTGGCCAGGAAGGCGCCGCGGACCATTTTGCTGAGGGACTTGAAGCCGAGGGCCATGTCGCCCTTGCAGGTGGGCTTCAACTTGTACTGGTTCATGTACTTGTCCACCATGGCTGGAATGGCGTCGGCAATATTGGATCCGCCGGAGGCGCCGGCCACGCTGATGAACGCGGCGGTGAGGGGGCGGAGGTCGGGGTTGCGGGCAAGGGTTTCCTGGAGATCCGGAGTGCCTTTGCTGTAGCCGACCAGGATCCACTTGCGGGCGTCGCCCTTTGATTTTTCGCGGAGGAAATCGGCGATCATCTTAGAGTTGGATTCAGACCCGTCGTTGGGAACCTGCAGATATTCGACGTTGACGCCGTATTTGTCGCGGAGAACGGGGAGGCCTTCGTTGAAGGCGGGACTGTCGGCAAAGCAGGAGCTCATGAAGCCGGGGACGATGAGGACGCGGTAGTCCTTGGAGAGCGCGGGGAGGGTGGCGTTGGTGGAGCCACCGCCATCGACGTAGTTTTCGCAGCCATCCCATTTGTCGCCATCGGGATTGTTCTTGGAGAGAACGGTGCAGAAGATGTCGCTGAAGGGTTTGGAGTTGTCGGTTTCGTCGGGCTTGAGGTAGATCACCAGGGTGCGGCCGTCGGAGGTATAGGCCTGGCCGTGGGCGGTTTTGGCTTGTTTGACGGGCTCCTTGTGGGTCATGTAGTCGAGCAGGAGTACTTCACCTACCTCTTCGAAGCTTTTGCCGATGTAGTCCCGTTCGCCGTCGGTGTTGGGATCGATTTTGTGGGTGAGTTTGCCGTTGCGCTGGTCGCGGTCGAAGCCGACGTCGTGGGTGCCGGCGCCGACCCAGACGGTGCGGCCGCCGGCGGTGAAGGGGGCTTTCCAGATGCGGAAGTGGTGGCGAGAGGCGACGACTCTGAGCGGGTCGGCCTGGGCCCAGCCGTAGTCCTGGGCGCGTCCGAACATCATCAACTCACTCATGGGGATGGTGACGTAGGCCTGTTTGGACATGCTGGCGAGGATGCCGCGGAAGACGGTGTCCTTGATAGAGCGATCGACTTTGACCCAGCCGGCCTTTTCGAGAGCGCTGACGACGTGGAGTTCGCTGCCGATGATGAAGAAATTGGTGCGGTCGCCGACGAGGCCGTCCTTGTCGACGACGCGGTTGGGGACGTTGTCGACTTGTTCCTGTGTGAGCTTGGTGAGGCTCTTGAGCATCTGCTGGGTGTCACGGACGGTGGTGGCGCCTTTGGTGCGGGTGAGTTTGATTTTGTAAACGCCCACGGCCTTGTCCATGGAACCTTGATTGATGCCGAGGAAGAGGCGGCCGGCGGTGCCGATCTGGCGGTCCGTTCGATCGCCGATGAGGAAGGGGCGGGTGGCGGCGTTGTCACCGACGCGGCCGATGAGGGCGCCGCGTTTGGCGTCGTTGAGGGGAAAGACCTTGATGAGATCGGCCCAGCCGCGGACTAGGCCTTCGGGGCCGGTTTCTTTGCCCATGTAACTGATTTTTCCGGACGCTTCGAGGGCGATGGCTTCACCGGGGGCGACATCGATGCCGGTGTCGGTCCAGATTTTGTCGGCGTTGACGTCGATGTCGACGGGCTTGTCGGCGGTCTGGGTCCAGGCGGAGAGCGCCAGGGCGGCAAGTACAATCAGTCGTTTCACTTCGGGATTCCTGCTTCCTGTATCAACGTTTCGACCCGGGACCAGAGGGCGGGGTCTGCCTCCATGCGGGCATGGGCGCCGCCGAAGATGCGGCGTGGCCAGGACTCCGGCCAAGTGTGGACGTTCCACACGGGATACTCGTATTCAAAGTTTCCCAGAATTCGGGTGTGTTGGGGGTCGGCGGCTTGGATTTTGTCCTCGCCGCGGATGGTGAACCAGTGCTTTTGGTAGAAGTTGGCGGCGGCGTGGACGTTGTCGGGGATGTGGCCATCGCGGGTGCCGACGCTGTCGACCTGGACGGTGAGGAGGACGGGCACGCCTTGTGATTTCAAATACTTGGCGAGTTTGATGGTTGCGGCGCCGCCCATGGATTGGCCGTAGATGACGATGCGGGCGGAGGCGGCTTCGGCGGGGTCGATGCGGTGATTGTGGTTGCGGTCGAGGGCCTGCTCGATCGTCTTCTTGGCGGTGCGGAGGTTGCGGTGGGAGAAGCTTTCGGCTTGCCAGCCTAGTTGGCGGAGGTGGAGGGTGACTTTGCGCACGGAGCGGTTGGGGTCATCCCAGTGTTCGAGGGCGCCGAGGAAGCCGATGGCGATGCGGGCGTTTTCGGGGGCCGGGCGGGCGACGGCGACCTCTCGTAGCGACTGGGCAGGCGCGGCGAGGGAGGTTAGGAGGATTAGCAGGGCGGGCGTTTTCACAAGGCTATGTGGTTAGAGTGCGTGTTTTCGGATCCAGTTTCATTTGCTGTTGGTTGGGACGTCAGGGGAAATCCGTAAAGGAGGGTTTTCCTGGTGTCACGGTACCAAGGGGAAACTGAGGGGGTTGTCTGGGGGGTGGTCGGGGAATTCGGAAATCTGGGGGTTTTCCGGTAGCACGGCTCCAGGGGTAATCTGGGGGGATGGTTGTTTCGTTTTTGCTTTTGGCGGTGCTGGGGAGTCCGGAGGCCTTCGTGGAACAGCTGCGGAAGGATGGGGCTGTTGGGGTGCGGGTTCAACGGGTGCAGTTGGACTCGGACGTGGAGTTGGAAGCGCTTGTTCGGTTTGAACGGGAGGGGGCTGGGGCGTTTGCGGTGGTTTTGGACGCGCGTGGGGGCGAATGGCGGGAGGCGGGGCGGTTCAACACTTGGTGGAACTTTGTGAAGGCCGATGGGGAGCGGTTGGCGGAGTTGCGGGAGACGGTCGACGTTGGCGTTCAGGATTTGGTTGTGAGGACGCGGAGCGGGGGGACGGAGGATTCGCGCACCGTTCTGGAGATTTGGCGGATGCGGGAGGGGCGGATGGCGCCGGTGTTGACGGTGACCGAACAGGAAACGGCGATGGAGCATCCGAGCGGGGATGTCTATTCCACGGCGGCGCGGTTGGCTTTCGGGTTGGGGCGGGTGACGGTGGAGTCGGTCCGGCAGCCGGGGGACAAGCGAACCCGCGCGGCGTATGTTTGGGACGCCGCGCGGTTCCGGTTTAACGCAGAATGACGGCTGTACCGGAGGCACTGACCATCATCATGCCGCCGCCGTTGCCGATTTGAATGGTTTCGTAGTCGATATCGATGCCGATGACGGCGTTGGCGCCGAGCTGCGCGGCCTGCTGCTGCATCTCGGACATGGCGATGTCCTTGGCCTTACGCAGTTCGCCTTCGTAGGCGGCGGAGCGGCCGCCGACGATGTCGCGGATGCCGGCGAAGAAGTCCTTGAAGATGTTGGCGCCGAGGATGGCCTCGCCGCTGACAACGCCGAGGTATTGGATCTGGCTGCCTTCAATGGTGGAGGTGGTGGTGAGTAGCATGGCTATTTTTTTAGTAACGGTGCGATCACTTGGTATACGTTGTGGGCGACGATCTTGTTCCCGGCAGCGGTGGGATGAATCTGATCCTGCTGCATCAGATCGTTATGCATGGCGACGCCTTCGAGCAGAAATCTCATGCGCGTGATCTTGTGTTTCTTTTCGAGCATGGGGTAGATCTGTTCGAACTCCTTGACGTAATCGGGACCGTAGTTGCGCGGGAGAGTCATGCCGGCAATCATCACCTTGGCGCCGGATTCCTTGAACGCCGCCACCATTTTGTCGAGATTCTCGCGGGTGACGGTGAGCGGCAGACCGCGGAGTCCGTCGTTCCCGCCGAGTTCGAGGATGACCAGATAGGGCTTTAGCGCGGTGGCTTGTTCGACGCGGGCGAGGCCGCCGCTGGTGGTGTCGCCACTGATGCCCTGGTTGACGACACGGTATTTCAGTCCGGCCGCGTCGATCTCCTTTTGCAGGAAGTCCGGATAGGACATGCCGTCTTCGGCGCCGTACCCGGCCGAGAGGCTATCACCGAAGGCCACGATGACGGGACGGGGATCGGCCGCGGCGGTGGGCATCGGGACCGGCTCGACACGCGGGGGCGGGGGGGGCTCACTCTTTGTACCGCAAGCGGCCGCGAAAAGCATCAAACTGAGAAGTAGTCTCTTCACCTATCTCCATCCTATGGCAAACCCAGCACTGCACCCGGCGGTCCGCGTCCGCGAACTCCATAAATCCATCGCCACCGCGACGCACACGGTGGACATTTTGCGCGGTATCGACTTTGATGTGCCGCAGGGGCAGTTCGTTGCCATTATGGGCGCGTCTGGCTCCGGCAAGAGTACGCTGCTCGGCTTGCTGGCGGGGTTGGATACCGTTAGCCGCGGGTCCATTCAGCTGGATGGGGAAGAGATTACGGGGCTGAATGAAGACTCGCTGGCGCTGTTGCGGGCGCGGAAATTGGGCTTCGTGTTTCAGTCCTACCAGCTGATTCCGACGCTGACGGCGGAGGAGAATGTGCTGCTGCCGGCGGAGCTGGCCGGGACGGCGGGGAGCGTGGCGGAGCGGGCGCGGACGTTGTTGAACGAGGTCGGGTTGGCCGACCGGCGGGACCACTATCCGGTGCAACTCTCCGGTGGCGAGCAGCAGCGCGTGGCGCTGGCGCGGGCGTTCATGCTGGCGCCGCCGATCCTGATGGCCGATGAGCCGACGGGAAACCTGGACACGGCCAACGGCGCGCATGTGCTTGAGCTGCTGCTGAACATGAACCGGAAAGAGGGCACAACTCTGGTGCTGGTTACGCACGACCCGCAGTTGGCGGCGCGGGCGGACCGGCGAATTCACATGCGCGACGGGGTGATTGTCAGCGATGAGAGCTAAGACCGCGCTCCGATTCGCCGGGGGCAAAGTGGGAGTCACGCCCTCCGTGGTTTTGCTCCGCCGTTGGCGGCGGGAGCGAATGGCGTCGGCCGTACTCTTCGTGGCGGCACGCGATGGGGAGGGCTGGAGATGAGAGCTAAGACCGCGCTCCGATTGGCCTGGCGCGACTCGCGCACGGCGGCTGCGAAATTTGCGTTTGTGGTGCTGGCGGTGGCGGTGGGCGTCGGCTCGTTGACGGGCGTGCGCGGGTTCTCTCGCGCGTTCCGTGGGATGTTGTTGAAAGACGCGCGGACGTTGATGGCGGCGGACTTGAGTGTCCGGGTTTTTGAGTTGCCGACGCCGACGCAGCAGCAGGTGTTTGATTCCTTCACCGAGCGGGCGATTGACCGGACGTGGATTACCGAGACCGTTTCCATGCTCAGTGCGCCGCAGCTGGCCGCGCCGATCCTGGTGGCGGTGAAGGCGGTGGACCCGGCGAAGTATCCGTTTTATGGGCGCGTGGATTTGGCCGGTGGCGCGGCGTTGCCGGCGGCGTTGGAAGGGGCGAGCGTCGCGGTTTCTGAAGACCTGCTGGTACGGTCGGGCTTGAAGGATGGCGCTGTTGTGAAGCTGGGCACGGCGGAGTTTACGATTCGCGGTGTGCTGACGTATGAGCCGGACCGGATGTCGGGCTCGGTGAACGTGGGGCCGCGGGTGATGTTGACGCGCGCCAATCTGGAACGCGCTGGGCTGCTGCAAGAGGGCAGCCGGAGTTCGCAACGGTTCCTTTTTAAGTTCCCTTCGGGCCAGGCGGACGCGATGATTTTGACGGCGCGCAAGGAGCTGGTGGGCGTGTTCCCGGACGCCGTCATTGCCGACTATCGCGAAACGCATCCGCTGATTACGCGCGGGCTGAATAATGCCACGACCTTCTTGAGTTTGGTGAGTTTGATTGCCCTCGTTGTTGGCGCGCTGGGCGTGGCGATGGCGATGCAATCGCACTTGCAGCAGAAGATGGACGCGATCGCGGTGATGAAGTCGCTGGGCGGGCGCTCGTCGCAGATTTTGCAGATCTACTTGCTGCAGGCGGTGCTGCTGGCGCTGGCGGGCGGCGCGGTGGGGCTGTTGCTGGGTGCGGGTGTGCAGAAGGCGTTTCCGATTCTGATTCGGAATTTCTTCCCGATCGCGCCGAATGTGGAGTTTGAATGGATTTCGATTGCGGAGGGGCTGGGGCTGTCGCTGCTGTCAACGCTGCTGTTCGTGCTGCCGCCGCTGCTGGAGATCCGGCAGATTAAACCGATTTTGATCTTCCGGCGGGACATGGAAGGCGTGCCGAAACCGTGGGGCGTGTGGTGGACGGAGCAGCGGGCGTCGCTGGGCGCGGGGCTGCTGATTTGTTTGGGTTTGGGCGGGATGGCGTCGTTTTTGATCGATGCGAACTGGCGGGATGCGTCGCGCGTGGGCGGGTGGTTTGTTGGCGGATTGATTGGGGCGTTGGTGCTGTTGGCGGGGTTGTCGTGGGTGTTGCTGCGGCTGTTGCGATGGGTGGTGAAGGTACCGGGATTGAGGCTGCCGGCGCTCGCACGGCATGGGTTGGCAAACTTGTACCGGCCGGGCAATCGCGCGGAGGCGGTGCTGGTGGCTTTCAGTTTGGGCGTGATGTTTACGTTGACGATTTACTTGCTGCAGAGTTCGATTTTGGGGCAAATTTCGGCGAGCGCGCCGCCGGGGATGCCGAACGTTTTCCTGATCAACATTACGACGGCGGACCGCGACCCGGTGACGGCGTTTTTGAAAACGGCACCGGGCGTGGAGGGCGAAGTCGCCATCAACGCGACGGCGGGCGGGCGGTTGAAATCGATCGATAATGTGCCGCAGAACGAGACGAATTTGACCGGCCCGGCAAAGCGGTTTCTGCGGGCGCGGACGGTGACGTGGTCCCGCGAGCTGCCGCCGCAGACGCAAGTTGTCGAGGGCAAATGGTGGAAGGCTGGGACGCCGAAGGAGCCGGAGGTTTCGGTGTTGGCGGAGCCGGCGAAGATTTTGAATTTGCGCGTGGGCTCGTTGACGGAGTGGGAACTGTCGGGCCGGCGGATCTATGCGCGGGTGACGGCGATCCATCGCAGCGAGAGCGTGCGGCCGGGCGCGGGGGCGGAGTTCGTGTTTTCCCCGGGGGCGCTGGACACGGTGCCGATGTTGTATTTCGGGGCGATTCGCGTGAAGGCGGCGCAGATTTCGCAGTTGCAGAAGGTGTCGTTCGACAAGTTCCCGGCGATCACGGTGATCAACCTGAGTGACGTGCTGGACCGTGTGCAGGAGGTGATCGACCAGGTGGCGCTGGTCGTGCGGTTCATCTCGGCGTTCGCGATTCTGGCCGGGGTGATTATTCTGGCTTCGAGCATCGCGGGCAGCCGCATGCGGCGCGTGCGCGAGGTGGTGATTCTGAAGACGCTGGGGGCGACGCGGGCGAAGGTGGCAGCGATTTTCTCGGTGGAGTTTTTGCTGCTGGGGCTGGTGGCGGGCGTGATGGGAAGCCTGCTGGCGGTGGCGTTCACGAACGTGCTGTTGACGCGGCTGTTGGACGCGAAGTTCCAGTTTGACTGGGCGCCGAACGGGATTGCGATCTTCGGCAGCGCGCTGATTGCGATGGGTGCCGGGTGGGGCGCGAGCTACCGAATTCTCGACCAGAAGCCGCTCGAAATTTTGCGCGACGAGTGATGATAATTTTCCGGTGAGCTCTGCGCCATTGCTTGTGAGGCCGATAAACAAAGGCCAACAACATCTTAGACAAGCAATAGACCAAGGAGATCACCACTATGTTTACCCAGTTTGTACGCAACGCTTTCCTGCCCGCGGCGGCGGCGTTTTTCTGCCTGAGCGCTTCGGCGGCGACGCCTGTTACGCAGTGCGGCCAGAAGTTGAATGTCCAGGGCGAGACCTATGAGTTCACCGGCAATTTGAGCTGTTTTTCGCCGGGCCAGATTCCCACGATCTTCATTCAGGCCGACGGCGTGAAGGTGGATATGAAGGGCTTCACGTTCACCGGCAACGGCGTGGCCAGCGCGTTCATTTCGTCGTCGGGGCAGGCTTGTGTGGCATTGAAAAACGTTGAGATTTCGAACGGCGTGATCCAGAGTGTTGGTTCGGCGGTTAGCGTTTGTGTTCCCGGTTCGGCTTCCGTCGATACCCGGTGGCACATCCACGACCTGCAGATCCGCGGCGTGGGCAGCGGCATTGGCATCTTTAACGCGAACAAGAACCACATCCACAACGTGAATATGGAGCGTTTGACGCTGGTGAATCCGAACGGCCCGCCCTCGCGCCCGTTCGGGTACGGCATCGAAATGTACAACTCGGATGGCAACAGCATCCACCACAACACGGTTGTTCGCGCCAATGAGACGGGGATCCACGTGGGCCTGAACTCCAGCGATAACGATGTGAAGTTCAACCAGATCACGCAGACGAAGATCGGCATCCGGGTGGCCGCCAATGCGAAGGACAACCTGGTGCGCGGCAATAAGAGCGTGTTCAACACGGTGGACATGCAGGACGACACGTTTACGCCGCCCTGCGGGACCAACGACTGGATTCGCAATACCTTCACGGTGGCCAACCAGTTCTGCATCCACTAACCGAACTCCCAACGCGCAGTTCTGAAGATCTCCAGGTCACCCTGGAGATCTTCGGCGTTTGGCGGGACACAAAAATCGCCATGCTACCCTAGAGCCAAATGACCCCGGAAGAGCGCGAACGCTACTCCCGCCAGATTCTCTTCTCGCCGATCGGGGAGGCCGGGCAGGAAACACTACTACAGTCGAAAGTGGCGATCATCGGGTGTGGTGCCCTGGGGACGTTCCAGGCCGCGGCACTGGCCCGGGCTGGGGTTGGTACGTTGATCATCCTGGATCGCGACTATGTGGAACCGTCCAACTTGCAGCGCCAATGGCTGTTTGAGGAGCAGGATGCGCGCGACAACATGCCCAAGGCGGCAGCGGCGGCTCGGGCGATTGCGCGGATCAACTCCGGAACGACCGTTATCCCCCATATCACCGATCTGAATCCTACAAATATAGAAGACTTGCTTGGCGATGCCGATCTCCTGCTCGATGCGACGGACAACTTCGAGACCCGCTACCTGGTCAACGAATTTGCCTTAAGTATAGGTAAGCCATGGATTTACGGTGCCGCCGTCGGCAGCTACGGCATCACGATGCCGATCCTGCCCGGCACCTCCGCCTGTCTCCAGTGTCTCTACCCCGAACCGCCCACGTCCGGCCAACCCACCTGTGAAACGGCTGGCGTCCTGGGCTCCATCACCGCCACCATCGCCGCCATTCAAACCGCTGATGCCATCAAACTCCTCTCCGGTCACCAGCCGCGCCTCCGTATTACTACAATTGACGTATGGAATGGCTCCGTACGGCAGATTGACCAGCCTCCCCGCGACCCGCAATGCCCCGCCTGCGGTCCCAACCCGGAATTCCCCTACCTCAACGGCGAAAAACGCGCCCCCATCTCCCTCTGCGGACGCGATGCCGTCCAGATTCACGAGCGTTCCAAACCGCTCGACCTCATCGAATTGAAATCCCGGTTGGAAAAACTGGCCCCCGTCCGCGCCAACGAGTTCGCGCTCCGCTTCTTCCCCTCTCCTTATGAGATGACTATCTTCCCGGATGGCCGCGCGATCATTAAGGGTACTATTGATGTCGGAGTGGCGCGAAGCCTCTACGCCAAGTACATAGGGTCCTAAGGCCTAGAACTTACCCACAACATATAAGGGTTTTCCACATATAGTCCACAAGGGGGCGTGTTATGCTTTTTTCGTGGCCCCGGTCACCCAACAATCGTGGACTCGCAAGGAAATCTGCAGGGTCCTTTCCCTCGAAGAGCGCCAGCTCCGGAACTGGGAAAAGCAAGGTCTCATTTCGTCGGCGGACAACTACGCCTTCTCGGACCTTCTTACCCTTCGTACCTTAAATACGTTGCGGGAGCAGAAAATCCCCGTGCGGCGGATCCGGCAGTCCTTTCAATCGCTGCACGACCGCCTGGGCCAGAGCCCGGCCGACGTGAAGATCTTCACCGAGGGCAAGCGGATTGGCGTTCAATATTCCGGCCAGCGGATTGAACCCGTCACCGGCCAGATGTTCTTTGATTTCGACACGGCCGACAAGACCCGCACCCTCGCCCCCCGCCACGAACCGCAGCGCAACCGCGAACAGGCCGATTTCTGGTTCCAGAAGGGTCTTGAACTGGAACAGTCCAACGCCCCGGTGGAAGAGGCCATCGACGCCTATGTGAAGGCCATCGAGTTGAACCCGAACGCCGCCGGCGCGCTGGTCAACCTGGGCACGATCTACTTTCATAAGCGCGAGTGGCAGAAGAGCGAGCAGTACTACCGTGCCGCCGTCGAGGCGGACCCCAACTATTCGCTGGCCCACTACAACCTCGGCAACCTGTATGACGAACGCGCCGACCCCGACCGCGCCTACGTCCACTACCACGCCGCCCTGCGCATCCAGCCGCAGTACGCCGACGCGCACTACAATCTGGCGCTCCTCCACCAGGGCCAGGGCGACATGATGAAGGCACTCAGCCACTGGCAGACCTATCTGAAAATCGACCCGTCCTCCCAGTGGGCTCAAATCGCCCGTCGCGAGATCGACAAGATCAAGCAGTCCACCATCGTCACCGGCGCCAAGCCGGTCCTGATGCGGCCATAATAGACCTTGGACCTCCACGACACGCTGCGCGAATATTGGGGCTACGACAGCTTCCGCCCTAAGCAGCAGGAGATTGTGCAAAGTATTCTGGACGGCCACGACGTCGCCGTTGTGATGCCCACCGGTGGCGGCAAATCGCTCTGCTATCAACTGCCGGCCATCGTCAGCGGCCGGCTGTGCGTGGTGATCAGCCCGCTCATCGCGCTGATGCAGGACCAGTCGTCGCAACTGGCCCAACTGGGCGTTTCGGCGGCCGTGCTCAACTCTTCGCAGGACGCCGAAGAGCGCAAAGAGGTCTTCCGCAAGATCTACCGCAACGAGCTGAAGCTGCTCTATCTTTCGCCCGAACGGCTGGCCGTGCCCAGCACCACCGAATGGCTGACGCAGGCCAATCCGGGCTTCTTCGCCGTCGACGAAGCGCACTGTATTTCCGAATGGGGCCACGAGTTCCGGCCCGAATATCGCCAGCTCCAACTGCTGCGCGACCACTTCCCGGAGGCGCCCATCGCCGCGTTCACGGCCTCGGCCACGCGCAAGGTGCGGCACGATATTCTGACGCAGTTGAAACTCCGCCAGCCGCGCACCTTCATCACCAGTTTCGCGCGACGCAACCTGCGCTACTACGTCCGCGAGTCGGCGAAGAAGGACAAAGAAAGGCTGCTGCTGCGCGCCATTCGCCACCACAAGGGCGAGTCGATTATCGTCTACGCCTCCACCATCAAAATGGTGGAAGAAACCACCGCGATGCTCAATGATCGCGGCATCCCCGCGCTCTGCTATCACGGCAAAATGGACACCGATTCGCGCCGCACGAATCAGGAACAATGGATGAACGGCGAAGCCGACGTGATGGTGGGCACGCTGGCCTTCGGCCTCGGCATCAACAAGCCCGACGTCCGCTGCGTCATCCACCTTTCGCTGCCCAAAAGCCCCGAGCAGTATTACCAGGAAGCAGGCCGCGCCGGGCGCGACAGCCAGCCCGCCGATTGCCTGCTGCTGTGGTCCCGCGGCGACATCGGCATCCTGGTCCACTTCATCGATCAGATGGAGGACCAGAGCAATAAGGAGACCGCGTGGCAGCGGTATCACGCCGTCAAAACCCTCGTCGAAAACGAGACCTGCCGCATGCGCCAGATCTGCGAATACTTCGGCGAAACGCCCAAATCCTGGGACAAATGCGGCGATTGCGACGTCTGCGCCGGCCTGCCCGATTGGCTGCAGAAGGACGATTCCAAACCCGCGCGCAGCATCATTTACAAGGCCGAGTTGGACGACTCCAAACTCGGCGCGCTGAAGGCCTGGCGTCGCGACATGGCCCGCCGCCACCGCGTGGCGCCGTACGTCATTCTTCACGATCGGACTCTCGCCGAACTGCTGCTACGGCGCCCGGTGACGATGGAGGATCTGTTGCTCATCCCCGGCATCGGCCCGCAGAAAGTGCGTAAATACGGCGAGGAAATCCTGGAAGCACTGTTTACCGCGCTCGAATCGTAGAGCGACAATACCAGGGAGTCCTCATGTTCAAACGGCTCCTCTTCTGCACTTTCACGCTCGCCGCCCAGTCCGCGTTCGATAAGGGCAACGACCATCTCCGCGCCGGCCGCCTGGCGGACGCCGAGCAGGCCTACAAGCTCCACCTGAAAACCAATCCCAACGACGCGCAGGCGCTGGCCAATCTGGGCGCCGTGCAGGCCCGCCGCGAAGATTACGCCGCCGCCATCGTGTCGTACCAAAAGGCGCTGAAAGCCGCGCCATCATTGACGCCCATCCATCTGAACCTCGGCCTGGCGCACTACAAACAGCGCCAATGGCCGCAGGCGCTCGCCGCCTTCAACGACTTTCTGAAGTTCCAACCCGCCCACCGGCAGACGTTGCAACTGCGCGCGCTCACGCTCCTGGAAATCGAAGCTTACAACGACGCCGCCAAGGCCTTCGAAGCCCTCACACCCACCAACGACGCCACCGTGCTGATCGGCCTGGCCACCGCGTACACCAAATCCAACCGCCCCGCCGACGCCCAAAAACTCCTCGGCCCGTTGCTCGAACAAGGCACGTCGCCCGAGCTCCAACTCACCCTCGGCCAAGCCTATTTCGGCGAAGGCCAGGACGCCGACGCCATGACCGCGTTCCAAAAAGCGCGCTCACTAAATCCCAATCTCCCCACGCTCGGCCTGCACATCGGCGCCGTGCTGTGGCGCCAGCGCAAACTGCCCGAAGCGGTTGCCGAATGGCGCGCCGAAGCCAAACGTTTTCCCGATAGCGCCGAAGCCAACTTCACCCTCGGCGCCGCCGTCGCGCTCACCGGCGGCGACCTCAAAGAGTCCGAACAGCTCCTCCGCAGGGCGCTCGGCCAAAAGCCCAACCACCCCCGCGCCAACTACCAATTGGCTAAACTGATCTGGCAACAGCGCAAAGCGCCCGAAGCCATTCCATGCCTGGAACGAGCGGTCAAGCACGATCCCGAACTCCGCGAAGCGTACTATCTGCTGGGCCGCGTCTATCAGGAGACGGGCCGCAAGGCGGATGCCCAGCGCGTCTTCGCGCGCGTCAAAGAATTGGCCGACAAGGCGCGCTCGCGGCAGTTGGATTTATTCTCGGAGCCTTCGCAGCCGTAGCCGCTCCGTGCCAGACCTGCCACGCCGATAAGGCACAACTTCAGTCCCAATCCCGCCACGCCAACGCACTGAAACCCTACACGGGCGCGGGTTTCGACGGCAAATCACTCCGCGAACGCGGCGGCACGCTCTACAGTTATGACGCCGCCAAACTCGCCATCACCCGCGACGGCGTTCGCCGCGAAGCCCCTATCCAATGGAGCTTCGGCGCCGGCCACTTCGCCCGCACGTTGCTGCTCAAACAGGACGGCCGCTGGATCGAACACCGCATCAGCCAGTACCCGCAATCCGGCCGCTTGAGCCTCACCCCCGGCCACGCCGCACAGCCGGCCGACAGCTTCGACATGGCCTTCGGCATCGTGCAGAGTGAAGCCAACGCCAGACGCTGTTTCGCCTGCCATTCCACCAGCGAAACCCAACCCGGCATCCACTGCCAGCGCTGCCATGGCGAAGGCGAAAACCACCCCCGCGAAGGCACCATAAAGCGCACGAACGCCATCGCCCTCTGCGCCGAATGTCACCGCTCGCCGAACCGCGAATACGCCTCGCCGCAGCCGGAACTCGAAGACCCGGCCAGCATCCGGTTCGCCCCCGTCGGCCTGACCGCCAGCAAGTGCTACACGGCCAGCAAAGGCGCGCTGACCTGCGTCACCTGCCACGATCCGCACACCGACGTGAAGCCCGCCGTGGCCTACGACGCCAAGTGCCTCGCCTGCCACTCGCCCAAAGCCAAACCGCCCTGCCCGCGCGAGCCCAACTGCGCCAACTGCCACATGCCCAAAAGCAGCCCCATTCCGCTGCTCACCTTCACCGATCACCGCATCCGCTAACCAGACAATTCCTCTCCAGAAACCACACTCCGAACCCAGTGATTAGGCGGGGTGTGGCTCTGGAGGTATCCAGGTTGAAGGCACTATGCCGGTACAAGTTGAAACCCCTGCTGGGCGGCCTGTTTGGCGAGGGC
>JBIKOG010000188.1:0-14926 GCA_044358225.1 Bryobacteraceae bacterium | reverse complement strand
CTTCCGAACCCATCCGCTCCCGGCCAAGCCAAAAACCAAAACAAATCGGATGCGCTGCCCGCACGACCCGACGCAGCCCAACCGATCCCACATCCCCCGAACCCATCCGCTCCCGACCAAGTCCCCCCACCCAAATCGGATGCGCTGCCCGCGCGACTCGACGCAGCCCAACCGAGACGCGCCTCCATCAGACTCTTACGCCTCACAAACAATGAGGAGTTCCGTCCGCCATTCGCGCCTGACAGCATGGTGGCGTTGTACAATCGCGCCAGACCCAGTAAAGCGGAAGAGGAAGAATGAGAAGCGTCGAAGAACGCAAAGTTGTACTCAAGGACGGCACCGGCCTGTTCTACCGGCACTGGCCGGGAACCGAAAAAAAAGCGGTCGTCCTGCTCCACCGCGGCCACGAGCACTCCGGCCGCCTGAGTCACGTGGCCGACGAGCTGAACCTCCCCGAGTTCAACATCTTCGCCTGGGATGCCCGAGCCCACGGCAAAAGCGAAGGCGTCCAAGACAAGAACGTCACCATGTCGACGTTCTCCGCCGACCTCGACCAATTCATCCGCCACCTCTCCGCCGAACACGGCATCGCCACAACCGACATCGCCGTCGTCGCCCAAAGCGTCGGCGCTGTCTTTGCCGCCGCCTGGGCCCACGACTACGCCCCGCAAATCCGCTGCCTCGTCCTCGCCTCCCCGGCCTTCAAGGTCAAACTCTACGTCCCCTTCGCCCGGCTCGGCCTGACCATCTGGCACGCCCTCATCGGCGACTTCTTCGTCCAGTCCTATGTGACAGGCAGCGCCCTCACCCACGACGCCGACCGCGCCAAGAGCTACGCAACCGACCCGCTCATCAAACGACCCATCTCCGCCCGCGTGTTACTCGGTCTCTATAACACCGCCGCCCGTGTGATTGAGGATGCACAAGCCATCCACATACCCACCCAGTTACTCCTGTCCGGTAAGGATTGGGTCGTCCACAACAAACCCCAACACGACTTCTATAACAACCTCGGCACGAAGGAAAAAGAGATACACACCTTCGACGGCTTCTTTCACGACACACTCGGGGAAAAGGACCGCCACTTACCCATCGGCAAGGCTCGCGAATTTATCCTGAAATACTTCTCCCGCCCGGCGGTGGTCGAAAACCTGTTAGACGCTGATAAGAAAGGGTTTACGTTCGAGGAATACGAGGCGCTCCGGAAGCCCAAGTTCAACCTGAACTTCGCTATCCAAAAGCTGTCGATGAACACCAGCGGCAAGCTGCTGTCCAAAGGAATCAAGCTCGGAATCGACACCGGATTCGACTCCGGCTCTACCCTGGATTACGTCTATCGCAATGAGCCCAATGGACTTATCGATTGGTTCTACCTGAACGCCATCGGGTGGCGCGGCATCCGCATCCGCCGGCGCCACCTGGAGGAATCGATCCGCCAGACCATTGAACGCGTTCAAAACACAGGACTTGCCGCGAGGATCGTCGACATCGCCGCCGGCCACGGCCGCTATGTACTGGACGCCGCCGCCAAGGCCGATCACATCCGGTTGCGCGATTATCGCCCGGAAAACGTGGAAGACGGGCGCAAACTGATTGCAGCCAAAGGGGTTAACGCCACCTTCGAACAGGGCGACGCCTTCGACCGGTCCGCGCTTTCCGCCCTCGACCCAAAACCGACAATCGCCGTCGTTTCAGGACTTTACGAGCTTTTCCCGGACAACTCACTCCTCCAAAAGTCGCTCGGAGGGTTAGCCGACGCCATTCCAGCCGGGGGCTATCTGATCTACACCGGCCAACCGTGGCACCCGCAACTGGAAATGATCGCCCGAACACTGACCAGCCACAAGGCGAAGGGCGAGCCGTGGATCATGCGCCGGCGCACGCAACTTGAATTGGATCAACTAGTTACAGCCGCAGGGTTCCGGAAAGTGGAGCAACGAGTGGACGAATGGGGTATCTTCACCGTCTCTATAGCCGAGAGAATCTAAGGCGCTTGGCCTGGCTCGCCTTCCTGGGGCCTTTCTTCTATCTTTCCTATAACTTCGCGAACCATCTGGCCGGCTCGCGGGAGCCGGGCGTGCCGACGATTGTCTTCGATTGGGAGAGGTCCGTGCCGTTTCTGGCCTGGACGATCGTGCCGTACTGGTCGTCGGATTTGCTGTACGCGGCGGCCTTCCTGACCTGCCGGACGAAGGGGGAAATGGACCGGTTGGGGCTGCGGTTGCTTGCAATACAGTGCGTTTCCGTATGCTTATTTGTGCTTTTTCCGCTCAAATTGACGCATTTTCGTGTACCTTTAGACGGTTTTTACGCACCGTTTTTTCAAACACTCGTTTCATTTGACTGGGCTTACAACATGGCGCCCTCCCTCCACGTCTCCCTCGCCTGGATCCTCTGGCGGCAGTTCCGGGGACCGTTCTGGGGGGCGTGGTTCCTCCTCATCGGCCTCTCGACGATGACGACTTATCAACATCATTTCATCGACCTGCCGACGGGACTCTGGGCCGGGGTGCTGGTGACGTCGCTCCTACCGGAGCGACGGAGACCCGAATGTGCCCGTCCGCGGTTGGCGGTGTTTTACGGATTGGGAGCGACGGCGCTCACGGTAATGGCGTTCTGGCTGAGCTGGTGGATCCTGCTGTGGCCGGCGTTCGCGCTTTCGCTGGTGATGGCCGCCTATGTGACTGGAAACGTCGAATTGCAGGGGAAAAGCGGACATTTCCCTCCGGTTTGGATGTGGCCTTATACATTGTTCGCGTGGCTCAACTCGCTGGCCTGGCGCACCGGGGCGAGTGAGATTGTCCCCGGCATCTGGGTGGGCCGGCCGAACATTTCCGCGTATGGAAGTGTCGTCGATTTGACGGCGGAATTGCCGGTTCGGGCCGATGTTCATGTGCCAATGCTCGACTTGGCGCTTCCCTCCTCCGAGCAGATAAGTGCCGCTGTTTCAGCTATTTCGCGAATGGCATCGCGGCGGCCGACCTTGGTTTGTTGCGCGCTGGGCTATTCGCGAAGCGCGGCCTCGGTCGCGGCGTGGTTGGTGGCCGATGGCCGGGCTGCGAACATTCCGGAAGCGGTGGAGATGGTACGGAAAGCACGACCGCAGGTCGTGCTTTCCCCCGCGATGGTGGCGCGTTTGACACAATGGGCGGAGACTCGAAATGCCGATTCTTTCCTATGACCCTTCTTCGACGACGAACAACTCCCGCGACCGGAATCCCAAACCGGCCGAGAGCGTTTGGATGATGCGGTGGTTGGGTTTGCGGCAGGCTGTGCAGCGGAATCGGGGACTCCATTTTGGGGCTGGAATGGCGGGACGGGCATGAAGGCTCCAGTCGACTTCCTGGGGACGGCGGCGTTGTTACGGGCGGGGTTCCGGGTATCTATGGCCGGGCATGTGGGGGCAGTGTTGGCTGCGTTGGGGACACCGGGGCCGGCACGGTTGGTGGCGCTGGCGGCTTGGGGTTATTTGGTTTACTTACAGGTTCGAGTTAGTCTGGACGCCGAACTGTTTACCGTTCTCGCGAATGGCGCCACGACGGTTGACTTAGATGGCTTTTTGGTACGGGCGGGTCTGGTAAAGCAGGCTCGGGAGCGAACGGATGAGGACCGGTGCCGGGGGGCGTTGCGGTTATGGCGGTGGCTGATGGCAGTGTTGGTCATTGAGTTAGTGGCGGCGGTGATTGGGTTGCGATGATTGCCTGGATTCTGTCGTTTGGATTGCGGCTGTTGACGGGGGCGCATGGGCGCTGGAGCGGGTGCGCTCCGGAGCCGGTGCAGCGGATTTATTGTGTGAATCATACGTCGCATCTGGATTTCTTGTTGCTGTGGACGGCGCTGCCGGGGGCGCTGCGGCGGGCGACCCGGCCCGTCGCGGCGGCGGACTATTGGAACGCCGGGCCGGTGCGGCGGTACCTGATTCACCGCGTGTTTCGGGGGGTGCTGGTGGACCGGCTGGGGAAGTTGGCGCAGCCGTTGGAGCCAGTGTTCACGGCGTTGGCGCAGGGGGATTCGTTGATCTTTTTCCCAGAAGGGACGCGGGGCCCGGGGGAGGGGTTGTTGCCGTTGAAGAGCGGGATTTACCACGTGGCGCGGGAGTGCCCGTGGGTTGATCTGGTGCCGGTTTGGATCGATAATTCGTACCGGGTGATGCCGAAGGGCGTGTTTTTTCCGATTCCGTTGCTTTGCTCGATGACTTTTGGGGCTCCTTTGCGCCTGTATGAGGGGGAGGAGCGGGACCCGTTTCTGCTTCGCCTGCGAATCGCGATGCTGGAGTTGCAACCACCACAATGAACGTTCCTCACGAAGCTGTGCTGATTTTTGCCGGGCTGGGCGTGGCGCTGCTGGTGGCGTCGTTGGTGGGATATGATTTGCATCGCCGGGCGGCGGGGGCGGCGGTGGATAATTTGAACGCGCGGATTCGGGCGTGGTGGGTCATGATCGCGATTTCGGGCGGCGTGCTCTTGGCCGGGAATGGGGCGATTGTGACTCTATTTGGGCTGCTTTCGTTTTTGGCGTTGCGCGAGTTTGTGACGCAGACGCCGGTGCGGCGGGCCGATCACACGGCGCTTTTTGTGAGTTTCTTTTTGGCGTTGCCGGTGCAGTATGTATTGGTCGGAGTGAAGTGGTATGGGCTGTTCGCCATTTTCATTCCGGTGTATGCGTTTTTGACGATTCCTATTTTGTCGGCCGTGTTCGCGGATGCGCAGAAGTTTTTGCAGCGAACGGCGGAGACGCAGTGGGGGTTGATGATTTGTGTCTATTGTTTGTCGCATGTGCCGGCGTTATTGACTTTACATATTCCGGGTTATCAGGGGCGGGGAGCATTACTGGTTGTCTTTTTGATGTTAGTCGTGCAGGCTTCCGATGTTTTGCAGTATATATGGGGGAAGCTACTGGGACGGCATCAGATAGCGCCTCGGGTTTCGCCGGCGAAGACGGTTGAGGGGTTTGTGGGCGGGGTGGTGAGCGCGACGTTGTTGGGGGCGGCTTTGTGGCAGATTACGCCGTTTTCGCCAGTTGGGGCGGGGGCGATGGCGTTGTTGATTACGCTGGTTGGGTTTCTGGGCGGGCTGGTGATGTCAGCGATTAAGCGGGACCGGGGGATTAAAGACTGGGGGCAGTTACTGGAGGGGCATGGGGGGATGTTGGACCGGTTGGATTCTGTTTGTTTTTCTGCGCCGATTTTCTTTCATGTTACCCGGTATTACTTTGCAGTGTAGAATGGTGTTCCGGATTGTTTACTGACGGGGCGCACACCTCAAGGAGGGCAGTTGGGTGGCTGAATCTAAAGGGAGCCGTTTCCTTGCTTATGTACCTGCGCTGCTTGACGCGCTCCGTTCGACGCATCCCGTTCCGATGCGACCGGCGGAAGCCCGGGCGTGGATTCGAGCCAATGTAGAAGTACCGCAAGAGGATCTCATACGGTTTATCGAAAACGGCAAGCAGTCCATTTTTGAAAATCAGGTCCACTGGGCCCGGTTCTATTTGGCGAAGGCACACTTGATCGGGTCGCCGAAGCGGGGCCAATGGGGGTTGACTCCCGAAGGACTTAGCACGCATCTGACGACCGAGGAGACATGGAGCCTTTACGTCAAAGTGCGTGACGCGAATCGGCCCGGTGTTGCGCCCGACGAAGAGACGAAGCCTGCCCCTGGAATATCTGACGAATCGAACCTTGACGTCGCCTACTGGTTTGTAGGCGCCGGTTCGGCCGATTCAGGAGACCAGCTACCACGATTCCTCAACGAAGGAGTTTGGGAAAACCCATCTGAGGATCAGTTCAGCGGCGCGGTCCGGCGAATGAAGGCGGGTGACCGGATTGCGATCAAGACCACCCGCGTCAATAAACGTGGAATTCCATTCGATGTCGGGGGAAAGCCGGTGTCCATAATGCGGATCAACGCGACAGGCACGATCCTCGCCAATCCAAACGATGGCCGCACGGTGCGGGTTGCGTGGGACCCGCAGTTTAGCCCGCGCGATTGGTACCTTTACACGTACCTAACGACGGTGGTCGAGGCTGATGTGGAGAAAGAGACGGCCAAGCGACTCATCGAGTTCACCTTTCGAAATGGCGAGCAGGACTACGAGTGGTTTCTTGCACAGCGATATTGGCTGGAGAAGTACGGGCCAAGGCCAACAGCGGGAGGCGACGTCGAGGCTTCCGCGATCACGGACGCGGTAGATGACGAAATCGACGGTGATTTGGCTCCAGCGTACACGATCAACGATATCCTCTCCGAGGGGTGTTTTCTTCCAGAGGATGAGCTGGCTACTATACTTTGGCGCTGGAAGACAAAGAAGAACCTGCTCCTGCAGGGCCCGCCCGGAACAGGCAAGACCTGGTTAGCGAAACGCCTTGGGTTTGCGCTCCTCGGCTCCAATGATCGAGAGATTACGCGGTCCCGGCTGCGGGTGGTTCAGTTTCATCCTTCGTTGACCTACGAAGACTTCGTCCGCGGATGGCGGCCGACCGGGGACGGCAGGCTGGCGCTGGTGGACGGCATTCTAATCCAGGCGATTATCGCTGCCGCCAGTGAGCCTGATCAACCGTTTGTCCTGGTGATCGAAGAGATCAACCGCGGCAATCCCGCCCAGATCTTCGGTGAAATGTTGACCCTGCTGGAAGACACCAAACGCCGGGCTTCGGAGGCGATTGAACTTGCGTACCGGAGAGAGGGCGAGAGCACCATTCACATCCCTGAAAACCTTTACGTAATTGGAACGATGAATGTCGCTGACCGGTCATTGGCGATCGTCGATTTTGCGCTTCGACGTCGCTTTGCCTTCATCGACCTGGAACCAAACTTCTCAACGGCGTGGCATGAGTGGGGAGAAAAACGGGGAGTCAGTGGGGCGCTGCTGGCAGAGATCGGCAAGAGGATCGGCGAACTGAACAGGGAGATCAGCGAGACGCCGTCATTGGGACCACAATTTCGAATTGGGCATTCCTTCGTTACCCCGGACACACAGGAAGACGTTGTCGATGGAGTTACCTGGTTCAGAGCGAAGGTTGAGACAGAGATTGGCCCCCTGCTGGATGAGTACTGGTATGACGCTCCGGATCGGGCCAAGGCCGCGCGCAACAAGCTGCTGGCGGGTTTGGAATAGGGGAGATGGAGACCCGGGCTGGGGAGCGAGTGGTTGGGCGGATACCGATCAAGAACCTCTGGCTCTTGATGTTGTATGCATCGGACCTGACCCGCTTTCGTGGCACATTTGAGATGCTGGCCGACTCCGAGGTTAACGACCTGCCGGATCTGGTGGCGAACCTCCTGTCTCAAGCGGTCGAGCGGCGAATGAAGCGGAACCTGACGCGGGGATATCGCGAACGTGGTTTGGCAATGACTCGGGTTAAGGGGCGCATCGACTTATTGAAGACCGAGTCGGCCCAATACCTCACGCGCGGGAAAGTGTACTGCCACTTCCAGGAGCACACGATTGACACGGCGAGGAACCAGCTGGTGCGGGGAGCGCTGAACTTGATGTCCCGAGTTGTACGCGGGACCGAACTCGCGCGAAGATGCGGCTCGCTTGCGTTGAGTTTAACTCGGGCCGGCGTTGGGGCGGGAAGGCCTTCTCGCTCCGAATTGCAACAAGATCAGATTACACGGAATGATGGCGCCGACGAACTCATGATCGCGCTGGCTCATCTCGCCTATGACTTGGCCTTACCTACCGAAGACGTGGGCGCTACGGCGTTTGTGGCACCGGACCGCGAAGAGAGTTGGGTTCGCCGGCTGTTTGAGAAGGCAGTTCTTGGCTTCTGCCGAATGGAGTTGGAGCCCATTGGATGGAGGGTTCGAGGTGGAGTGAAACTGGCGTGGCAGGTCGCGGAATCTTCGCCGATTCTGCAGGGGCTGCTTCCTGGGATGCTCACCGATATTGTTCTTGACCCGCCCAACGGTGGACGACGGTTGGTTGTGGATACGAAGTTCACGAGCATCCTTCGTGCCGGTCGGTTTTCAGGATCCTTTCTCAAGAGCGAGTATCTGTACCAGATGTACGCCTATCTGCGATCCCAGGAAGGGCTTTACGAAGGATCGTTCGAGACGGCAGGGATGTTTCTTCACCCGGCGGTTGGGGAGCAGGTTCAGGCGCAGACCTTCATTCAAGGGCACCCGTTCGTGTTTTCCACGGTTGACCTGACGGCGTCGGCGATAGAGATCCGCCTGGAGCTTCGGAGACTGCTTACGATTCAGTTATGAAGCGGTGTCCGGGAGCCGCAGGCGGGGATGTGGCGTAGAATGGGTGTCCTATGACGAACCTTTTGTTGCGATGGGTGGTGAGCGCGGTGGCACTGCTGGTGGTGACTTATTTTGTGCCGGGGGTTTCGGTGTCCGGATTCGTGGCGGCGCTGGTGGCGGCGGCGGCGATTGGGTTTATTAACGCCACGCTCGGGGCCGTCATTAAGTTCTTTGCGCTGCCGTTGCGGATTGTCACGCTGGGTTTGGCTTCACTGGTCATCAACGCGCTGATGCTGATGCTGGCGGCGGCGATCGTTCCGGGGTTTTATGTGAGCGGGTTTATTGCGGCGCTGGTGGGGTCCATTGTGCTGAGTTTGACGACGGCGGTGTTTGGGTGGTTTTTGCCGTCGGATTCGGAGAAGACTCCTAGCCGGTAGGTTTGCAGGTTTCGAGGAGGACGGTGGGCCGCGATCGATGGGCGGGGCTGCGGGCGGGCATTTCCGATCAGCGTCTGGCGGGGCGGCGGACGAGGGCGAGGGCGGTGAGGCTGGCGGCGAGCATCAGCGCGGTTGCCGGTTCAGGGACTGCGGTGTCGCCGGGTGTTCCGGAGAGGTTGAAGAGCGTGTCGGAGGTGGAGTCGGTGACGAAGTTGGCGTTGGCGGCCATGGAGAAGTAGGCGATGCCGTCCGGATAGGTCCCGGTGGTGTTGGCGCGGAGAATGTTGTTGAGTCCGTCGGTATAGAAGAAGTACTGGGTGCTCGAGTTGATGGAGACCGCGGGGGCGAAGCTCCAGATCCCGCCGTTGATGCTAGCCGTGGAGGCGAGGTAGCCGGGGGTGGCGTTGCTGAGTGCGTTGGGGGCTCCGGCGTAGGCCTGGGTTAGCAGGTAGAGGGTTCCGTTGGCCGATGGGGCGTCGTTGATGTCGTAGAGATTGAAGGTCAGATTCGTCCAGGGGCCGCCGGTGGGTGTGGTGAAGGACTGGCCGACAAAAATGGAGTCGGTACTGGTGTTGGCGCCGTTGTACTCGACGATGGTGGCGGAGAAGGCGGGGGTGAGGGTGAGGGCGAGCAGGAGTAGGGAGCGCATGGCTTTCCTACTTTAGTGACGAACGTTACGATTCCGTTTCAGCGAAGGCGTCGGCGTGGCGTTGGAGGATGGCGGGGAGGGTGGTGGAGAAGGTCGAGCGGGGGAGGACGATGTCGGCTCCGGCCGCGAGGGCTTCCTTCTTTAGATCGACTTGGACGTGGGAGACGAAGCCTAGCAGGCTGATTTGCTTGGTTTGGGGATCGCTCTTCAGCCGCTGGATCAGGTGGACGGCGCTGACCGTTTTGGCGTTGAGGTCGAGGATCATGAGCGTGGGGAGCTCCTGGGCGAGCTCCCACGCTTTCTCTTCCTCTTTGACGAAGACGATCTCCAGGCCGGCGCGTTTGGCGGCGTCCATTATTTTGACGGTGAAAAAGAGATCGTCGATGACGGCTACGACTTTTCGGGTCACTGGCGGCACTAGGCT
Source organism: Bryobacteraceae bacterium (assembly GCA_044358225.1). Lineage (GTDB taxonomy): Bacteria > Acidobacteriota > Terriglobia > Bryobacterales > Bryobacteraceae. The sequence continues at coordinate 5,227 of JBIKOG010000188.1, read as the reverse complement.
TCGGGGGTCTCCAGGGAGGTGGCCGTGAAGTAGGCGCAGTCGGGGTGTTGGAAGACCAGGGCGCTGACGCTGGCTTCGGGTTCCATCATCATCCCTTCGGTGAGTTCGACGCCGATTTCATTGGGGCTGATGAGTTTCCAGATGCCTTGCTGGTCGTCGAGATTCGGGCAGGCGGGGTAGCCGAAGCTGTAACGCTTGCCGCGGTAACGGCTGGTGAAGCGCTCCTGCATGGTCATCGTCGGGGCGTCGGGGAAGCCCCAGTCTTCGCGGATTCGGCGATGCAGCCACTCGGCGGCGCCTTCGGCGGTTTCGATCGCCAGGGCTTGGAGGGCGTGGGCTTTCAGGTATTCGCCCTTGGCTTTACATTCTTCCGAGCGTTCGCGGATGCCTTCGCCGGCGGTGACGACTAGGAGGGCGATGTGATCGCGGCGGCCGTCGTCGGCGACGGGGAGGATGTAGTCGCTCAAGCAGAGACCGTCTTCTTTCGGCTGGCGGCCGAATTGGAAGGTGTGGATGGGTTCCGTGCCCTGGTGGGCGTAGAGGTTAATGGCGTTGCCGTGACGCTCCACTTCGAAGAACTGCCACACGGCGCGCACCTTCATGAAGCTGGCGGCCCACTGCTTCACTTCTTCCACCTGATGGAAGAGGTCGAGAGCCTTGGGGTCGCGTTCGGCCAGCAACTTTTCGAAGTTGCCTTTGAAGCCCAGATGGCGGCCGAACAGCATGAACGGGTTGATGTAGCTCCAGAGTTCGGCGAGCTGGGGGACGTCGCGCTTTTTGCGGTCGTAGTAGGGCGCGGGAGGGATGGGGAGGTCGATATTGACCTTGGTGGAGCGGTGTTCGGAGGTGTTGACGACTTCGGCGGGGGCGGGGGCGGCTTCGGCGCCTTCATGCCAGGTGGCGGAGGCGAGGGCCGCTTCGCGGGTGGCCGGGTCCGTGATTTCGTTCATAATGCGGAGGCCGGTCATGGCGTCCTTGCAGTAGAACGTGGGGGCGGAGTAGGCCGGGGCGATGCGGGTTTTGCTGAACTTTTCGCTGAGGGCGGCGCCGCCGACCAGGAGGGGGACGTTAATGCCGGCGGTTTTGAAATCGTCGGCGGTGATGACCATTTGCTGGGTGCTCTTGACGAGCAGGCCGCTGAGCCCGATGGCGTCCGGTTTATGTTCGCGGTAGGCCTGGATGAGGGTTTCCGGGAGGATCTTGATGCCGAGATTGACGACGGTGTAGCCGTTGTTGGCGAGGATGATTTCAACCAGGTTCTTGCCGATGTCGTGGACGTCGCCTTTGACGGTGGCGAGGACGATCTTGCCGCGGGCGGCGGTATCGGCCTTTTCCATGAACTGTTCGAGGTGGGCGACACCGGTTTTCATGGCTTCGGCCGATTGAAGTACTTCTGCAACAATCAGCTCGTTGTTATTGAAAAGACGGCCTACTTCGGACATGCCGGCCATGAGAGGGCCGTTGATGATGTCGAGCGGGTTGGCGCCTTCGGCGCGTTTGCGGTCGAGGTCTTCGACGAGGCCGTCTTTCGAACCCTGGATGATGTAGCTGGCCAGGCGTTCGTCGAGCGGGAGGTCGGCGGCTTTGGCTTTGACCTTGGGCGCGGCTTTCCGGAAGTGATCGGTGATGGCGGCGATGTGGAACTGGTTGACGGCGGCGCGCTGTTCTTTGGGCTGCTGGCGCCAGTCGTCGGGCACATTTTGGAGGAGTTCGAACTGGGCGTGATCGGCCGGAACGTCGATTGGAGGGGAGTTAAAAAGCAGGTGTTCGGCTAGGCGCCGTTCGTGTTCGGGGATGCCGGCGAAGCGTTCGAGCTTTTCGGCGTTGACGATGGCTAGATCGAGACCGGCTTTGGTGCAGTAATAGAGGAAGACGGAGTTGACGATTTCGCGGGCGGCAGCGGGGAGGCCGAAGGAGATGTTCGATACGCCGAGGACGGTCTTGACGTAGGGGATGTTGGCTTTGATGAGGCGGAGGGCTTCGATGGTTTCGACGGCGCCGCCAATGTAGTTTTCGTCACCGGTGGCGCAGGGGAAGACGAGGGGATCGATGATGATGTCTTCGGCGGGGATCTCGTATTTGGTTGTTAGGAGATCGACGGAGCGCTGGGCGACTTCGAGTTTGCGTTCGCGGGTGAAGGCCTGGGCCTGGATGGGGTCCTCATCGATGGTTCCGACGACGAGCGCGGCGCCGTAGGACTTGGCGATGGGGCACATCAGTTCGAACTTCTCTTCGCCGTCTTCGAGGTTGACGGAATTGATGATCGACTTGCCCTGGCAATATTTGAGCGACAGTTCGACGGCTTTGGGGTCCGTGGTGTCGATCATGATGGGGGTTTTGATCTTCTTAACGAGCAGGTCGTAGAAGAAAGGGATGTCGTTGATTTCTTCGCGGTCGGAGGACTGGAGGCAGACGTCGATGACGTGGGCGCCGTTGCGGACCTGGCGGCGGGCGATGTCGGTGGCTTCTTCCCACTTCTCTTCGGCGATCATGTTTTTGAAGAGGCGGGAGCCGATTACGTTGGTGCGTTCGCCGACGATCAACGGGCGGTTGGAGTCTTCGGCTTCGACGAGATCGATGCCGGAGAAATAGGTCCGGTGGGCGCGGGCCTTGTTGGCGCGGGGCTTTTTGCCGGCGGCCATGTCGGCGATCGCCTTGATATGGGCCGGGGTGGTGCCGCAGCAGCCGCCGACGATGTTGAGCCAGCCGTTATCGGCGAAGCGTTCGAGCTGGGAGGCGAGGGAGGTGGGGGTTTCGAGGTATTTGCCTTCCTCGTTGGGGAGGCCGGCGTTGGGGTAGCAGGAGATGCGGGTTTCGGCGATTTCGTTGAGCGACCGGATGTGGTCGGTCATGAATTCGGGGCCGGTGGCGCAATTGAGGCCGATGGAGAGGAGGTCGGCGTGGGCGACGGAGGTGTAGAGGGCTTCGGCGGGTTGGCCGGCGAGCATGGTGCCCATCATCTCAATGGTGCCGGAGACCATGGTGGGGATGGGGTGGCCGAGGGCCTTGACGAGGCGTTCGCGGGCGCGGAGGGCGGCCTTGACGTTGAGGGTGTCCGGACAGGTCTCGATTAATAAGATGTCGGCGCCGCCATCGATGAGGCCGCGGAACTGTTCGTAGTAGTTGTCGGTGAGTTCGTCGAAGGTGATGCCGCCGGTGAGGGCGATCATTTTCGTCGTGGGCCCGATGGAGGCGGCGACGAAGCGGGGTTTTTCGGGGGTGGAGAACTCGTCGGCGGCCTGGCGGGCGAGGCGGCTGGCGGTGGCGCTGATCTCGTAAGCCTTTGATTCCAGACCATATTCAGCCAGCACGACGGGCATGGAGCCGAACGTGTTGGTTTCGATGATGTCGGATCCGGAGGTGAGATAGTCCCGATGCACTTTCAGGACGACGTCCGGGCGGGTGAGGACGAGGTTTTCGTTGCACCCTTCGTACTGCGCGCCGCCAAAGTCATGGGCGTGCAGATTGCAGCGTTGCATCTCGGTACCCATGGCACCATCGAGAACGAGAATGCGTGACGCCAGGGCGTCGTATAAGGCCTCACGGCGGGATTTCGGATCAGACATTTACTGTCTGATTATCGCATGGGGCTAGGCTACGCCACGGAAATGTACTTCTTAACGACCTCGACGAGCTCCATTGTATGGACGGGTTTAGAGAGAAAATCGTCCATTCCGGCCTCCATACATTCGTGGCGAACTTCGTAGGCGGTGTTGGCGGTGCAGGCGACGATGGGGACGGTCTGCCCGGCCGGGAGCTTGCGAATGAGGCGGGTGCACTCCAGGCCATCCATTTCCGGCATCTGCACATCCATTAGGATGAGATCGAACGGGGCGGCATTGACGGCATTGACGGCTTCGGCGCCGCTGGAGGCGATGCGGACGTCGTATCCTTTTCGTTCGAGGACGGTGCGCATGAAACGCTGGGCGACGTCGTTGTCTTCGACCAGGAGAATCTGGGGGCGAAGAGGCGGGGCGGCGCTTTGGCGGATACCGGATTCGATGCTGTGTTCGGGTACGCGGAGCGGGAGCGTGACGGTGAGGAGAATGCCGGCGCCGCGGACGGCTTCGGCTTCGAGGTGTCCGCCCATGGCGCGCACCAATTGGAAAGCCAGGGGGAGGCCCAATTCCAGGCGGGCGTGGCTGTAGCCATCGGTTTCCGGGGGGGCGAAGAGCTGGTTGAGTTTTGCGGAGGGGAGATCCGGTCCGTTGTCGCCGACGCTGACAGTAAGGATGAGCTTACGATCGGGCTGCATGCAGAAGCTGGAGACGGCGACGGTGATTTCGTCCTGGATACAACTATTGATGGCGTGGGAAAGGAGGATGCTGATGACCTGGCGGAGGCGAACGGCGTCGCCGACGACCACTTCGGGGGAGTTCGGCTCGGCGGATTCGGCCAGGAGCTGGATAAGGATGCCGCGGGCTTCGGCGCGCGTCTGCATGATGCCGACGGAGGCGCGGATGACTTCGTGGAGATGAAACGCGGATTCAGAGAGTTGCAACTGGCCGGCCATGACGGAGGCGTATTCGAGGGCGTTGCTGAGCGATTCGAGGAGACTTTCCGCGCACATACGGGTGGACTGGACGTATTCGCGCTGTTCGGCGCTGAGGGAGGACTCCAGAAGGAGATCGGACATGCCCAGGATGCCGGTAAGCGGGGTACGGATTTCGTGATTGAGCGCGGCGAGCATGCGGGTGTGCGCACGCTGGATGTCCTGCATCGTTAAAGATGGGGCCAAGGACGTGGAGGGAGGGGGTGGTGCGGCGGCATCCCCATTGAGCGGCGGTAAGGAATGAGAATGGACAGAAACGTCTAGCACCAACTGCTCCTGAGTACTTCATCGGCTAATGTGAGGCGAAAGATTAGCCTGAAATTGGAAACTCCTGTGAGACGCGGCAATGGCAGCGTTGACATATCTCATTGAATCCGCTATAGTTTCCAAGTAACTTTGCGCTCCTCCTCCTTGCGGCGGAGCGAATTTTTTGCGGCCGGCAGCGGGGTCTAGTTGTTCCACGGGATTGAATGAAGGTCCCAATGCCGTGCACGGAGAACAGGCAATGGGAAACAATCCCGAATTTCCGACCCCGGATGAAGTAGTTCCCGCAACCGCGGGCCGCCCGGGCGGTCACGCGACAGGTGGCGAGCATGGACGGCCCGGCATACCAGGCCCGCCCGCTCCTGAAGACGCGGACACTCCGCAGGATGATTATTTCTCCGAAGAAATGAT
>JBIKOG010000187.1:0-14934 GCA_044358225.1 Bryobacteraceae bacterium | reverse complement strand
CACCCGCCCCCCGCACATCTCCACATAGTTCCGCACAATCGCCAACCCCAATCCCGTCCCGCCCTTCTTCCGGTCCCGCGCCGAATCCAGCCGGAAGAACGGCGAAAAGATCTTCTCCAACGCCTCCTCCGGCACCCCCGGCCCCCGATCCGCAACCGTCAAAACCACCCCATCCCCCTCCCGCCGCCCCGTCACCAATATCTCCCCGCCCCCATACCGCACCGCGTTCCGCAGCAAGTTCGAAATCGCCCGAAACAACAAATGCTCCTCGCCCATCGCCGTCAACGCCCCAGCAATATCAATCGTTACAGACGCCCCCTCCACCTGCGCCGCATGCTCCACCACCTTCCGCAAATCCACCGGCCCCAACGTCACCGGCTCCCGCTTCAACTCCGACCGCGCAAACGTCAACAGCTCCGTCGTCAACCCCGACAACAACTCCACATCCTCCTGCAAATCCCGCACATAATCGGGCTCCGCGCACTTCCGTTCCAAAATCCCCAACGCCACCTGCATCCGCCCCAACGGCGATCGCAGCTCATGCGCCACATCCCCCAGAAACCGCTTCTGCCCGTTCACGTAATCCCGCAGCCGTCCCGTCATCTGGTTGATCGACCCTCCCAACCTCCCCAATTCATCCCGCCGTTTCGTGTCCAGCTCCACGTCAAAATGCCCATCCGCCACCGCCGCCGTCGCCACCGTCATCTTGCGAATATCCCGCGTCAATCCCCGCACCAACGGGAACCAGCAAAGCCCCGTCACCGCCACCGCCGTCAACAGAATCGCCAGCCACGGCTCCCACTCAAAAAAGAACGGATTGCTGAACAAAGTCGGCGAAACCAGCAGCAGCGTCGCCCGTGTCGTCGACCGTAAATCCGCCCCCGGCAGCGCCATCCGCACCCCGGTCCAATACATCCCTCCGGCCTCGATCAAAAACGGCGGCGGCCCCAATCCCGTCAACGCCCGCGGCGGTGGCACGGCCGGACCCGCTGGCCGTACCAATCGCCCCGCCACCTCCGCCGGTAATGTCGAATCCGGCCCCGCCAGTCGCGCCCCCTCGCTATCGTACAGCCGGAACTCCACCCCATACGCCGCCGCATAGCGCCCCAGCACAAAGTCCCTCTGCCCCTCCTCCACCCCCGCCAAATCCAGCGACAACTGCCGCGACACCGCCACAATCTTCTCCCGCGCCGTCGACATCAAAAACGATTGAAACTCCTGCCCCAACTGGTGCCGCGCAAACAACAAAAACACCACGCCCAACAAACTCACATTCAGCAACGCCAGCAGCGCAAACTTGGCCCGCAGCGACAGGGGTCTCATGGCAATCGCATCCGGTACCCAGTCCCGCGAATCGTCTCAATAAACCGCGGCGCCTTCGAATCATCCCCCAGCTTCTTCCGTAGCGCCGAAATGTGCACGTCAATCGACCGGTCAAACGACTCAAAATCTCGCTCCGCCACCTCCAGCAAAAGCTGCTCCCTGGTCTTCACCCGCCCCGCCGATCGCCCCAGCGCCAGCAACATCTCAAACTCAATCGGCGTCAACGTCATCGCCTGCCCATCCAGCGTCGCCGTATGCGTCGCCGGGTCGATGTACAACCCGCCCACCACCACCGCCGCCTCCCCCTCCACCGCTCCCCGCCCCGCCGTCACCATGGACCTGCGAATCACCGCCCGCAGCCGCGCCAGCAGCTCCCGCGTCGAAAACGTCTTCGGCAAATAGTCGTCCGCGCCAATCTCCAACCCCGCAATCCGGTCCGGCTCATCCCCCAGCGCCGTCAGCATCAACACCGGCACCTGCGATTCCCGCCGCAACTCCCGCAACACGTCAAACCCGTTCAACCCCGGCAGCATCACGTCCAGGATCACCGCCGCGTACGCCCCCTCCAGCGCCATCGCCAGCCCCTTCCGCCCGTCGTGCGCCGTGTCCACCTCATAGCCGAACTGCTGCAAATAGTCGCGCAACAGGCGCGCCAGTTTCTCATCATCGTCCACCAGCAAAAGGCGTGCGCTCACACCTCCATCCTAATCGCGAAACGCCCGTCTTTACGCAACTTTTACAATCCCGCCCCCCGTTCCACACAACCCCTTAACCTGCCAGCCGCAAACTCGAATTAGCCAAGGAGTAGCCCCGCCATGAGTACCCCCACCCTCGAAGCCATCGCCGTTAAACCCACCATCGATCCGCCAGCCATCCCCAAGCCCCCCCGCCGCTGGTGGCTCGCCGCCGCGCTGGCCTTGGTCATCCTCGCCGCCGCCTACGCCGCCTGGCAATACTTCGGCAAAATCGCCGTCCCCGTCACCCCCACCGTCGAAGTCCGCCGCGGCGACATCCGCCTCACCATCTCCGCCACCGGCAAAGTCCAAGCCGTCACCACCGTCCAAGTCGGTACCCAAGTTTCCGGCACCGTCTCCGAACTCCATGCCGATTTCAATAGCCGCGTCAAAGCCGGCCAGATCATCGCCCGCCTCGACCCCTCCCAAATCGACGCCCAGCTAAAACAGTCCAAAGCCAGCCTCGCCGCCGCCGAAGCCAACGCCGCCTCCTCCCAAAACATGGCCAACAGCCAGCAGGCCGGCGTCCTCTCCGCCAAGGCAAATCTGGACCGTGTCGACGCCGTCGTCCTCGAAGCCGAACGCGCCTACCAAAACACCCTCCGCCTCGTGAAAGAAGGCGTCACCCCCGCCCGCCAGGCGCAAACCGATGAAGCCATCCGCCTCCAGTCCCTCGCCCAGAAGGCGCAAGCCGCCGCCCAATATGCTCAGGCCGTCGCGCAAGCCGAAAGCGCCAAGTCGCAACTGGAACAAGCCAAAGCCCAAGCCACCCAAGCCCGCGCCGCCGTCGAAGTCGCCGCCGTCAATCTCGACCGCACCATCATCCGCGCCCCCATCGATGGCGTCGTCATCTCCCGCAACGTTGACGTTGGCCAAACCGTCGCCGCCAGCCTCCAGGCCCCAACCCTTTTCCTCATCGCCAACGACCTAACGAAGATGCAAGTCCTCGCCGATATCGATGAAGCCGACGTCGGCCAACTCAGCCCCGAAAGCGCCGTGACATTCACCGTCGACGCCTTCCCCCGCGAAACCTTTTCCGGCCGCATCTCGCAAATCCGCCTCGCCCCCACGGTGGTCCAAAACGTAGTCACCTACACCGCCGTCGTCGAAGTGGCCAACCCCAAACTCCAGCTCAAACCCGGCATGACAGCGACGATCACCGCCACCGTCAACGAACGCAATAACGTCCTCCTCGTCCCCAACGCCGCCTTCCGCGCCAAAGCCTCCAGCCGCGGCTCCACCCTCTGGCAACTCGCCCCCGACGGCCAGCTCCAGCCCATCAAAGTGAAGGCCGGCTTAAGCGACGGCGTCTCCACAGAGCTCCTCGAATCGCCATTCAAAGAAGGCGATCGCATCGCCACCACCACCGCTGCCCAAGCCGCCACCGGCACACAGAAAAAACAAGCCACCGGCACCTTCCCCGGCGCCACGCCAGCCGCGCCCAGAGGCAAGAGGTTCTAGTGCAACTCTCGACCCATCGTAGGTGCCAGGGTGTATGTCCCCCGCTCGCAGCGGCACCTCTCTCCGGGGACATACGTGGCGCAGGGAGCACCAGCGACCGTAGCCCGTGTGTCCCCAAAACCCGCAATCGCACCCTCCAAATAGGAAGGACCTGATCTAGCCATGCCCACCGTCATCCAGGTCGACAACATCCACAAGGTCTACGACTCCACCGACGTCCGCGTCCACGCTCTCCGCGGCGTCTCCCTCACCGTCGCCTCCGGCGATTTCGTCGCCATCATGGGCACCTCCGGCTCCGGCAAATCCACGCTCATGAACATCCTCGGCTGCCTCGATCGCCCCACCAAAGGCCAGTACCTCCTCGACGGCGTCGACGTCTCCAACTTCTCCAAAGACGAACGCGCCGACATCCGCAACCACAAAATCGGCTTCGTCTTCCAAGGCTACAACCTCCTCCGCCGAACGAGTGCCACCGAAAACGTCGAACTCCCGCTCATCTATTCCAACGTCCCCGCCGCCGATCGTCTCCGCCGCAGCCTCGAAGCCCTCCGCATCGTCGGCCTCGCCGACAAATCCGAAAGCCAGCCCAACCAGCTCTCCGGCGGCCAGCAACAACGCGTCGCCATCGCCCGCGCCCTCGTCAACGAGCCAGCATTGCTCCTAGCCGACGAACCCACCGGCAACCTCGACAGCCGCACCTCCATCGACATCATGTCCATCTTCCAGCGCCTGAACGACAACGGCATGACCATCGTCGTCGTCACCCACGAACCCGACATCGCCCAATACGCCAAGCGCATCGTCGTCATGCGCGACGGCCAGATCATCCTCGATCAACCCGTCCGCAAACGCCGCAACGCCGCCGTCGAACTCGCCGCCGCCCCCCAAACCACCCAACTCGAAGAGGCATTCCAATGATCGCCGCAATCTTCAAAATGGCCATCCGCGCCCTCGCCCGCAACAAGGCCCGCTCGGCACTAACCATGCTCGGCATCATCATCGGTGTCGCCTCCGTCATCGCCATGGTCAGCCTCGGCCAGGGTGCCCAGAAGCTCGTCCAGGATCAGATCTCCAGCATGGGCACCAACCTGTTAATCGTCCAGGCCGGCAGCCAGCGCAGCGGCGGCATGCGCGGCGGCGCAGGTACCTCCACCACCCTCACCCCCGACGACCTCACCGCCATCCTCCGCGACGTTCCCTCCATCGCCGCCGGCACTCCCTCCATCACCGCCGGCGTCCCCCTCGTCGCCGCCAACCAGAACTGGACCACCCGCGCCGAAGGCGTCGACGTCGGCTACCCCTCCATCCGCGTCCGCGCCGTCTCCCAAGGCCAGTTTTTCACCGATGCCGATGTCCGCTCCGCCGCCCGCGTCGCCGTCATCGGCACGACAGTCTCCAACGCTCTCTTCCCCGGCCAGGATCCCGTCGGCCAAACCATGCGCGTGCGCAATCTCACCTTCCGCGTCATCGGCGTCCTCCAATCCAAAGGCCAAAGCCAGATGGGCCAGGACCAGGACGACACCCTCCTCATGCCCTACACCACGGTCATGAAAAAGCTCCTCGCCACAAACTACATCTCCTCCATCCAACTCTCCGCCGTCAGCCAGGACGCAACCGATGACGCCGTCCGCGACGTCACCACCCTCCTCCGCGCCCGCCACAATCTCCGCGCCGGCCAGGAGGACGATTTCGCCGTGAGAAATCTCTCCGACGTCGCCGAAACCGCCGCCGAAACATCGAAGGTCATGACCATGCTCCTCAGCGGCATCGCCGCCGTCAGCCTGCTCGTCGGTGGCATCGGCATCATGAACATCATGCTCGTCAGCGTCACCGAACGAACCCGTGAAATCGGCATCCGTATGGCCGTCGGCGCCCGCGCCAAGCAGGTCCAAGCCCAGTTCTTAATTGAGTCCCTCGTCCTCGGCCTCCTCGGTGGCCTCACCGGCATCGTAGTCGGCATCGCCACCGCCTACGGCCTCAGCTACGCCTTTGGCTGGGCCCAATCGCTCTCCCCCGCCGCCATGTTCGGCTCCGCCATTGTCTCCATGTTGATCGGCATCTTCTTCGGCTACTACCCCGCCCAAAAAGCCGCCGCGCTCGACCCCATCGAAGCCCTCCGTTTCGAATAGCACTTGATACAGTAGTGCCGAATGACCAAGCGTCTCCCGTTCCTGGCGCTAGCCTGCTCTTTGATCGCCCAGCCCCACCCCGGCGACCGTCCGTACAAAGAGGAATGCGCCCGTTGCCATGGCGAAAATCTCGCCGGCGGCGAAGGCGCGCCCACCCTCCGCAGCCAGAAATACAGCCTCGAATCCCTCACCGCGCGTATTCAAAAGACGATGCCGCCCGAAGCCCCCGGCCGTCTCTCCGCGCAGCAATCGGCCGCCATCGCCGCCTACATATTGGGCCTCAAATCCACCACCCCAAATCAGTCCAACCAACAAGCTGACTGGCCCTTCTACGGCGGCAACGCCGCCACGCAAAAATACACCCCGCTCGACCAGATCAACAAAGCCAACGTCGCCAAACTCCAAATCGCCTGGCGCTGGAAAGCCCAAAACTTCGGCAAGCAACCCGACATCAACTGGCAAGCCACGCCACTGATGATTAACGGCGTCCTCTACGTCACCGCCGGCACACGTCGCGACGCCGCTGCCATCGATGCCCAAACCGGCGAAACCCTTTGGATGTACCGCCTCGACGAAGGCGACCGCGGCTCGAGCGTCGCCCGCCAACAAAACCGCGGCCTCGCCTATTGGTCCGACGGCAAACAGTCCCGCATCCTCCTCATCTCCCCCGGCTTCCAGTTGATCGCCCTCGACGCCAAGACCGGTCGCCCCATCGAATCCTTCGGCAACAAAGGCATCATCGATCTCACCCAGGGCCTCGACCGCGCCGTCGTCAAGCCCGGCCAGATCGGCTCCAGCTCCCCGGCCATCGTCATCCGCGACACCATCGTCGTCGGCGCCGCCCTCCAAGCCGGCACCGCGCCCATCTCCAAAACCAACGTCCCCGGCCACATCCGCGGCTTCGACGTCCGCACCGGCCGCAAACTCTGGACCTTCCGCACCATCCCCCACCCCGGCGAACCCGGCAACGAAACCTGGGAGCAGGGAAGCTGGGAATACACCGGCAACGCCGGCGCCTGGGCCCCTCTCACCGGCGATGAACAACTGGGCTACGTCTACATCCCCGTCGAAGCCGCCACCGGCGATTTCTACGGCGGCCACCGCCCCGGCAATAATCTCTTCTCCAGTTCCATCGTCTGCCTCGAAGCCCGCACCGGCCGCCGCGTCTGGCACTACCAAATCGTCCACCACGACCTCTGGGACATGGACGTCACCGCCGCCCCCATCCTCGCCGACATAACAGTCAACAACAAAAGCATCAAAGCCGTAGCCGTAGTCACCAAACAAGCCTTCACCTACGTCTTCGACCGTGTCACCGGCCAACCCGTCTGGCCCATCATCGAAACCCCCGTCCCGCAATCCAAAGTGCCCGGCGAGCGAAGCTCGCCCACCCAACCCTTCCCAACTCTTCCCAAGCCCTTCGACCGCCAGGGCTTCACCGACGACGACCTGATCGACTTCACCCCCGCCCTCAAATCCGAAGCCCGCAAAATCGCGAGCGACTACGAACTCAGCCCCCTCTTCACGCCCCCCATCCTCGCCGGCGCCAACGGCAAAAAATCCACCCTCACCCTCCCCTCCCACCTGGGTGGCGCCAACTGGCAAGGCGGCGCCCTCGACCCCGAAACCGCCACCCTCTACGTTTCCAGCGTCACGAATCCGGCCACCTACGCCGTCGCCCCAGCCGATCCAAAACAGACCGACATGGCCTACGTCGGCGCCGGCATCGCCCAATCGTTGGGCGGCTTCAAAGGCAGTGCCGACGCTCCTCGCGACGCCGCCAAACAATCCGTCTGGGCCGTCCCCGATGGCCACATGGGCCCCCAAGGCCTGCCCATCGTCAAGCCCCCGTGGGGCCGCATCACGGCCATCAATCTCAACACCGGCCAGCATCTCTGGATGCGTCCCAACGGCGCCCCGCCGGACTACATCAAGAACCACCCCGCCCTGAAGGGCATCAACATCGGCGACACCGGCCGCCCCAGCCGCTCGCCCCTGCTCGTCACCAAAACCCTCCTCTTCGGAGCCGACGGCCCCAATCTCTTCAACCCGTTGGCCGGCGGCGGAGGCAACACCTTCCGCGCCATCGACAAACAAACCGGCCAAACGCTCCACGAAATCGAACTTCCCGGCCAGGCCACCGGCAACCCCATGAGCTACATGGTCGCCGGCCGCCAGTACATCGTCGTCGCCGTCGGAGCCCCCGGCGTTCCTGCCGAACTGGTCGCCCTCGCGCTACCGTAAAAACGTGATCCGCCGCCGCGAATTCCTAACGACAACCCTCGCCCTAGCCCCCGCGCCCCCCACCGTCACAGACGTCCTCGTCTACGGCTCCACCCCCGGCGGCATCACCGCCGCCGTCGAAGCCGCCCGCCAAGGCCTAAAGGTCATCCTTGCCTGCCCCCAGTCGAACCTCGGCGGCATGGCTGCCAGCGGCCTCTCCACCACCGACGCCGTCCGCACCGAACTCTTCGGCGGCCAGGTCGCCGAGTTCATCTCGCTCGTCCGCGCCCACTACCAGCGAACCCTCTCGAACAACCCCGCCGAATACGCCCTCACCAAAGACGGCTGGTTCTACGAACCCTCCGTCGCCGAAGCGGCCTTCAGCAAAATGGTGCAATCCGAACCCAACCTGACGCACCTCCCCGCCCACCATCTCACCCAAGCCAACACCGCCAACGGACAAATCACCAACGTAGTCCTCAACGGCCAAACCTACATCGCCAAAACCTTCATCGACGGCACCTACGAAGGCGATCTTGCCGCTGCCGCCAACGTCCCCTACAAAGTAGCCCGCGAATCCCGAGCCGAACACGGCGAACGCTTCGCCGGCATCCACTACATGAACTGGCACACCGGCCAGCAAATCATGACGCCCGATACCGGCGAAGCCTCCCCCGCCATCCAGGCCTTCTGCGCCCGCTGCATCTTCACCGACGGCCCCAAAAACCGCGTCCCCATCACCAAACCCCAGACCTACGAACAACACCTCCCCGACTATCTCCCGTTACTCGACGACTTCGAATCCGGTCGCGTCACTAAATGGGGCCGAGGCACCCAGCTCCCCCACCGCAAGTTCCAAATGAACGGCAACATCGAAGCCCTCACGAGCGCCAATCTCCCCGGCGCCAGTTGGACCTGGCCCGAAGCCAACCGCCACCACCGCGCCCGCCTCGCCCGCTTCCACGTCACCCACGTCGCCGGCCTGCTCTGGTTCCTCCAAAACGATCTCCGTGTGCCCAGCGCCATCCGCGCCAATCTAGCCCCATTGGGCCTCCCCAAAGACGAATTCCCCGCCAACGGAAACTGGCCCTGGCAGATCTATGTCCGACAAGGCCGCCGCATCGAAGGCCGCGCCCTCGTCACCCAGCACAACTTCACCGTCGACCCCAAAACAGGCCGAACCCCCAAGGTAAAAAATCCAATAGCCATCGGCGAACACAGCTTCGACGTCCACCCCTGCCACGACCGCCGCTACGCCGTCGACGGCTTCATGGAAGGCGTCCTCTGGTACCCGAAAAAGGCCTTCGGCCCCGCCCAACCCGGCCAGGTCCCCTACGGCGCCATGCTCCCCAGAAAACTGGACAATCTCCTGGTCCCCGTAGCCCTCTCCTGCACCCACGTGGCGATGTCCGTCCTCCGCATGGAACCCGTCTGGATGACCCTCGGCCAGATCGCCGGCCTCGCCTCGGCCGTTGCCGCAAAGCAACGAACCACCGTCGCCAACATCGACCCCGACCCCCTCCCAGCCAAACTCAAAATCCGCACCGACCCCTACGCATGAACTGGTTCAACAAACTCATCGCTCAACACTTTGACCGCAAATTCGCACGCGAAGCCCTGCAAAACCTGCCAATGCTGGTCGAAAAACGCACCGCCCGAATCATTCCCAACAGCCCCACCGAATACCGCGCCCCCCGCTCCTTCGACTACGCCGTGGCCTGCCTCGAAACCACCGATCTCCGCCTACAGTTCATCCGCGTCCGCGGCGACTTCGAGATCTACCTCTCCCCCGCCGCGCCGCCTCATAGTTGGACCTCGCTCCACTCCGCCCTCACCGCCCGCGACCTGAAAAACAACACCGCCAAACCCACCATAGAAATCCCCGATTTCAGCTATGGCATCGACTGGTACACCATGCCCTGGTACGCGGTCGACGGCTTTCTCGATACCCATTGGGACCGCCTGGTCACCGCCGTCAATAGCTGACTGCATCAACCCCATCGCCCCTGTGAAACAATGAAGGCTATGAAGCGCCCATTTCCTGCCAGAGTCTGGAAAGAAGGGGACTGGTTTGTCTCCCAGTGTCTCGAAGTAGACGTTGCGAGCCAGGGCGAAACGGAAGAAGAAGCCCTTGCAAACCTGAAAGAGGCCCTTGAACTATACTTCGAGCCTCCCCAAGCCACCCGCCCTCCCAAGCTGCGTTACATCGAGGTAGAGGTTGGGGCGGCTTAGCCCGCAACCCTTCCGCGAAATCAAGCGCCGTCTTGAAGCAGCTGGCTTTGTCCAAGTCAGCCAGAAGGGCAGTCACGTGAAGTTCGCTCGTTCGCGCGGCCCGGTCGTGGATCTTGCCGTGGTCCCAAAGAAGCGGGAGGTGCCCGTAGGCACCCTCCACAGTATTCTCAGTCAAGCCCACATCGGCATCGACGACTGGGACGCCCTCTAGTTCAACCGCGCACTAGCCGACAACATCTCCAACGTCACATCTTCCAACGCATTCTCATGCGTCGCCTCCAACCGCACATGCGCCCGAATCCCCGCCTCGTGCGACTTCTTCCACATCTCCGTGCACACACACCACGAATCCCCCGGCTTCAACCCCGGAAAGCCCCACTGCGGCCGCGGCGTAATCAAGTCGTTTCCGATCGACGCCTGGTGCAGCAGAAACTCCTCCGTCATCGTCACGCACACATGGTGCTTGCCGATATCGTCCGGCCCCGTATTGCACTTCCCATCCCGATAAAAACCAGTCAACGGATCCGTGCAACAAGTCTGCAAAACACCGCCCAGAACATTCTTCACCATATCTCTTCAAGGTAGCTCAAAAGGGTCCGGACACGCCGGAGAAACGTTCACCGCAATCTTCCACCCCGCCATCTCCCGCACCGCTTGGAACCGCCCCGCCCGGCTGTGCCACTGCGCCAGCCCGTAAATCATGCAGTGCAACGCGTCCACCCACGCCATCAACATCGGGTACGCCGCATGCCGCTCCAGCAACGCCCCCTCCAGCTCCCGCACCCGCCGCACCTGCCGCGTGTGCATACTCGCCACCCACTTAAACGCCTCCCCTGCGTCATCCCCAAACTCCCGCATCACGCAATCCACCAACGCCCCCTGCCCAATCAACTCCCGCCCAATCGCCACACAATCCGCCGCCGCCTCCATCAACTCCCGCACATCCACCTCTGCCGGCAACGCCCATCCCAACTCGTATTCCAACAATGCCACCAACGCCTCCACCCGCATCTCCGCCCGCCGCCGCCGCAAATACTCGCCAGTCGACGCCCCCACCAAAGCCCCTTCGCGAACCCCGCAAGCCCACTCCGCAAACCGCTGCGTGATCACCTCCGCCCGCTCCCCCTCCGCAAACGGAAACGCCCAATTCGCGCCCAACCCCACCTCCAACTCCCGCGCGCACCGGCCCCCCATCCGCGCCTCCACCAGCCGTCCCAGCTCCACCGCCATCGGGTTCGGCCGCGCCGCCCAGCTCTCCGGATAGTGCAACGTCACGCTGCACCGCCGAACCCGCAAAGGCGCCAAACGAACCCGGGAAATACCAACTGCCGCTGCACTCATGCGAAAGAGTGCAGTCACCCGCCAATCTGTATCAACAAAAAATTACTTACCCGCATCTCCCACAAAAACAAACGGCGCCCAGAAGTACGGATGCCGCCACGCCCGGTTCCCGCCCTGCGCCATGGAAACCTTAGCCCGCCGCAGCGCCTCCGCCCCGCCCAGCCCCGCCCTCATCCCCGCATAAAAGGTTTTCATCAACTCCGCCGTCGCCGCGTCATTCACGTTCCACAAGCTCACCACCATTCCCTGCGCCCCCGCGTACAAAAACGCCCGCGACAACCCCACCACGCCCTCCCCGTCCAACAACTTCCCCAACCCCGATTGGCACGCCGACAACGTCACCACATCGGCATTCAACTTCATCCCGATAATCTCCCGCGCCTGCAAAAACCCGTCCTCGTCCCGCCCCTGTCCCAATACCAATCCACTTCGCCCCGGCACCACTTCATCGAAGTACCCATGCGTCGCAAAATGCACATACCGGTATGCCCCCAAATCCGCGCCCTTCACCGCCCCCTCTCCCGCCTCCGCGCCCACCAACGCCCGCGCCCCGCCGAACATCCCCCGAATCGCCGTAGCCTCCGCCCGCGCGTTCGGCAACTGCGTAAACGCAAACCCGCGCTCAGCCCCCACCGCGCCCGTCAACACCGGATCCGCCACTGCCAATAACGTCCGCTCTGGCGCCGTCCGCGCCCGCCCACGCTTCTCCAACGCCGCCAGCGCCGCCGCCGACGGCGCATACGATACCCGGTACTTCGCCAACACGCCCGGCAACACCTCGAACGGCAAATAATGCAGCCGCCCGTCCGGCACAATCACAATTCGCTTCTTCCCCCGTAGTGCCCCCTCCAACGGCCCCAGCACCATCGCAAACGCCTTCCCCGCCTCCGCCTCAAATGCCGCCATCGACCGCCCCGCCGTCAGCGCATTTACCGGTTTGTCCAGTAACTCCCGCAGCGCCTTCACCCGCGACTCAATCGCCCCCCTCCCCGCCAATACAAAACTCTTCACTCCCGCCGCCGTCACCACCCACGCATACGATTCCTTGTCCCCCAGCGAATACTCGATCAACGCTGTATCCCCCGCCAACGCCGGCTGTTCCAACACCGCGCCCGCCCCGGCTGCCTTCGAAAACTGCGTCCGGTACAACTCCCAATCCATCTCCGCCTTGGCCAATTCCCCCAGCAATACGCCCCGCCGTTCCGCCGAAATGCCATCCCGGAATAGCTGCTTCTGCACGCCCGTAATCGCCCCCACCATCTCCGCCGTCTTCCCATTCGCCGGCACCGCCGTCGAGCCACTTCCCGCGTCCGTCAACATCTCCGCCAAGCTCCGCGCCCGCGCCCGTTCACTCACCCAATACGCCCGCTCCCCATAACCCAACGCCATCAGCAGCCGCGTATGCCGCCGTACCCGCCCAGCTCCCGTCGCACCCGCCGCCGCCCGCAGCGTCTGGTCGCCAATCCCCGCCCGCATCTCCTCACTCGCCGTCGCCAACTCTTCCATATACCCCACCGCCGCCACCAATTGCCCCTCCGCCTCGGCCAACTCCGCCATCCCATCCAGCGCCCCAACCTGCACCTGCTTCGTCGTCGCCTTCGCCAGCGCCTCCTCCAGCAACGTCCGTGCCGCCGCCGTCTTCCCCTGCCGCAATTGCAGCGTCCCCGCGCAAACCTGCGCCTGCGGCAATCCCACACTCGGGCTTACCTTCCGGTTCAGCGCCACCGCCTCCTCCGCCACCGGCCCCGCCCGCTCCCACTCCTTCGCCTCCACCAGTCCGTAGCACAGCCCCACCAGCGCGTTCCCCAGCGTTAACTGGTTCCCCTGTTTCCTCGCATACGCCACGCTTTCTTCCAGATTCCCAACCGCGCCCTTAAAGTCCTTCAACGCCATCTGAATCCCCGCCAATCCAGCCAGTACCCCCGCCAGCGATTCCGTCGCACCCAACTTCCGCGCAATCCCCGCCGCCCTATCCAAAAAGTGCCGGGCCAAATCCAGCTCCCCTATTGCCAGATAGGTCCGTCCCAATGACGATGACGCGCCAAACTCCCTCGCCACGCTCCCCGTCTCCTGCGCCATTCGCAGGACTTCCGAACAGACCTGCAGCGCGGCCTGATAGTCCCGGTTTGCCATGAGGAGTTCCCCCAGCCCCAACCGTGCGATCATCTCGTTTTCTTTCCTCCCCGTCCGCTGATGCAGCGCAATCGCCAGACGCTGATTCGTTTCCGCTTCCGCCATCAGCCCCAACCGCGCATAAATCGTCGAAAGCTGATTCCGCGCGGTCCCCTCGCCGGCCGTATCTTCCAATGCCACCCGCAGCGCCAGCGTCTCCTCGGTCAACTTCCGCGCTTCCCCCAGGTCTCCCATCCGGAACCGTGTCTGCCCCAGGTTGTTCAACAGGCTCGCCAACATCCGGCGCTCCTCCGGTAACTCCCGCGCCAGTCGCAGCCCGTTTTCATAGCGTTGCCTTGCCGCTGGAAGCTCGCTGATGAAGAAGTGCGCAACCGCTGCCCGGTTTATCGCCCGCAACGCCATCGCCGGCTCCACGGCCGCCAGCCACTCCCGTGCCGCAATGTCAAACCTGCCTGCTGCCGTTCGTCTCCCGGCGGTCGTTTTCAGCCCCCACTGGGCCTCGCCCTCTCCCATCGCCACATAGGCCGCATGTCGATGTTGGTCGGCCGCGTCCGGCGTCCGTGTCGAGGCCTCCAGCCGGTACCGCGCCACCCGTCCCGTGGGGTTCTTCACTGCAATCCGGTACTCCCCGGTCGACGGCACAATCCAATCCGCCCGTTCCGACTCGGTGGCTGTGGCGTGGTCCAGTTCCCCCAAGGTAGCCCCATCCGGCGCCGTCACCGTCAGCGTCACATCCCCCGTCAACTGCTGCGTTCGCACGTGCAAAAACAAACCCGCCTGCACCGGATACCGGTACGTATGCGTAGTCCCCCCGGCCAACTCCTTCTCCACCGGAGCGCCCGTAAATAGCTCCTGTCCCATCACCGAAACAGCCAATAGCCAGATCACTCGCATCATGCCCGGTCCCTTCTCCAAACAAGCTTCGCTCCAACGTCCCAACCCTTCACGTCCGCCACCCCCAGCCGCATCCCAACCCGACGAGACGCATTCTGTCCCACTCCAACCGAGCCCGCCGGCACCACCGCCCGCCGCACCACCATCCGCCCCACGCCGTATCGCCCGACCCCGAGCCATCCGCCCACACCAACCCAACCCGCCTGCGCCACCGCCCGCCGCACCACCATCCGCCCCACGCCGTATCGCCTGTTCCCGAGCCATCCGCCCACACCAACCCAACCCGCCCGCGCCACCGCCCGCCGCACGACCATCCGCCCCACGCCGCATCGCCTGTTCCCGAGCCATCCGCCCAAGCCAACCGATCCCGACTTCGCCACCACCCGCCGCACCACCAGTCCGCTGCGAAGCTCTGCCATCGGCTACCTCTTCACGGCAAACTTAAACTCGCCCGCCAGCCCGCC
>JBIKOG010000029.1:0-48978 GCA_044358225.1 Bryobacteraceae bacterium | reverse complement strand
GCGCGGCCGCGGCCGGGGTCCTGGTTTGTGGCCGGGCTGCTGGCCGGGCTGGCGACGTTGTGCCGGTGGATCGGCCTGAGCCTGCCGATGGCGGCGGCGCTGTGGTTGTGGCCGCGGCGGCGGCGGTTGGATGCCTGGGTCGCGGTGGCTGCCCTGGGCGCCGGGTATACGCTCGTGCTGGGCCCGTGGCTCGGCCGCAATGCCGTTCTGGCGGGCCGGTTGATCGGGAAGGCCTCGGAACCATCCCATATCCCGGCCTGGTTGAATGTGGTGGCATTCTCCCGCACTCTGCTGCTGGATCTACTGCCGGCCGTGGCGCTGGTGGTGGTGGCCGTGGGCGTCAGCCGGCGGATTGCCCCTCTGTCGATTTCCCGGCCGATGCGCCTGCTGCTGCTGTGGGCGGGTTGCTACTCGGCCGTACTGCTGGGCATGGCGTCGATCTCCTTCATTGACCCCATCAGCACCCGGTTGACCCTGCCGCTCTACGTCGCCCTGATTCCCCTCTGCGCCGCCTACGCGCTGCGGCGGCTGGCGCCGGACGGTTGGCTGCCGGCCGCCTCCGCCCTGGCCGCGGCGTTATTGATTCTGACCGGTATCTTTCAGGTGGCCAACGCCCGGCGGCGGGCGGCGTTGGATCCGATTGCGGTCTCCAGCCCGCTGACCGGGTGGCTGGAGGCGCATACGCCGCCGGGCAGTCTGATCGTGAATCCATCGGGGGCGCCGGTCTATTTCCCGGCCGCTGGGGACCGCTACACGTTTGTGCGGTTTTTCCACCTGCACGATATGGATCCGGCGCAGCCACGGGTTTTGCTGGAACGGTTCCCTGGGCGCTTCCCTGCCCTGTTTGTGGTCCTGCCAGCCACCGAGGCGTCCTCCGTGCCGTGGCGGGCCGTCTGGCGGCTGGAGATGGCCGGCGAGGTGAGCGGCCGGGATATGCCGTGGCGGGTGTATCAGCTGCAGCCCCGGTAGCGCTCCGGTGCGCGCGGGATGCGAAGAGGGTTTGGGGAGGCAAGGACGTTGGCAAAACGGGCCGTGTCTCCATCGTGCGCGAAGGCGGAAGCCAGAGTACGCCGGCCGGCCGATGCGGACCGCCCCCAGCAGCATCCCCCGCCGCGAAAGGAAATGCCGGAACCGTCAAACGGTAACCGCCGCCTCGTGCTGTCTGATCGCTGGCCCGTCAAAGAGGCCTTCTCGCAATCGGATTCACGGCCACCATCTCCGGCGATCCGAATGACATCGACCGAAACGTTGTCCACCTCAAAACCGCAATCGGGTGAGACCTGCTGGCCGGCTATCGCCATCCCGGCGCCGCCGCTGGCATCTCCCACTGGTCAGCAGGTGCCTCCCGGCAGGCATGTACCCGCATGGTGTTGCGCGCCCCAAGGGCCGCTAGATCCAGCCCCGGACGCGGTAGTAGACGATCTTGATGGTCTCGGCCGTCAGGTCAATAAACGCGCTCCAACGGTGGTCCCAGTGCTCGGCGCGCTTCAGTGCGTCGGGCGCCGGAAGCGGCCGGACGGGAAGACCTGCCCGCGCAAAGACGCGGACGGCGCGGTACATGTGATAGTCGCTCGAAAGCAGGGCGGCTTCGGCGCCGCTGAGAAGCGTGCGAATGCGTTCTCCGCTTTCGCGCGTGGTCTTCGAATCGGTTTCCAGGTGGATCTTCGCCCGGTCGATGCCGTGAGAGACGAGAAAGTCGGCCATCAGGCGGGCGACGGGCGCCTCGGTGCCGCCGGCGCCGGTGATCCAGATCTCCCGGTAGGGATGCTGCCGTTCGGCCAGCACGGCGTAGACAGTCCGGCGGTAGGAGCTTTCCCCCATGACGGCCGGGCCGAGGCTGGAGCCGGTGAGCACGATCAGGACCGGGGCGTCACCGTCCGTCCACTTGTCGGCCAAGAGCAGCCCCCACCAGCGAACCATGGGTGTCAGCGTAACCAGCAGATAGAGCAGGCCGATGGCGGCGCAGAGTCGGCGCAGTGCCCGCCAGAGTGTAGACACCATAGACTACACAGACTCCACAGTCTTCACACTTCAATCCCGTCGCTCAAGGAGAGCACCGTTTGGCGCACCTTGCGGCGGAGCTGCCACTTATCGCAGGAGACCACCTGTTTGCGCATAATCTCCTGCAGCAGCAGTTGATCGGCCTCTTCGCGCAGAACGTCGGCGCTCAACTGGCGGAAGCGATCCTGGTGACGCAGCGTTTCCAGCTTTTCGGCGCGGAGCGCGCGGCGGCGGTCGTCACTCATCGACTCCAAAATGCGCAGGCCTTCCTTCTCGCGGAACTGCTCATACTCAAGCACCACCTGCATCTGTTCATCCTGGGCGGCGCGGCGGCGGATCGATTCCTCGCGGCGGCGGAAGGAGGCGCGCAGGTTGGCCACCGAGCTGGCCGGGACGAGTTTCGATCGGCTCTCGGTGTCTTTGATGACCTTCACGATCCAGCCGGCCTTGTTCTTCAGTTCCTGTCCGGAACGGCATTTTTGCTCGCTGATGACGAGGGCGATTTCGGCCCAATCGAGAAGCTCCTCGACTTCCTGGGCGGTGAGGGAGTTGTCGAAGACCGGGAGGAAGAGCTTTTGAGAGACGGCCGGCGTGACGTCGTTGGCCTGGAGTTGGGTCAGAATGTCGGCGCAGCGTTCGAGAATCTGGAAACGCTCGGGGTCCTGAGCGGCGGTGGCAAACAGGGCCGGCGCAAAACCGGACTCCTCAAGAACGCGCACACAATCGGCCTGACTCTGCTTGGGCGCCTGGCGCGGCGGGGGTTGAGACAGCAGACCGTAGCGCTCCGGCACGTAATCGGGATGGCGGTGTAGCGCCAACATCCATTCGTCGCGGTTGATGACCGTCCAACTGCGGAGGATCCGCTGTTCGGCAAGCTGTTCAAAGGCCGGTTCCAACGTCTGCAAAAGGCGGGAGAGGTAACACGGCATGTTGAGAATGCCGAGCTTTTCGCGGGCCAGCACACGCGCGTCGATGAGCAGCATATCGGTGCGTTCAAACTCGACAGCGAGGAAGCGGTAGAGGTGTTTGGCCGTAATGCCGCTCAGCAGCATGTAGGTGCTGGCGTTGATGACGCGGAAAAAGCCGGCGTCCATGGTCTGTATGATCTTGTCGGTCCATGTGACTGAGCCGACACAGCGGCCCGTCTGGCGGTCGAGCATGAAGCTGGCTTCCTGGAACACGTTCACCCAGTTGACGTCTTCGTGGCGTTCCGATTCGGCCAGTGCACGGAAACGCAGCGGGATGAAGCGGTCCATGGCCACCTTCAGGCGTTGATAGAACTTGCCATGCACCCCGTTCATGCCCAGGATGCGGGCGATTTCCCTGCCCTGAAACACAACGGTTTTGGCGAAGTTGTTGCGGAACGTCAACACCCCGAGGGCGACGAGAATATCCAGATCCTGCTCCGTGGGCAGACCGAGTTCCGGGTTTCCCTGCACCTGCCAGGTGACTTTCAGCAGCGTTCCATCGGGAAGGGTTTTGGTACCGTGAAATTCGAGTTTCGAAATCAGCTTTCCGGTGCGGCGTTCGAGGACGGCAAACGGAATAGCGGCAAGATTCTCTTCCTCAACCGAAAGATTTAGATTTTCCAGCTTTGCGAGGGTTGCGATGGTCACAAGATACGCCGTGTCCTCCATTTGTACCCTGAAGCTGCTGGGGTTACCAGCGATTTACGATGAAGCACATGGGTCAACCATCCACCCCCAAAAGCCACCATCTCCACGGATGACCGGGATCTCTCCATGGTTGGTATAACCATAAACCAATTCCTTATATAGGCAAAAAACGGCCTGTGGAAAACTCCGTAAATGATTGAAAACACGTAAATCTGAAAATCCGAGAATTTTCGCGGCCGTGTGCTTGAGCGTAAAAAATCGTAAGTTGTTGAAAATACGAGGCCCGAAGCCGTGTGCTTGAGCGTAAATGAAATCCACTGATTCTAAAGGACTTATTTGGCGGTGTCCGGGTCGAAGAGGAGGGACTTACGCTGAGGCACACGCCAGGGGGTGAAAAAGGGGCGTTATTTACGCTGAGGCACACGCTTTTTACTGTCAAGCACACGGTAGAGGGGTGTTTTTTACGCTGAAGCACACGGGGAACGGGGGGCATGTGCTTCAGCATAAATCTGTGGAAAAGTAGGGGGAGGCCGGAGGGCGAGACTGAATGGACTCAATAGTCTACACAGATTCATCATCTTGTCTAGAGTAGGCAAGGCGGGTAGGATGCGAGATAGCATGCGAATCGCATTGGTTGCCAAAAAAGGGGGCGTCGGGAAGAGCACGCTTTCGCTGTTGCTGTATGCCGCCTTACGCCACGCCGGCCGGACGGTGTCGCTGATCGACTGGGATGTGCAGGGAACGAGCACAAAGGCGCTGGCGGTATTGGGGCAAACGGCGGTGGCCGATGGGGCGGAGATCGTGATCTACGACACGCCGCCCAATCTGGAGCATGCGGCGATGGCGACGGCGATCCGGAACGCGGATTTGTGCCTGGTGGTGACTTCCCCGGCGCCGGCCGATGTGTGGGAGGCCGAGGAGGCGGTGGCGTTTGCGAAATCGCGGAATCCGCGGGCGGTGGTGCGTCTGGTATTCAATAAGGTCCGGCGGGGGACGGTGTTGGGCCGATTGATGGAGGACACGGCGCGAATGGTGCCGGCGCCGGTGTTGGGGGCGTCGTTGAGCGCGCGGGAGTGTTATCAGCACGCGGTGGCGCAGGGGTGGAAGGCGTTGGATGGGCCGGCGCGGGAAGAGGTGTTGCAGGTGGCCCTGGCGGTGCTGGCGCAGCCGGTGAAGGGGTGAGGGTGGGACGCGATACACTATATAGACTGTTGAGTATAGTGAGTCTAAGGAGAGTGTGAGCGATGGCGAAGAACGATAAACGCGCCGGGGACTTGCTGGCGGCCTTACAGCGGGCGCGGCCGGCCACGCCTCCCGCCGCGGCGCCCGCCGAGCCCTTGACGGCCCCGGCGGTGGTGCGAGGGGGAAAGGCGGTGCAGTTCTGGCTGCATGAGGACGACCGGCGGCAGATTCGCGAGTTGGCGGCGTATCTTTCCAGCCAGGGAGAGCGGCCGACCGACAGTTTGATTGTGCGGGCGGCTTTGCGGGTTGTGCAATCGGATGCGCGGCTGGTGGCGGCGTTTCGGGAGGCTCTATCGCAGGACGGGCGTTACCGGCCGCGGAACCAGGCGGAGTCGGCCGGGTAGACATCTACTATAGAATATGCAGACTGTGTAGACTATGGAGTCTAAAATACGCGTACTCTTGGCCGCGCCCTCCAGCGGGTACTTGGGAGGCCAGGCAATTCAGGCGGCCCGCATGCTGGACGAATTCCGGCGGGACGGGCGGTTGGATGTTTCCTTTCAACCTCATGACCCGTCGCTGGGACCGTTGTCATTTCTGACACGGATCAAATTTGTTCGTACCGTGGCGCGGGAAGCGGCCTACGTGGCGCAGTTGTTGTGGAAGATTCCGCGGGTGGATGTGGTGCACACGTTTTCGGCCTCCTACTGGTCGTTCGCGCTGGCGCCGGCGCCGGCCATCTGGGTGGGAAAATTGATGGGAACGCCGGTGATCGTGAACTACCGAAGCGGCGAGGCGCTGGACCACTTGACGCACTGGCCACGGACGGCGCATCCGGCGCTCCGGGCGGCTTCGGCCATTGCGGTTTCAAGCGGGTACCTTGTGGACGTGTTTGCTCAATTCGGTTTTGCCGCCGAGGCCATTCCGAACGTCATTCGCCTGGATCAGTTTCGCTGGAGGAAACGGGATCCGTTGCGGCCGGTGTTTCTATCCAATCGGAACTTTGAGGCCCACTATGATGTCGCCAATACGTTACGGGCCTTTGCGCTGATCTCCCGGCAGGTGCCGGAGGCGACGCTGACGGTGGCCGGCGATGGACCGGAGCGCGGGAGTCTGGAGACGCTTGCCGAGTCGCTGGCGCTGCGGAATGTCCGCTTCGTGGGTCCGGTGGCCAACGCGAAGATGCCGGAACTGTACGAAGCGGCCGATGTGTATTTGAACAGCAGCCGCATCGACAACATGCCGGGTTCGCTGATTGAGGCTTTCGCCTCCGGCCTGCCGGTGGTAACGACGAACGCGGGCGGCATACCGTGGATGGTGGAAGAAGGCAGCACGGGGCTGTTGGTGGAATGTGGAGACCCGGAGGCGATGGCGGCGGCAGCTTTGCGGTTGCTTGCTGATGGTCAACTGGCGGCACGGATCGCCGGGCGGGCCAGAGAAGAGGCGGAGCGGTACACATGGGCGGCGGTATCGCGGCAGTGGGAGGCGCTGTACCGGCGCGTGGCGGAGAAGCGCGGGAAAGAGACTGCATAGTCAACAGTTACTGCATAGACTGTGTAGCGTAATGGGTTGTGGTAAATCGAAACGCCATCCTTTCTCTCGCTTTCGGCTGCGAAGATGGTTTGTAATGTCTACATAGACTACACAGACTAAGTAGTCTAAAGCAGGTAGTGCTGGCCGTCTCATTCGACCTGGACGCCGCCGGCCGTGTATGACCGGATTCGGAGGAGGGCAGGGAAACGGCCGACGACCGCGGCGGTCCGTCCCTTATGCCGCACTTATCCAGCAACCCGCCACCCGTTCCAGTTCCGGAGACAGGCAGGGAAACGACCGACTACCGGATAAGCCTTAGTTTAAATAGGCTACACAGTCTGTGTAGTATTAAAGCGGCAGCGCTAGCCACCCCATTCTGGGTTCCACGCCGCCAGCCGCAGCGGCCCCTCCGTCAACCCGTGCAGACCAAGAGTGCCTCGCCCGTCTGCGTTCCCGAGGAGGGCAGGGGAGCGGGCGATTGGCTGCGGACGGCTCCTTAAAGGACTACACAGTCTACATACACTATGTGGACTGAAACCGACAACGCTCGCCGCCCCATTCCAACTCCACGCCGCTGGCCCCAGCCGACAACCGCAGCGGCCCTTCCGTCAATCCATCCAGATCCAGGACCGCCGCCGCCGTCCAGGTTCCGGAGGAGGGCAGGGAATCGATCGATTGCCGCACGCGCCAGCACGGTTCGGAGGTTCCATAGACCTGGCTGCGGACGGTCTCCTCCATCTGCGGTTCGCCGCCGGCAAGCGCGAGCGTGACGCCCCCGCCCAACAGAAACGACTCCCCCCCGGCGCCCGGCCGCGGCGGCAGTGCGGTGAGCCAATTCTGGCTGACCGGCATGCCGGGAGGTCCGGTGACGGTGTCCAGAATCCACAGGAAGCGGTCCTGGTGGATGTGAAGTTGCCGGGAGTGTGTGACGGCACCGGAGCGGCAGACGGCGTGGACGTGCTGGCCGTCGCGGCTGGCCTGGCACTCTACCTCCGGGCGGGAACGCCAGGAGAAGGGACCGGCCGGGGTGGCCTGGCCGGCGCCGGCGTGGACGGTGTTATGAGCCAGTGAGGTGCGGAACTGGTCGCGCTGGCCGGACATGTAGGAAAACGTCCCGGGATCGAGCAGAACATCGACGCCGCGGTACCGAAGGACGAGGCTGAGCGAATCGGCATGGCTATGGCCGGCGCTGAGGGCGCCGAAGCCGCCGCCGTCGAGATACAACGCGCCCTCCGGCCAGTGCCAGCAGAGCAGTCCCGAGTCGGGGAAGTGGCGCCAGGATACCGGTTCATCGATGGCGGCCCCCGCCGCCGGGGCGGGTGTGCCCAGCCACCATAACCCTTGTTCGCTCCAGGTGGCCGGGGAGAGGGCCGGGAGCGGTTGACGCAGCCAGGAGAGGGCGGTCGCCAGGGTGGCGGCGCCGAAGCCGCGCCGGTTCCCATAGGGATGAAAGAGCCGGCCGCCGTCGTCGTCGCCGAGGAGCGGGATGGTACCGTCGACGGAGAGCAGACCGCGCAGATAGAGCGTCATCCGTTGGAGCGTATCGCGCCAGGGGTCTCCGTCTTCGCGGCGGAGGATGGCGTGGAAGAGAAAGAAGTCCAGGGCGTAGACGTGATAGTAGGACGACCGTTCGAAATGAGCCCCGTCGGCGAGTACCTGGCGCTGCAACTCTTCGCCGGCGATGCGGTGCCCGGTCTGGCGCCAGCTTTTCTGGTCCAAAGCCATTCCGATGGCGTGGAGCACGATGGCCTCACCCTGCAGATGGGTATTGGGGGAAAAATAGACAGAGAGATTGGCTTCCAGATGCCGGCCGTGGAGGTAAAGACTCTCAATGAGTTTCTGGCGGAGAAGGGGCGGCAGGGCGTCGTGGGTCCAATGCAGAATCCAGATCCAACTCAAGGCCCGGAAGGCGACTTCCAGGGCGCTGGCCCAGTTGATGCCGCGCTGCGGCGGGTTTTGGGCCCACCAGCTCTCCAACTGGTGTTCCAACGCTTCCAGCCAGGCCGGATTGCCATCCGCCACCCAGGCCTGGGCGAGCGTGACCAGGTGCTGATGCCGATTGATTTCCCAAATGAACTTATGGTCCCCGGCCTGCTGAAAATCCAGGTACGGAACCCGGCGAAAATAGTCGGTGCCAGTTTTTTTAGCGTTGACCCAGTCCCGGCGCCAGGCGATGCCTTCGCGGGCGGGGATCCACTGGCCGAACGCGGGCAACTCGCCGCCGGCGATGCGTTCGGCAAGGCCGAGCAGCGTGGCCGCCGCCGCCGGGTCCTGGCGCAGGGCTGTGCGCAGGGCGGGGAGGG
Source organism: Bryobacteraceae bacterium (assembly GCA_044358225.1). Taxonomy (GTDB): domain Bacteria; phylum Acidobacteriota; class Terriglobia; order Bryobacterales; family Bryobacteraceae. The sequence continues at coordinate 40,343 of JBIKOG010000029.1, read as the reverse complement.
CGGGGAAGGGAAGCCGGTGCCAGCGCAGCCCGGCGGGCGCCACGGGCCGCAGGAAAAGCCATAGGTTCGCCGCCTCCTGCCGGAGGCGAAACGAAGCTTCTTGAAGGGATGGAATCCGCAGACCCTGAAAGTGTAGCAGTCTCCGGGAAGCGTGACATACTTTGAAAACTACGTGAAACACCGGGGATATAACCGAAAAGATGCTGCCGGAGTAATGGGCGGCGGGGGATCTTCCGATGAAACAAGAAGGAACTGCATTGGAAACTTCGACGATCGAAACAACGAAAGAATCGCCAGTACTGGCTGTGTTTGGCATGGGGTATGTGGGTTGTGTATCGGCCGCCTGCTTCTCGGCCATGGGATACCGCGTCATTGGCGTCGATAAAGACACGCACAAAGTGGAGTCGGTATTGCGGGGCGACGCCCCGTTTTATGAGCCCGGATTGCGGGAACAGATTCAGCAAGGCCGGCAGAGTGGCCAGTTGACGGCGACGGTGAACGTGGCGGAGGCTTTGCAGATTGCCGACATTGCGCTGATCTGCGTGGGAACGCCATCGGAAAAGAATGGAAATCTGGGATTGGAGCAGTTGCGCCGGGTGGTGGAAGAGATTGCCGCCGCGCGCCAGGCCAATGGATTGACGGCGCGGAAGCTGGCGGTGGTGATCCGCAGCACGGTATTTCCGGGCACCTGCGAAGACGTCGTGGCCCCGGTGTTTGCGGCCGACGCGGCGGTGACGGTGGTCAGCCATCCGGAATTTTTGCGGGAAGGCACGGCGGTGAAGGACTTTCTGGTTCCCTCGCTGACCGTGGTCGGCAGTGATTCGGCGGAAGCGGCCGAGGCCGTGGCCTCGCTCTACGCGCCGCTGGGCGCCGACGTGCAGCGGGTGACGCTGCGGACGGCCGAAATGATCAAGTACGCCTGCAACGCTTTTCACGCGCTGAAGGTAGGCTTTGCCAATGAAATCGGCTCTTTAAGCACCAGTTTGCACGTCGATGGGGCGGAAGTCATGGCGACGTTGTGCAAAGATGACCGGCTGAACATTTCGACGGCCTATCTGCGGCCGGGCTTCGCCTTTGGCGGCTCATGTTTGCCCAAGGATTTGCGCGCGCTGTGCTATCGCGCCTCCCGCATGGACCTGCATCTGCCCTTGCTCGAATCGGTACTGCCCAGTAACGACAGTCACTTGCGGCGGGCGACGGCGCGGGTGATGGAACATCCCTCCAGCCGGATTGGCATCTATGGCCTGGCGTTCAAAGAAGACACCGACGATTTGCGGGAGAGCCCGGTGGTATCGCTGATTGAGTATCTGATCGGCAAAGGGCGCGATCTGCGCATCTACGACCGGCACATCCAGGTGGACCAGATTTACGGCGCCAACCGCCAGTTCCTGGTGAAGGCGGTGCCGCACATTGAACGGCACATGGCCGGGTTTACCGACATGATGGAATGGGCCGAGGTGATCGTTATTGCGCAAAACCCGCCCGCGGCGGACCGGGAACGGCTGAACGCCGCCGGCCGGCCGATTATCGATCTCACGGTTTGTTAGGTCCCGGCTCCAGAAGATCGAGCCGGACCGATTCAAACTGCCCCATACTTCGCGATCGCCAACCCCGCGCGGCCAGATAGCTGTCCAACCAGTCCATCATCGGGCCGCGCGCGGAGCGCGACAGCAGCCAGACCCGCCGATGGGACGCCAGCGTAGCGTCCAGTTCCGGCGTCACTTCCGCGATCCGCTCCGGGTGATTCGTATACGGTAACCCGATGAATTTGCCGTCAAACCGGTAGAACGTAAAAATGATATGGCAGGCGCCACCCGGTTTGTAGAAATCCCGCCACTGCGGGAAATCTGTTTCCAGAAAGCCGGAATGGAACAGAATCGGCTCGGCGGGGTCGGCGCGCAACTGACGAAGTGTATCGATCGCCTCGCGCCAGTTTTCGTGGTTCGGATTGGGCCGGGAGCCGGATCCGGTGAGGATGGCCATGGAGGCTACCGCCGTCAGCGTTATTGCCGCCGCGCGCGAGCGAAAGGGTTCGATGCGCGCCAGAATCGATCCAAGAACCCAAGCCGCGGCCGGAAATGCCGTGAAATAGTAGCGCGGAATGAAAATACTGGTGTTCTTGGCGATCGTCAACCCGAAGGTCAGTAAGGGGGGGAGCAGCCAGGCGGCCAGCATGTAATACCGCATCCGTGAGGCAGCGGCTGGCTCTCCCTCCCCAGGCCCGGTCCAACGTCCCAGTCCCAGCCCCAGCAAACCAGCGAGCACCAGCAGCAGCAGGCCCGCCACCGGTTGCGGAAACAGCGCTTCCAGGAAGGTAGCCACGGAGGGCATGGGCAGGTAATTCAGATTTGCCAGCGGCTTGGAGAGCACCTGATGGGCCGCCATGGCCAGGCCGGGAACGAGCGCCGTCACCGGCCATATCCACTGCGTCCAAGGCCGGACGGTCCACAGGATTCGCAATCCCACCAAACCCAGTCCGATGGTTTGCAGCAGGTGCGTTGCCACCAGCAGACAACCGCAGACGGCGGCGGCGAGCAACCAGAACCACTGCTTGCGCTCCAGCCACAGTTCCACACTCCACAGCACGGCCAGGAAAAACGCCATGGCCAGCATATAGGCGCGCGCGTTGGCCACCTGCTGATAGACCGCCAGGAAACAGGGATACAGCAGCACGCTCATCAGGGCCGCGCGGGCGCCAAACCAGCGCCGGCCCAGCTGATAGATGGCCAGCAGGCAGAAGCCCGCCGATAAGAGGCTGTAGAGCCGTAACCCGAACTCGTTTTGTCCCACCACCTGCATGCCGAGCCAGCCGGCAAGACTGATCAATCTTTGATCGGAAATAAAAGTCTGCCCCAACGCGGTCATCCGCGACAGGCCTTGGCTGCCAATGAAAAACGTGGCCCATTCGTCGATCCAAATGCTGGAAAACATGGGCAGGATCCAGGAGCGGACGACGACGGCCGCCAACAGCGCCGCTGCCAGGAGGGCTTCTTTTTTGTCGAGGTTTGAGGGCGGAGCGGAAGAAGCCATCACAGGTTCTTATCGGATGCCGGGCGCAGCCTCGGCTAAAATCGCCGCGAACCGGTCGCTGATTCCTTCCCAGGAAAAATGTTCGGTGACTAGCGCGCGGGCTGCCTCTCCCATCGCCGTTGCCTCGCCGGGCGCCTGCAGGAGGTCCAGGCAGCGCTGCGCGAAGGCCTCCGGGGAGTCGGCGATATGCAGATGAAGGCCATCGGTATAGGTGAGCCCTTCGGCACCGATGGTGGTGGAAACGGCGGGCAGGGCGGCGGCCATCGCCTCGTAGATCTTCAGCCGGGTTCCGCCGCCAACGCGGAGCGGAACGATGGAAAGGCGCGAGCCCCACAGATAGGGCCGTACGTCGTCCACGGTGCCGGTGACGGTAATACCATCGTTGCCGCTGGCCAGCCGCTCAATTTCCGGGCTGGGGCGGCGGCCGCAGATGGTAAGCCGGGTGCCGGGCCGGCGCGCCTGGATGCGCGGCAGAATTTCGGCCACGAACCAGCGAACGCCGTCGATATTCGGCATCCAGTCCATGGAGCCGAGGAAAAGCAGGTCGCTGTCGAACTTGGGATCGGGCGTTTTGCCGGCCCGGGGGGCGAAGTAGGCGGTGTCGACCCCGGTGGGAACCCAGGGGACCTCGCTCAGGCCAAACTGGCCGCGCATGGTGGCGGCGTCGGTTTCCGACACCGCGATCACCTGGCGAACCGAGCGGCAGACCGAGCGTTCAAACTCTTCCATGGCGCGCGCCTGCCGGCCGAAGTACCAACGGGCCAACGGGTTGGCGGCCTGTTCGGCGTGGCGCCGCCAGATCATCGTTTCCACATTGTGCTGAAACAGAACGGCCTGGTTGAGCGCGGGGAGGTTGATGGCGGGCGTAAGGAAATCGCAGACCACGCTGTCGTAGCGGGTTTCCCCAACCAGTCGAGAGATCAACTCTTTCATTTCCAGCGATTTACGAAGAGAGATCGCAACCGGCACGGAGGAATGCAGCCCTTCGAGCAGGTGGGGCAGGAAGCGCGGAGAGCGGCGGTTGGGGGCCGAGTGCCGGACCACCCAGTGCCGGGAGCTGTACTCCCCGGCGCGCTCGGGGCCCTCGGTCTCCCCGGGCTCAGCCATTCCGGCGTAATGAACTTCATGTTTCCGGTGCAGCCATTTCAGCATTTCCAATGTCCGAATTTGGCCGCCGCGATTAGTCGGGTGTAGGAAGTCGGCCTTCACCCACAGTATTTTCATTCTTGACCATGCTACCGCTACCGGGGCGGGAAAGACTATGTATGGGTGGAAAGAACCTGCCGATAGAGGGAAAAGGGACCGGATCTGCTATCCTCGGACTTCGGCTGCCCCCCGGACTGACTCCTCTCGACGGTATGCTATTCAATTCGCTGGAATTCCTGATTTTTCTCCCGATTGTTTTGTGCGTATATTTTCTTTTGCCGCATCGGGGCCAGAACCGTTTTCTATTAGCGGCGAGTTGTTTTTTCTATGCCATGTGGGACTGGCGATTCCTGTTTCCGCTGCTGACGTCCACCTGTATCGACTATTTTTGCGCCATTCGCATGGATGCCTCCTGGGCCCGGAATGAGCCCAACGCGGCCCGCAAGTGGTATCTGCAACTGAGTTTGGTGACCAACCTCGCCTTACTGGGTTTTTTCAAGTACTACAATTTCTTCCAGGACAATTTCCGCCTGTTGGCTGAGTCGGCGGGCTGGCATATTTCCCCCTGGACGCTGCAGATCATTCTGCCGGTGGGCATCTCGTTTTACACCTTCCAGGCGTTGAGTTACACGATCGACGTGTATCGCGGTCATCTGCATGTCACCAACCGGTTTAGTGATTTCCTTCTCTGTGTCTTGTACTTCCCCCATCTGGTGGCCGGTCCCATTCAACGGGCCAACAATTTGCTGAGTCAGGTGATGAATCCGCGCCAGGTGACGCGGCAGCATTGGGTGGATGGGATGCATCTGATCTGCTGGGGTTTCTTTAAGAAGGTCTATGTGGCCGATAATCTGTCCCCGCTGGTGGACCGGACCTTCGGACAGACCGCGGTGGCCGGCTTCCCGGCCTGGATGGCGGTCTATGCGTTCGCGGTGCAGATCTATTGTGATTTTTCCGGGTACACCGATATCGCCCGCGGCGTGGCGAAATTGATGGGTTTCGAGTTTGTATTGAATTTCAACCTGCCCTACTGGGCCACCAACCCGCAGGAGTTCTGGACGCGGTGGCACATCAGTCTGTCCACCTGGCTGCGGGATTATCTTTATATCTCGCTGGGCGGCAACCGGGGTACGGCGGCGCGGACCTACCGCAACCTGATGCTGACGATGATCATCGGCGGTTTCTGGCACGGCGCGGCCTGGAATTTCATCCTGTGGGGTTTCTACCACGGTGCGCTGCTGGTCTCTCACCGGCTGGCGAGTCCGTTTCTGGACCGTCTTTTCAGCTGGCCCGGCGCGGTGGGGGAAGGGCTGTCGCGTGCCGTGCGCGTGGCGGTGATGTTCCATCTGACCTGTTACGGGTGGCTGCTGTTCCGCGCCACTTCGCTTGAACAGGTGATCGGGATGACCCGTTCGCTGGCCGATCCGCTGGGCGGGTACGACCCGGAGCTGGCGTGGCGGCTGGCGCCGTTTGTGCTGCCGTTGCTGGCGGTGCAGTGGGTGCAGTATTTGAGCGGCCGGTTGGACTTTCTTTCCTTCCGCTGGCTGCCGGCGGAGGCGCGCGTGGTCTGTTATAGCGTTTTTGCCTACTTCGTCATTTTCCGCGGCGGAGTGCCGCAATCGTTCATCTACTTTCAGTTTTAATGGCACGTCTTTCTACCTGGATTCGATTCGCGACATGGCCGCTGCTGGCGCTGGCGGCGCTGGAGATTTGCGCGCGCGTGGATGACAGCGTCACCTATGGGGCGAGCCCGTGGCGGAACTATAACCACAATTCGCTGTGGGTTCATGATCAGTTGGGCCAGCGTGGGCGCCCGCACGGGCAGTATTTGAAGTGGAAATTGAATGGCGGCGGCTTCCGCTCTCCGGAACCGGACCCGGCGCTGTGGCACGTTGGGGTGACCGGAGCCTCCGAGACGTTCGGTGTGTTTGAGAGCGAGGGCCAGGAGTGGCCGCGGCATTTGGAGCGCGAGTTGAATGCGCCCGGCGGCGGCGTGCGGATCGCCGTCGACAACCTGGCCTGGCCGGGGCTGCTGGTGTCCACCACGCGGCGGCATCTGCCGGCCATGCTCGCCTATACAAAACCCCGCGTGATGGTGATCTATTCCAGTCCGACGGCGTATCTGTTTCGCGATGTGGCGCCGGAGGATCAGAAAGTGGTTCATTTGCCGGCCGCCGATGGCGTCCAACTCCGGATTCAGGCGCGGGTGGAAACCGTGATCAAGCGCGTGATGCCGGAACGGATGCAGAACTGGTTGCGGATCCGGCAGGTGGCCAAGGCCGAGGCGGCCCAGAAAGAGGTCTTCGACCGGGTTCCGGAGCGGATTATCACGCTGTATGCCGACGATTTGCGCGGCATCATCGACGATCTGCGCGCGGCCGGCGTCGAACCGGTGCTGGTCACCCACGCGACGCTGTTTGGAAAGCGCGTCGAGGATGACGTGCGCGAATGGCTCACCGTTTGGCGGCGCGGCTTCCCCATGCTGCGCGAGGATGGCTTTCTGGACATGGAGAACCGGGCGAATGAGGCGATGCGCCGCGTGGCCGCCGAGCGGGGCGTGGCGCTGGCCGATGTGGCGGCGCGCATGCCGGCGGGCCGGCAGTACTTCGCCGATTTCGTTCACTTTACCGACCGCGGCGCGGCCGAAATGGCGCGCATCGTCGCCGAACGTGTGGCGTGCCTGCGCGGCGGCACGGCGGCCTGTCTGGCGCAACCGGCGCCGGGAAAGGGAGAGTAGCCGCCATGGAGAGACTTTTGCGCCACTGGCGGTATCTGTTGGGAGCGGTGATCCTGCTTTCCCTGGTCGCCGCCGCCACCGATGCCTTTCACCGCACGCCGTGGAGCGACGAAGGTTGGTTTTCGAGCGCCTCCTATAATCTGGCCCGGCACGGTTTCCTGGGAACGACGGTGATTGAAACGGCCGGCAGCGGGTTGACGCGCATCGACCAGCGGACCTACTGGGTGATGCCGCTGTTCCTGCTCGGCCAGGCGCTGTGGTTGAAACTGGTCCCGGCCACGCTATTCACGGCGCGGCTGTTCACCTTGTTCTGGCATCCGGTGGCGTTGTGGAGCCTGTATGCGTTCCTGGCGCGGCTGTTCCCGGCGGCGCGCGCCGTTCCGGCGCTGGCCGCGGGGTTGCTCGCCTGCAGCTTTCACTTTATCGACAATGCGGCCTTCGCCCGGCCCGATCTGGCCTGCGCGGCGCTGGGGCTGGCGGCGCTGGCTTCGTACGTCCATTTTCGGGAGCGGAGTCTGCCGCTGGCGATGCTGGTGGCCAACGCCTGCATTGCCGCCAGTGGCATGATGCATCCCAACGGTATTTTTCATGCGCTGGCGCTGGCCACGTTGATGCTGTGGTTCGACGGGCGGCGGATGTGGCGCTGGCCGGTGATCCTGTCGGCGGCGGCGCCGTATCTGGTGACGGCGGCGGCCTGGGGCTTCTATATTTCGCTCGATTATGAGGCGTTTTATCAACAGATGCACACCAACGGCACCAATAGCCGGTGGACGCAGACGTTGAATCCGCTGGCCATTATCTGGGCCGAGATCCGCGAACGCTATCTGGTGGCGTTTGGCCTGATTACCCGCGGCACCTCCGTGTTGAAAGGCGTAACGCTGCTGGCCTATGTGGGGGCGGTGGCCGGGTGCCTGACCAATCGCCGGTTGCGATCCCAGGCGCCGGTGCGGTTGTTGTTGGTGTTGCTGGCCGTCTATTTCGCCGGCATGTCGGTGTTCAACCAGAAGCTGAGCTATTACCTGATCCACATTATCCCGGTCTATGCGTCGCTGCTGGCCGTTTGGGTGGCCGATGGATGGGAACAGAACCCGCGGCTCCGTCCGGCGTTCGCCGCCGGGTTGGTGCTTCTGGCCGGTCTCGATACGGGGGGCATTTTCCTGAAGGCCTACACCCGTTCCTATCGCGCCGAACAGTTGGCGATGGTGGAATTTGTCCGGGCCAATACGGGGCCGGAGTCCCGCATTGCCGGCAGCGCCGCGTTGCTCTATTCCTTTGATTTCGACACCCGGTTGAAGGACGATCTTTATATCGGCCTGCGGGGCAGTCCGCAGCCGGATGTACTGATTGTAGAGAGTCTCTACCGGGATGCCTACGAGGCCTGGAAGACGGAACGGCCCGCGGATATGAAACGGATTTTCGGCCGGTTGGATGGCTACCGGCTGGCGTATCGGAAGGCGGAATATGAAGTGTATCTCCGCCGGAAAGAGGGGCAGTAAACGCCCCAGGGACGTTTCTCCACAAACCGTATGATTGGCCGTCTACTGTTTCAATTTACGCACCGTATGCGGGGCTCCCAAAGTCTGCGCCTGCTCGATGAGATTCGGGGTCTTCCCTTTGCCGCCGATCCGGAGGCGCAACAGTTTGCCCTGCTGCGCAACCTGCTGCTGCACGCCGAAGCCAGGGTCCCCTATTACCGGGATCTGTTCCCGCGTATCGGCATGCGCGCGGCCGATGTCCGCACGATGGCCGATTTTGCGCGGATTCCCATTCTGACCAAAGACATCATCCGCGCTGAAGGGGACCGCATGTTGCGCGACGATGTGGCCAAGTCCACGCTCCAACCGCACTTCAGCGGCGGGTCCACCGGCGTTCCGCTGGCGTTCTTCCGGGAGTCGATCTACATGGACCGCTCCGACGCCGGCACCTACCGCAACCTGTTGCAGTGCGGCTGGAAGCCGGGCGAGATGGTGGCGTTCTTCTGGGGTTTCAACGAAAAACACGCCGCCATGTCGGGCCTGGAGTTCGAACTGCGCCAGCGCGTCCGCCGGTTTTATCAGTTCGACCCGTTTCAATCGGGGCCGACCGATATGGACCGGTGGATCGAAAAATGGCCGTCGATCGCGCCGGCGGCGTTGCTGGGCTATGCTTCGACCGTGGCCCGTTTTGCGCGGCATGTGGAAGAGCGCGGCGCGCGCCTGGCGCCGCTGAAGGGCGTCTACACCACCGCCGAAAAACTCTACGCGCCGCAGCGGGAACAGATCTCCCGCGTCTTCGGCTGCCCGGTTTTCGACAGCTACGGCAGCAGCGAAGTGCAGAACATCGCCACCGAGTGCCCCCGCGGCAAGATGCACGTGAACGCCGATTTCGTGATGGTTGAGCCGCATCCGGAGACGAGCCCCGGCGAGGCGGGACCGTTCATTCTCACCTCGCTGTGGAACTACGCCATGCCGTTCATCCGCTATCGCAACGAGGACGCCGGCGCGTTGAGCGCCGAGACCTGTTCGTGCGGCAACCGGTTCCCGCTGATGCGGCTGGAGATCTCTCGCACCAGCGACAATTTTGTCTTCCCCGGCGGGAAAGTGGTCCACGGCGAGTACTTCACGCATCTGATGTATGGAAGCGACGGCGTCGATAGTTTTCAGTTCCATCAGACCAGTCTCGAGTCGATAACGCTTTGGATCGTGCCTGGCGCCGGCGGCGAGGCCGGCCGGCGGGAGGCGATTCGCAAAGCGGTGGCCGAAGTGGAAAAACTGGCTCCCGGCGTCGTGCGGGTTGAGGTGAAGGAGATCGCGCAAGTTCCTCTTTCGCGCGCCGGAAAGCACCGTTTTACCCGTTCCGATGTGGCATCCTGAGGACGCGGCGGGCTGATTTATGAACTCTTCCGATTTTCCAGCTATGGCCGCCTCCGGACTCACCGATCGCCGCGTGGCGATTGCCCGTATGGCTGGTGGCGCCCGCTATCCCGATCGCGTCGGCGACTTGGCGCCGCTCGCCGAAGCGCTGGACCGTTTGGGCGGCTGGCTGGGTTGGGCCCAGCCCGGCCGCGGTCCGCTGGCCGGTGTCATCGCCCCCGGCGCCAACGTCCTGTTAAAGCCCAACCTGGTGCTGCACCGCAATCAGCTCGCCGGCGGCGGTTGGGAAGAGCTGTTGACCCATGCGACGTTGATTGCCGCCGTTACCGAGGCCGCCTTGCAGGCCGGCGCGGCACGCGTGATTGTGGGCGACGCGCCGCTGCAGAGCTGCGATTTTGACGAACTGCTTTCCGTGACCGGGCTTGGCGAATGGGCCCGGGCTTTATCGGCGCGCGAACCCCGCTTTGGCGGGATTCGGGACTTCCGCCGCACCACGTGCGTGATGCGGGGCGGTGTTCGCGTCGCCGAGGAAAATAAGCGGAGCGAAGAGGACTACGTCTTATTCGATCTGGCCGGGGAAAGCCTGCTCGAAGAGGTGGTCGACGAGGAGCACCCCTTCCGCGTCTGCTGGTACGATCCGCGGTTGATGCGCCGCACCCACTACGCCGGCCGGCACCAGTATCTGGTGGCGCGCGATGTCATTACCAATGATGTCGTCATCAATCTGCCCAAACTCAAAACCCACAAAAAGGCCGGCATCACCTGCGCCTTGAAAAATCTGATCGGGATCAATGGGAATAAGGAGTATCTGCCCCATCACCGGATGGGCGGCTCGTTGACGGGCGGGGACTGTTACCCCGGACAGAGCAAGGTCAAAGAGTGGCTGGAAGAGATTCACGATCAGCAGAACATGACCGAATCGACCGTGCGGCAGGCCGCTCTGCACTCGCTGACGCTGGGGTTGTCCCGCCTGCTGTGGGTCCAACAGGACCGCTTCGGCATTGAGGGCTCCTGGTCGGGCAACGATACGATTTGGCGAACCTGTCTGGACCTGAACCGGATCCTTCTCTACGGCGCCGCCGATGGCAGCGTGGGCCAGCAACCGGCGCGCCGCGTGGTGCATATCGTCGACGCCATTCTGGCCGGAGAGGGCGATGGTCCGCTGTCCCCGGAGCCGCTGCCGCTCGGGCTCCTGCTGGCGGGCGGGAATGCCGCCGCCATCGATTGGGCCGGCAGCCACCTGCTGGGTTATGATCCCCAGCGGCTGCCCATCTCGCGCGAGGCCTTTGGCTCGTTTCGCTGGCCCATTTCCCAGTTCTCCTCCGCCGATGTCGAGGTGCTGGGCGATCTGGGCACGGGCATCGCCGATCAGATCCTGCCCGAGGCGGAATTTGTCCGTCCAACCCGGTACCCGCCGGGCTGGCGCGATGCGGTTCTTGCCGCCGTGGGCGTTCGTTAGCCGCTGTCGATTGAATTCATGACAGCGTGCTATAGATCCGGTAAGGTGGAAGGAGAAGGAGGCCCAAAGCAATGACCATTGAAATCACCAGTCCCGATGTTGAGGCATTGATCCAGCAGCACATGCAAGCCGGCGCCTTCAAAACTCCCGAAGACCTCATTCGGGTTGTGTTGCGTTCTTCCGCGCCCGAAACGAGAACCGGTGCTGATTTAGTCGCGGCTCTCCGGGCCTGCCCGTATCCCGAAGTCGATATCGAACCCTCCCGTGTTCCTTCGCCGGTGGTGCGGGAAATTTCGCTCTGATGGCATGGCTGCTTGATACCAACGTAATTTCGGAATTGCGCAAGCCCCAGGCCGAGCGGAGAGTTGTGGAGTTTGTATCCTCTGCTCCACTCGCGGAGCTCTATGTCAGCATTGTCAGCTTGGCGGAAATACGGTACGGCATTGAATTGAGCCCCGATCCGCAGAAGCGAGCTGCTTTGCAGGAGTGGTTCACGTTCAACGTTCGTCCGATGTTTAATCCTCAGCGCACATTGCCAGTAACCGAAGAGATTCTAGTGAAGTGGCGCTCGCTCATGGAGGAAGGCCGGAAAACCGGTCACACATTCTCGCAGCCCGATCTCATGATCGCGGCTACCGCTGCCCATTATGGACTGACGGTCGTGACGCGGGATGTCATCCAATTTGAGAAGGCCCGCGTGACCGTTTTCAATCCTTGGAAATGAAACTCCATCGGGGTCAGGCGGAGGAGAAAAGAGAGTAAGTTGTCTCATCCGCCACTCTCTCAGATCCCGATCCGCTCGACCTCACTCACGCTCACATCATCGCCGCGCCGGTCATAGAGGCCGGTTGTCTTTGCATTTGAGTGTCCGGCCATGCGCTGCGCAACTTCGATGCGCCCGCCATTGGTCAGGTAATCGGTAATTCCCGTTGCGCGGAAGCTGTGGCAGCCGATAGCGGTCGCAATCCCGGCGTCGCCTGCCCGCCGGCGGATCATGTACCAGACATCGGTGCGGGAAAGGGCGCGGTCGCTGAGCTTTTTCGTCCTGCCGATCGCCGCCCGGAAGAGGGGGCTCTTGCGGTCGTCCTTAATCCCGGCCGCCGACAGATAGGCGTCCATGTATTCATCCAGCTTGTGGTGGCACGGCATTTCCGTGACCTTGCCGTTCTTCTCTCGCAGCCGCAGCCACCAGCGTTGTTTTTGCGGGAAGTAGTCCTCGACGCGCAGACCGACCACCGCGCCCACCCGCGCGAAGCTGTAGGTCATGACGGCGATGAGGGCGCGATCGCGAAGGCCCACGACGCTCGCAACGTCCATCGTGGTGAGGAGTTGTCTTGCCTCTTCAGACGACAGCACCGGCGTCGATCCTTTGCTGACCGAATGCCGCGGCCCGCGGACGGCGTGCGCCGGATTCGTCGGCATCACCTGGCCGGTCACCAGCCAATCAAACACCATGCGGATCGCCGCCAGGTGTTGCTTGACGGTCGGCGCGGCGTTTCTACTTTGCATCTGCTCGATGTAGGCCGCCACATGGATCGGCTGCACATCCTGGAGACGGAGAATGCCGCGATCCTGGCACCACTGCATGAAGGTCCCCACGGCGCGGCCGTAGGCGGCGCGGGTGTTGGTGTTGCGGATATTGACGGTGAAGAATTCGAGGAATCGGCGGGCGGCGGGTTCGCCGGCTTCGCTTATGAGTGAAGGAAGCAAAGGAGCTAAGGAAGTTAAGGCCAACTCCGATCTCACTTCGGCACCTCGTCACTATTATGAGCGGCCTTGCGTTTAATGAAACGGTCGTAGCGGTCTTGCAGGACGAAGAGATATTCACAGATGGCATTCACAAACTCAAAGAGGTCCTCCGCATCCTCTCGACCAAAAACTTTGTCGCTAGCATGGGCCGCGAGATTGCGATGTAGCTGGAGTTCCTTACCCCATTGATAAAGGCGGTCATCGATTTTCCCAGAGGTGCGGAGTTCTTCAAGTCCTTTGGCGAGCATCAATCGGTCTGCTTTTCCAGACAGATGAAAGTGCTTCGCTACCGCCTCAAGCGCCCGCCCACTCATTACAACGCTTGCCGTATAGTGCCCACTCAAAAGACAGCCTCTCGCTTCGCTAAGGGAGACCTCTACGATTGTTGGAATTGATGCATCAAAAACAGATTCAGGACTAGGCCAGACACGTTTTGCTTCTGACCAGGTAGCCGTGTCGCCTTCGCCAAAAGAGCCTTCGTAGTAATTCAGCAGATTTTGCCATGCAACGACCGGCTTTTGGCACGACGGACACCGTAGTAGCGTTATCCGGTAGCCGCTTTCTGGCTTTTGTTCGCCTTCATAGACCGGGAGGTGTGTCTGAACCTCTCCGTTGACGCGAGCCGAGCAATTGGAGCAACTGATCAACATGACGCCACCCTACCACGCTCGCCTCTCAATATACTACAACATAACGTCCTTTATGTTGTAGTTAAACGACGCTACTATGGCTTCTCCTCAATCACCGACCCCATCCGATCCCGCAAGTCAATCCGCACCGGTTTCCGCGGATAGCGCGCCACCCCCACCCGGCAGTACGCCGAAAGCTGCCCGGCCTGATCGCAACTCCTCCAGCGCGGATTGTCCCGCAGCAGCGCGGTCAACAGCACATGGTGCGCCACCGGTTGACGCACGTTGGGCGTATGGAGAATCACGGTCTCAACACCCGCCTCATCCATCGCTCGCTCCATCTCCTCCGCCGTTTGGGTCAGCAGCCGGTACGGCTTCGTGTTCCAGCCGGCCTGGGCGAACAGTTTGCTGCCTCGCACAATAGTGCTGCCCGGACGCGGTTCACGTAATGCGATTTCCGCAATCCAACTCCCCTCAGGCCAGCCTTCGGCGGAGGAGATCAACATCCGGGACGGCAGTTTGACCTTCGACGCCAGTTCGGCAAACCCCACCGGCAGCAGGGGGGGGATATGGAAGGGGAAAAAGCAGACGGCCGCCAACGCGGCCAACGGAGCCAGCTTGCTCCGCTTCTCCAGCCACGCATAAAACACCAAAGCCAGCAGCAGCAGCGCCGGCAGCAGGACAATCCAATGCCGTAACTCCTGCATCGCGCGAACGAAGTACGAAGTAACGAAGATTGACACGGCCACCCCCAACGCCGCCCATGCCTCCGGCTGACGGGACCGCACGGCGATCACCGCCCCGCCGATCGCCAGCGCCACCAACCCCGCTCCCCCCAGCTCCAGCGAAAACCCTGGATACCAGGGAATCGACGAGCCCACCCCGCCCCAGGCCAGCACATTGCGGTTCAACACCGAATTCTGATAAAAAAACCACGCTACCGCCGCGCCCCCCGCGACCCCCGGAGCCACCAGCCAGCGCCAATCCAGGCGTCTCCACACGCCGGACCCCGCCACGGCTAACACCAGGCCCAACAGCAGCGCCACGCCAGTCCCCTTCACCATCAGCGCCCAGAACACGGCCAGGCCCAACCGCAGTAACGTCCACGCCGCCGGTGCCTGCAGCAGCCCAGCCAGACAGTACAGAACCAGCAGGCCGCACAGCAGGCTGGGCAGATCCGCCATCGTTTCCGCGGCCGCCCACCGCGTTACCGGAGCCGCCAGCATGACCACGCAAATAATCGCCGCCGGCCACCCGGGCCGAATCCGCCGCGCCATGGCCAGCAACAACGCGCCCGCCACCGCCGCCATCGCCGTATTCAACAACATGGCGCTGAACCGGCCTATGGGAAATACCAGCCACCATGCGGCCTGCATCATGTAATAACCCGGCGGCCAATGTCCCAGCGCGACCTTGGGATAGTGCAAATAATAATTCACCGCCCAGGGCATCGGCGCCGGCGGCGGCCAGGAGCCGAGTTCGCTCAAATAGTCCCGGACCATCAGGCCGGTGACAAAATGCGCCGCCTCGTCCGGTTGCGCCGTAAATTCGGCATCGAAAGCGCCGCGATGCCATTGCAGCCCCGCCACCAGAGCGGCAAAGGCAAGCAGGCCAACCCCGATTTCCCGGTTTATACGCTTGATAAACAAAGAGATAGAATAGCGTACCCGTTTTCTGTTTCCGCCTCCGTGCATTTATCCTGCTGTTTTTATGCAGGAGTTCCAGCAAACCCCCGATAGAAGAAGTAGGCGGATTTCCGGCCCGCCCGGTCAGATAAGGAGGACGCGAGAAAAGGTGCGCGATAAGATGGGAAACACCCGCATGACAGCTACCATCGTCATTCCCTGTTACAACGAAGCGAACCGGTTGCCTGTCCCCGCATTCCAGGAATTCATGCGGAACTCGCCGGATATTCGTTTTCTTTTTGTGAACGACGGCAGCCGCGATGCCACCCTGGAGGTGCTGCGCAAGCTGTGCGCTGGCTCCACCGCGCACACCGTGCTCGATCTTCCCGCCAACGGCGGCAAGGCGGAGGCCGTTCGCGCCGGCATGCTGGCCGCCATCGCGCAACACCAGGCCGGGATTGTTGGCTTTTGGGATGCCGATCTGGCCACGCCCCTTTCGGCGATTCACGATCTGCTCGCCATCATGGAGCAGCGTGCAGAGCTCCAGTTCATCTTCGGCGCCCGCGTGAAGTTGCTCGGCCGGGATATCCGCCGCCGGCCCATGCGCCACTATCTGGGGCGTATCTTTGCCACCGCCGCCTCCCTGGTGCTGCGCCTGCCCATCTATGACACCCAGTGCGGCGCCAAACTCTTCCGCGTCACCCCGGAGTTGGGGCAGATCCTCGCCGATCGCTTTCGGGCCACCTGGGTGTTCGACGTGGAGCTCATCGCCCGCTACCTCCGGCTGCCCACAGTGCGCCGGGATACGGTCGAATCGCTCATTTATGAGTTCCCGCTCTACGCCTGGGAGGATGTCGCCGGTTCCAAACTCCGCCCGAAGGATTTTCTGCGAGCGATCCTCGATCTCTACCGGATTTACCGGGAGGGATAGCCGGCCTTGATCAGCAGGCTGTCGTAGAAATCTTCCATCCGCCGGCAGTAGCGGCTGATCGGGAATCGCTCCAGTGCCGTTGCCGCCGCCGCGTCGCCTAACCGTCGGCGCAGGTCCGCGCCGGTGATCAGACGCTCCAGACACCCGGCCAGCTCTTCCACACTGTGGTTGGTGAACAGCAGCCCGTTCCGGCCGTCGTCAATCAACTCCGGGATCCCGCCCACCCGTGTCGCCACCGATGCGCATCCGCTGGCCATCGCCTCCAGCAGCGCGTTCGGAAAGGACTCCGACACCGAGGGCAGCACAAAAATATCGATGGCCCGGAACCACTCGGCCACATCGGGCCGGGCCGGCTCCAGAATACAATCGGCCGCCAAACCGCCCTCGGTAATCTGCTTTTGCAAAGCGGGCAACAACGGCCCGCTGCCCAGAATCAGCAGTTTTACGCCCGGGCGCCGCACACGCGCGAAGGCTTCCACCAGCAGCGAGACGTTCTTCTCCGGCCGCAACGCGCAGACAATGCCGATCACCAGTTCAGCCCCGGCCAGCGCCTCCGGTTTTCGTGCACCCGCCTCGCCGGGGTGGAAAATAGCCGGGTCATAGCCGTTGTGGTTGACGAAGATCTTCTCCGCCGGCACGCCCTCGTCGTCGATCAGATGCCGCCGCGTGGCCTCGGCATTCACCATCACCCGGTGCGCCGTCCTGTCGGAAAACCGCAACATCCGGCGCTCTTTGGCGTTCACCAGATCGCGCGAGCCCAGCATGCTCGTCACCACCGCCGGCAGCCCCCACAGCCGTCCCGCCGGTCCGCCGAAGATGCTCCCCGGGACATCGAAGCCGTGGACCAGCACAATCCCATGCCGCCGGACATAGCTCCGCAGCGCCCAGGCGCCCTGCCACAGCGACGCGTTGACGAACGAAGTCACCGGAAACAGCGTGATCGGGATGCCCGCCTCGCGCAGCTCCGGCGCCCGGAAGCCCTCCCGGAAACAGCCGGCGTGCGGAATGTATTTGCTCCGGTCCAGCCCCAGCGCCAACTTGGCCAGATCGCGCTCGCACCCGCCAATGCCCAGCTCCCGCGCCAGCAGCAGCACCGGATACGGCCGGCCGCTCATGACGCCCCCGGCGCGGCCCCGGCCGCCGGTTTCCAGAAGTCGCCGCCGGGACGGAACAGAATCGAAGCCGCGCAAAACGCCGCACCCATCATCACCAGAAAGGTTCTCGCCGGCGAGGTCAACCGCTTGCACGGGTTGCCTTCCCCGATCAGCAGATCCGCCGCGCCCGCCCCGTACAATCCCGCCTGCCCGCCCGCCGCCAGCAGCCGTAACGGGTCCGGCAGCCACGGCGTGCTGCCGGCAATCGCCAACAACGCAAACGGCAGCGCCAGCCGGCCCATCTTGTGCGAAACGAAATGCAGCCGCATCCGGTTCTCCGCGCGCAGTAATTGCGGCCAGTGCCACAGCAGCTGATAGTTCCCGGCCAGCGTCCGGACCTTCCGCCGGAACTCCGCGCCCAGCGCCGTCGGATCGTCCCACGCCCGGGCCTTTTCTTCAAACACCACACGGTAGCCGGCAAAGAAGGCGCCCAACGGCAGCTCCACATCGTCGAGCAGCGTACCCGGTTCCAACCGCCCCGCCAACTCGCGCCGCATTGCGTAAATCGCCCCGGTGGCGCCCAACAGTGAGTCCACCTGGCTCTGCCGCCGCCGGATCGACTTTTCGTACTTCCAGTACAGCCCGACATTGGCTTCCTCGGCCAGATTGCCGGAACGAATATAGAGTTCCCCGCTCGCCGCCCCCACCTCCGGGTCTCCCAAACAGGCCACCAGCTCCCGCAGCGAAGCCGGATCGAGCGGTTGCCGCACGTCGGTAAAAAACAGAATATCCCCCTGCGCCTCGGCCAGCCCGGCGTTGAGCGCCGCCGCCTTGCCCCCCGGCGGAACCCGCAGCAGCCTCACCCCGTGCGCGGCATACCCCAGGGCGATCGCCTCGCTGTCGTCCGTCGACCCATCGGAAATCACCAGAATCTCAACCAGTTCCCGCGGGTAATCCAGCCCCAGTAGCGAATCCAGCTTCCCGGCCAGCCACCGGCCCCCGTTGCGCACCGGCAGCAGCACCGTCACCGTGCGCGGCGTAAACTGCTTCCGGACCGCCCGCGGCCCGCGCCTGGCCAGCCACCCCAACAGCAACGGATACCCGGCCAATACATAGG
Organism: Bryobacteraceae bacterium; assembly: GCA_044358225.1. Taxonomy (GTDB): domain Bacteria; phylum Acidobacteriota; class Terriglobia; order Bryobacterales; family Bryobacteraceae. The sequence continues at coordinate 21,974 of JBIKOG010000029.1, read as the reverse complement.
CGATGAGCAGGCAGCTCAGGCCGAATACGAGCATAGCGATCATCCGCCGACCAGTTGCGCCTCGGGAGCGGCCCAGGAGGAAAACACCGCCTCGCGGTCGCCGGTTAAGAAAATCTGCCCCCATAGCTGCAGGTTCAATAACCGCCAAATGCGATCGGTGGCGTCCTCGCGCCCGGCCCGGTGCGCCTCAACCAGCGCCCGCACGCGGTCCATCTGGCAGCACTCGGCCAGCACCCCGTCCGGCGCCAGCAAGGTCTTGTACAAATAGTCCATGCCCGGTTCCAGCATCCAACCCGCCAACGGCGTCGGAAAGCCCATTTTGGGCCGTGTCAACACCTCCGGCGGCAGCAGATCGCGCACCGCCTCGCGCAGGATCCATTTCCCCTGGCCGTTGCGAATCTTCATCCCCTCCGGCACGCGCGCGGCAAACTCTACAAACGGATGGTCCAGGAACGGCACCCGGCTTTCAATGCTGGTGGCCATGCTCATCTGATCCTGCTTCATGAGCAGTTCCACCAGATACGTTTTCTGATCGGCGTACAGCAACCGGTCCAGCTCGCCGCCCTTCCGCGTCTGGTGGCACTGCATCCAGAACGCGCCCGGGTCACTCTCCGGCGCCGGATTGCGCATCAGCTCCCGGGCCGGCGCGAAGGCATACAGAAAGTTCTCCAGATAGAGCGACTGCGGCGTTGGCTCGCGCACCAGCAGCGTATGCTCCAGCCGGCGGCGCAGATTGGCGCTCAGCACCGTGCTGTCGCGAATCCATCCCCGCACGCCCCGCCGCACGCCGCCCGGCAGGTGGCCCCAGGTCTCCGCCCACGGCCGCTGCCGCAGATAGTGGGCATAGCGCGCATAGCCGCCAAACAGCTCATCGGCGCCTTCCCCGGTCAACACAACGGTCACTTCCTGCCGCGCCCGGCGGCTTACGAAATACAGCGACACGCTCGACGGCCAGGCAATCGGTTCGTCCTCGTGCCAGATCAACCGCGGCAGTGCGCCGAAAAACTCATCCCGTCCCAGCCGAACCTCATGGTGCTCGGTCCCCAGCGCCGCCGCGGTCCGGCGGGCATAGTCCAGTTCGCTGTACGCCTGCTCGGCGTAGCCCACGGAAAAGGTTTTCACCTGCTTGCCGGTAAACCGCGCCATCAACGCCGTAATGGCGCTCGAATCCACCCCGCCGCTCAGAAAACTGCCCAGCGGCACGTCGCTCATCAGCCGCATCCGGACCGTCTCTTCCAACCGCTGCCGGCACTCGCCAATCCAGTCGGCCTCGCTGCGCCCGGCCACGGCCTCCGCCTCCGGCACGTCCCAATACTTGACGATCCGCGGCGCCGCCGCCCGGCCCGATGACAGATCGAGTTCCATCCAATGGCCCGGCGCCAGCCGCCGGATTCCTTTGAAAAGCGTGGCTTCTCCGCTCAGAAACCCCCACGCCAGATACTCCTCAACCCCCGCCGGATCGAAGCGCGTGGCAATGCTGGGATGCGCCAGCAACGCCTTGATTTCGCTGGCGAACGCAAACAACTCCCCGTCCCAGTAGTAGTAAAACGGTTTGATTCCCAGCCGGTCCCGCGCGCAAAACAGCGTCTGTTTATCGGCATCCCACAGCGCGAAGGCGAACATGCCCCGGTAGCGCTCCAGGCTCCGCGCCCCCCACTCTTCCCAGCCATGCAGAATCGTTTCCGTGTCCGAACGGGAGTGATACCGGTGGCCCGCCCGCTCCAATTCCGGCCGGACTTCGGCGTGATTGAAGATCTCGCCGTTGTAGACCAGCCACCGCCGGCCCTCTTCGCTCGTCATCGGCTGGCCGCCAGCAGCCAGATCCACAATGCTCAGCCGCAGGTGCCCCAGATGCACCGGCCCGGAATGATGCGCGCCCCGGCCATCGGGGCCGCGGTGGGCAATCCCATCCATCATCCGGTTCAGAATGATGTCGGCGTCCTGGGAAGCAGTCTGGAAGTGAACGAATCCGGCAATCCCGCACATGTTCTTAACTTATCGGCCGAAGGTGTGCCAGCCCTGTAGAGGGGGCGCCCATCCGGCCCGGTTTAGCCGGGTTGCTCACCGGCTTTTCTCCCTGTGCTGCCTGCTTCCGCATGTTCGCGATTGTCTTCCGTTGCACCGCCCACAAACTACCCGCCAGCGCGACGTAGATGAAAATCACCTCGGTCCACGCCATACTCAAAAACAACGCCGCCGACGCCCAGCCAACCATCGACAGCCATATCGCCCGCCCGCAAACCCGGATCGGATGCGTCTCCGGCAAAAGCGGCTCCCGCCATGCCCGCCAGGCCATGCGGAACGTCAAAAACAGAATAGTCAACAGACAAATCGCCGCGGGAATCCCTGCCTCCGAAGACACCTGCGTGTAGGTGTTGTGCGTATGCATTCCCTGCCGGTTGCGCTTTTCCTCAATAAAGCCCTGCTGCCAGTAGTACTGCGGGAAGCCGCCGGGACCAACGCCGAAAACCGGATGCCGGAACGAGGCCCAAATACTGGCAATCAGCAGCGCTTTCCGCGAATTGGAGGACTCAATGTAGCTCCGCTGCGCTTCCATCGTCGAGCTGGACGAATCTTCGTCCACGGAAAAAATCGTGAAGTACCGCTTCTGAATGCCAGCCGGGACGATGGAAACAGCCACCACCGCGGTCACCACCAGCAGAAGCCCCACACGCAGCTTGCCCATGAACGAACTGGTGATCGCATAGGCCACCGTCAGCGCCCCAAATGCCAACAGGCCACCGCGAGACCCGGCACGCGCGAACGAGAAAAAAATCACCGCCGCCGCCGGAATGCCAAGAACCACCCGCGGCACGCCAGAGGCCACCGTCAGCCACAACGGAAGACCCATCACCAGCACCATCGCGTAGTCGTTCGGATCTCCGAACCGGCCCGTCTCCAAACCCAGCCGCTGCCCTTCCACCGTCACCTGAAAGACGAATCCCAATACAGCCGCCACCAGCGTCCCCCAGGCCAGCCCCTGCAGGCACCGGCGGATATCCCGCACGCTTACCAGCAACGACATCATGGCAAAACACATCGTCAGATGGCGGATATCGCTCGTGACGATTCCTACGCTCTGCCGCCGGTCGATGGAAAACAACGCCGAAAGTCCCAGTAGAAAGACAAAGAGTAGTAGCAGCCGCCCCGCCGACACACGCAGCCCGGCAAAAAGATTGCTCGACAGCAGCGACAAACCCACCATACCGATCAGCAAGACCATCGGCAGGTGCAGCTGCGGCACCGTAAAATCCAACAGGCGGCTTTGCAGAAAGAACAGGTACGCCACCAGCATCAGCACGCCCAACGTATTCGCTGGCGATACCTCGCTGACGGCAGCGTCCGCTCCCGCCAATAGCCGTCCGGCTCGAGCGTTCATAAACCTCCGGAACCGGCCGCTGTGGTCAGCGTACCGTCCGCCTGGGCACCGCACAAAAGCCGCCAGCTGTACTTTGTCTCGGGCTTCAATCCGGTCAGCCGGATCGTGTGCACTCCTTCCACCGGAGCGTCCTCCACAAATCGTTTCGATTCGCTGAAGGCCCCATCGGCGCTCACATCGGCCGAACAGGCACTCTCCGCGCTCGCCACCGCAAACCGTAACGTCGCCTCCGTGGATCCCGCCTGCACCTCTACGCCGCTCACCGCTCGTTGCGCCCGGTCATAGAGCTCAAACTGCACCCCGACATCGGAACCTTCGCTCCCGGATCCGAACTTGTTTTCCACCGTTGGACGGTTGGCACGGAACAGGCTGTCTTCCTTCAGGCGGAAATTGTTGTTCTCGTGGTCCACCCAACCCATATCCCAAGGGGAACTCAACCAGTAATTCCCGGACGGATAGTTCCGCAAGTCGTCTTCGGCGACATTGATGATCGCGTTATTCGTAAACCGGTAGGCACCCGGAAATCCATTCTCGAGCGACTTTGTTCCGCGCGGCGCGCCCGGACTGATCAGTCCGCCAAAGACGTCCCCGATTTTCAAAGTCACCACATTATCCCGGAAATCCAGCCCCGCCGAGGGCCCGTGCTGTTCCCACAAAAACGCCGGCCAATAGCCTTTGTTGTCGTGGCAAATGTTGTTCCGTACCGTCACATCTTCCAGCCCCAGCAGCATGGTGAAACACTGACCGCTGCGCGCCGGGGTGCCCTGGGCGACCAGCGTGCCGTCGATGTTCAGCATCAGATTGTTGGTGAACTCAATCCGCGACACCGTTCCCATCTGCGTATTGCCCACATCGTGATGGCCGATCATGTAGATCCCGTTCGGCGTGTTTTCAAACTTGTTATTGGTGAATACCAGATCGGTCATCGCCGTCTCCGGCGTCGGATCCGGCCGCGAACCCGGCCGCGGGCTCAGCGATACGATATGCCCCTGGTTCACCGTGGCGAAATTCCCCTCGAACCGGTTGCCATCCACCAGCCACCGCACGCCCCGCTTCAGTTCCAGCAGGTGGCGCGATTGATAGAACAAGCCTCCGGCCTGCCGGTTGGCCTGGCTGCCGAAGCGGTATTTCTCCGGCCGCCGAATCACGTTCCCCACCATCTCCACATCGGTCGTCGTCCGGTCCAGATCGTCGCTGGCGAAGACGGTAATTCCCGTGCTGTCGATGTAGTTGTTGATGATCTTGATGAAATTCCCACCGGTCATCTGAATGGCGGATGCTTCCAAATCCCCCGCGTCCCCATTCGGCAGCCAGTGACTGATCTTCTCCATGTGGTTGTTGATCCAGCCGATATAGCTCCCGCCGGAATAGAACATGTTAAACACCCGTTCCGGTGCGTCTAAACCGTTGAAGTAGCAGCGGTCGAAGGTGATGTGGTGCGCCGAAGCCGGAATCTCAAACATGCCTTGGTAGAGGCTGCCGTCGGTATAGACCGCCGCCGATCGCCATTTATGCTCGCCCATCGGCACCACCGAGAACTGGACTCCGAATATCCGGTAATGATGCGCCTTTTCCGCAAACTGAAACGCCGCCATCCGGCCAAGCGCCATGTTATACAGCTTGCCTTCCGCTGTACACCAATAAATCCCGTTCACATTCGCCGATGCATCGGACTTGTAATACCAGCTCGACGCCTTGCACGACGCCGGCGGATTGCCCGTAAAATCCTGCCTCGGCACCAGCGTGTAGGTGTTCGTCGCCGCGTCGCTGCACTGCTTCAAACTCCATCCCGGCTGATTGAAATGCCACCACCACTGCCCCGGCGTGCACAGGTTGCCAAAGCTCGACGGCCCGCCCAGTTCCCGGACCCCAAACGCGCCGTTCCGGATGGTCGGCATCTGGCTAAGGAACGACGGTCCGGTGCGAATCCCTTCCGGCGGCAGAACATCGTTCGGCGCGGCGCTGCGGATCACAATCTCTCCCGTTCCATCCGGATTCGGACCGTTTTTCGCTGGAAGATGCAACGTCGGACCATTCGCGTCGCCGATGATCTTCGCCGATGGCACCGTGCAATCGGCCGAAGCCGGTATCAATACCTGATGGTTCCGGTTCCCGTCGGCCGCCGCCGCCGCCCGGATCTTTGCCGCAATATCCCGGCAATCGGCCGCCACCACAAACGTCTCCCCGTCAATCTCCGGCAAGGGCGCAATCTGAAACAGCGACGGGTTCTCGATCTGCCGCGGCCGCGCCGCCGCCGACGGCCAGTTGTCAGGCCGCACCGCCGTCCGGAATTTGTATAGTTCCGGATGGCACTGTGACGGGCTTTGACATACCTGGTAGGTATACTCCGTGTCCGGACTCAACCCGCTGAGGAAATACCGGTGCGTCGTCACCGGCACCGGAGTCATTTCTTCTTTTACTTTGTCCAGTCTCGCCGGATTCGTTCCATAGCGAATCACCGATACCGTTGCCGCGTCCGTCGTCCACCCGATTCGCGCCGAGGAATAAGTAATATAGTCCGCGCGCACTCCGCTGTAGTCCAAAGCCGTCAGACGTACGGCCCAGGCAGAGGCGAAAAGTATTACGATACCAACTGTCAGAAGGGGACGTTTCAGGCGTTCGAACATATTATCAGCCTACAATAGAATCGGCCGGAATCCCGGTTTCAACAGGGTGCCTCGGAGATTGTTCCATCAGCCTCCCGGTACCGCCCGCTCCACACCCCCGCTCCGGCCGCGGCAAAATTTATGTGGTTTTCCCGCCAAACCTGCCCGCCAGGCCCAGTAACAGGAATGCCGCCACCCCCGCCCCGCTCACCCATTCGCCGGTCTGTTCCTCCGGTAACTTTTTCCACCGCGCCGTGAAGCCGTTATCGCCGGCCGCCGCCCGGACTTCATAGAGCCCCGTCGCCGCGTCGCAACCCGCCCCGCCGGCTCCCCCCGCCACCTCCCACGCCGGATAGCAGAACAGCGGCAGCCGGATCGCCCCCCCGCTCCCGGTCCGCACGCGGAACTCCTGCCACTGGCTCCCCTGCCGGACCACCTGGCATTCGGCGCCCCGCGCGGCGCACTCGGCGGCAAAACCGCCCCGTTCCAGATACCCCAGATACCCCGGCTTCGCCGTCGCCGGCCGGTACTCGCCCAGATTCCCCATCCCCTGCAACCGCGCCGTTTCCATCGGCGCCGCCGCCCGCGGCCCCCGCAGCGCCTGCCCCGCCAACGCCGCCGTCAGCAACACCGACGCCGTCACCAGCGGCCCCGTCACCCACCACCGCCGCCCCATGACCAACAACCCCACAGGCAGCAACGCCGCCAGCGCCACAAAGTTAAACCGGAACGGAAATTGCACCATCCGCAACTTGGAGATGTAGGTCCACAACGGCCAGGCCAGCTCGGAGGCCATCAACAACGCCACGCCCCCGAACCCCAGCAAATCGGCCAGCACGCCCCGCGCCTGCCCCGCCTCCGGGTTCCGCCACGCCCACACCCCCGCCGCCAACAGCAACAGACTCAGCCCGGGGAACAGAATCTGATAGCTGCTCCAACACATCCCGTAACTCCAGAAACTGAACAGCGGCAGGGCAAACGACTGCGCCGGCGCGCAGACCTGCTGGAACTCCCACGCCCCCGGCGTCACATACCGCAGCGTGGTCAGCGCCGGAATCAGATACACCCCCGCCATCGCCAGTCCCAACAGGCCCGACAATCCGAACTGTCCCATCCGCCGCACCGTCCGCGGCATCGTCTCCCGCTGCAGCCACGCCGCAACCGCCAGCGCCAACGGCGCCGTCACCAGCAACATAAAGGCCGTAATCGTATGCAGAAAACACTGCACCGCGATCGTCGCCGCCAGCGGCAGCAGGACCAGTCGCGTCCCGTCCACCCGCCGCAACAGGCGAAAGAAGACGATGACCACCGGCAGCGAACAGGCCCACGGATACGCCTCCGCCTTCAGCAGCATGTGCAGAAACAGCGGATTGGCGGCCACCGCCGCCGCCGCTAACAGCGCCCGCCGGGCCGGTAGAAACTCGCGCAGCCATCCGAAGGCCGCCCACCCGGCCAGCAACGTAGCCAGGAAAAACACCACCCGCATCCCGCCCCAGGCCGTGCCCCCGCCAACCGGCCGCAACACAGCCGCCAGCGTGTGAAACAGCGGCGCATAGTGCATCAGACTGGCATCGCCCAACCCGCCGTTCTGCCCCGGCAGCCAGCGCGGGTAAAGGATCCCTTCGGCATGCGCCGCCGCCACCTGCACCACGGCCGAATGATGGAACGTGCCATCGGCGGAAACAAACACCGCCTTGCCGGCGATGAAGGGCGATTGTACGGCCAGCGCCACCGCCAGCAGCACCCCCAGGGCCAGCAACCGCGCCGGAATCGCGGTCATAAATTCACCCGCCCATCCCCATCGCCGCGCGTCATGTGCCACGGCCCCGCCTTGGCGTTCATCACCTGGAGAAGGGCCGGCGATACCGATAAGCCGTAGTTCGACGGCCCGGCGTGAAACCCCGCCCGGCGAAATCCTTCCAGCATAAATTCGGCGGTTTGGTTGGTGACGATCAGGTCCGCCCCTTGCTCTTCCAGCGTCGCCGCCGCCGCCCGCGCCACCGCCTCGGCCTGCCCCGGCCCGGCCAGGCAATCCAGTACCGTGCCCAATCGCAGATCCCCAAAATGGGCGTTCCCGCGCATCTCCGTCATCCACGTCACCGCCCAGGCGCCCGGCACCCGCACAATCCGGCAGTGCCCGGCCGGCGGATACAGCTCCCGCAGCACCGGCGCCGTCCGCTCGGCAATCCAACAGAACTCATCCCGCGTCCGCTCCCAGATCTCCTCCGCCCAATCTCCAAAATGGTCCTCGGTGCGAACTTCCCCACCCGGCCCGGGCAGCAGGCTCCGCCAGTGCAACGCCCGCGCCGCCAGCCATCCCAACCCCGTCGCCGCCAGCAGATCGGCCGCCGCCCGCCGCGCCGGCGTCGACCGCACCGCCGACACCTGGCGGAAAAACCGCCCCGCATGCCGGATCCGGAATCGAAACGGCGCCAGCCGCAGCGTGAAACCCCGCGCCGCCAGCAACTTCGCCACCGGCCGCTCCAGCCCCCCCATCCCGGTCGTAAACAGATACGGGTTCTGCTTCAAGGCGTCCTGCAGCAGCTGCAACCCCACCGCGCCGTACTTCCGGTTCACAATCCCTTCGGAGATCGGCGCCTGGTAGCCGCCCGCTTCCACCGGGCTTCCGCCGGCCAGAAACCGCTGTGTTTTCAATAGGTAGCCGCCGCGCACCGCGCCGCCCGCCGCCACGTCTCCATCCACCGCCAAACGCCACCGCGGCCGGATGGCCCGCCCGGCGGGCACCGGCTCCAGCGCCCGCGCCGGCAACAAAAATCCCGCCTCCACGCCCCCTTCAATCAAGCGCCCGTTACACGCTTCCACCGCCGTGGCGTGCTCGGGACTGTAGTCGGCAAAGGTGATCGGCATCGGCGCCTACGCGGTCCCGTAACGGATCTTGTGCCACAACCAGCGCCTCTCCAGCGCCGCCCGCTCGGCGTCGGTGATCGTGTGTGGGCCGCCCCGCTGGGCAATCATGTAGTCAAGCAGCGTTCCCACCGGCACAAACCAGCCGCCCTTCCGGCTCAACCGCGTAATCAACTCCCGGAATCGCGGGTTCACCGTCTTCCCATCCCAATACCCGTGTCCGAAATGGGTGTAGAGGATACAGGCGCCATTCTCGGCTTCCAACTGGTCCTGATTGGCCTCGCTCAACGTCACGCAGGCCCGCGAACAGTTGGACCCCTCCGAGGAGCCATACCAGTAGCGCACATACGGCCGTGCCGGATCGTGATACGGAAACAAGGGGGATTCGCGCAACGTGTTGATGCCCGGAAAGACGAAGTTCCGCACATACGTGATCTGATCCCGGCACAGGTCGCCCCAGAAGTAGGGGTGGCCCTCCACGTGGCCGAAGAACTGGTTCTTTCCCGAACCCCGGGTCAGGACGTTGTACAGGGAGCGCCGCCACCCGCTCAGCCGCCCCTCTCCCCAGTAGAGATTTTCCTGGCAGTAGTAGTGGTGCGCGAAGGTTTTGGGAGGGCCGCCAAACAGCTCGGCAAACCGCGCCAGCCCCGCCTCGGTCTCCTCGCGCTTCGAGGTGTGCAAGGTGACGTTGTGCAACCCGATTTCAAACCCGGCCCGCTGCAACCGCTGGGCCCAGGCGGCATAATCGGCCTCGGCGCAGGTGCCCCCATGGTCGGACGGCTCGCGCGGTCCTCGCACCGGCCAGATCCCCTTCGTCGTGCGAAGGCCTAGCTCTTCCAAAAGCCCATATACGGCTTGACCCCCGGCTAGGGTCTGCGAATCAGGATCGTCAAAAACGGTAAAAGCAAACGTTTTTCCATCCGGCCAGCGTATCGGAGAGGGAGTCACCACAAATCAAAATCCACTCTAGCATTCCTTTCGGCGTCCGGTGCCGGTTCCTTTAGAATTAGAGAATTAGAATGGGAAGCGGATCGGGAATGAATCGATGAAGTTGACCGAGGCCCTGCGGCTTCTGCAAGCAGCCCCAAACGCACCGCTGTGGCGAGCGGATCTGGTGTGCGGGTTCACACCGCTGCACTTCGCCACCTGGCTGCACGCGCACCTCCAGCAGCGTCTGCCCGCCCGCCGTGTCGGCCTCCATACCGGCCTGTTCGGCGATTGGGCCGGCAATCTGGAACGGGCCGCCGCCGCCCGGCCCGCCGCCATTGTCGCCGTTTTGGAATGGGAAGATATCGATCCGCGCCTGGGCCCCCGCCAGCTCGGCGGCTGGCTTTCCGCGCAGCGCCTCGATATCGAAACCAGCGCCGCGCAACGGCTGGCCCAGTTCACCGGCCAAATCGGCCAGGCCGCCGCCCAGGCCCCGGTTACAATCGCCCTGCCGACGCTTCCCCTCCCCCCCGCCGCGCACACAAAACCGCTGCAAATGAGCGCGTGGGAGGCCAATTTGCGCGCACTTTTGGCGCAATTTAGCGCACAATGGAGCCAGATTCCGGGTGTTTTTCTGCTCTCCTCGCAGTGGGTGGACGAACTTTCCCCCGCCGCCGCCCGCTTCGATCCGGTTTCCTGCCTCCAAACCGGCTTCCCTTACGCTAAGCCACACGCCGAACTTCTAGCCTCCGCCCTGGCCTCGCTCGCCGTCCCCCCGCCCCCCAAAAAGGGCATTATTACCGACCTCGACGATACTCTTTGGTCCGGCATCGCCGGCGAAGCCGGCCCCGATGGCGTCCACTGGGATCTGGAACACCACGCCCAGCCGCACGGGCTGTATCAACAGTTGCTCGCCTCCCTCGCCGAATCCGGCGTTCTGGTGGCCGTGGCCAGCAAAAATGAGCCCGAGGTCGTCCGCCAGGTCTTCGCCCGCCCCGGGATGTGCCTCCCGGCCACCAGCGTCTTCCCGTTTCAGGTGCACTGGAACCCCAAATCGCAATCGGTGGAAGCCATTCTCAAGGCGTGGAATATCGGCGCCGATAGCGTTGTTTTCATCGACGACAGTCCCATGGAAGCGGCCGAGGTGGCCGCGGCGTTCCCGGAAATCGAGACCCTTCGCTTTCCCACCGGGGATGCCCGCGCCGTCTGGCAACTCCTGCACCACCTGCGGGCCCGCTTCGGCAAAAGCACGATTTCCGAAGAGGACCGGATCCGCTCGGCCAGCCTGCGGCAGGCAGCCCCGGCTGTCAGCACCGATCCGGAGGCGTTTCTCGCCGGCACCGAAGCCCGTCTGGAGTTTCACTTCTCCCCCGGCCTCACCGACCCGCGCCCGCTCGAACTCATTAATAAGACCAATCAGTTCAACCTCAACGGCCGCCGCCTCACCGAGGACGACTGGCGCGGCTACCTGCGCACACCCGGCCACTTCGCCGCCGTCGTCGGCTACAGCGATAAGTACGGACCGCTGGGGAAAATCGCCGTCCTGGCCGGCCGCGCCGAAGCCGGAGAGCTGCGCCTGGATAGTTGGGTGCTCAGTTGCCGGGCCTTCTCCCGGCGCATTGAACATCTGACGCTCGCCGTTCTCTTTGAACGCTTCGGCGCCTCCGCCATTACCTTCGACGCGCAGGCCACCGAGCGCAATCAGCCCATGCGGCAACTCTGGACCGATTTGTCCCTGCCCTTTTCCCCGGCCGCCCGCCTGGAGCGGGACGCCTTCGCGGCGCTGTGTCCGGCATTACCCCATCAAAAGGAGATTTTCGATTGACCGATTTGGAAGCCCGTCTTGTCCGCTGTTTGCAGACTGTATTTCCCGCTCTGGGAGAAGCCCAGGCGCGGGAGGCGTCGCAGGATACCGTTGCCGCCTGGGATTCGGTGGCCATGTTGACGCTGTTGACGGTGGTGGAAGAGGAGTTTGAGATTACGGCCGACTACGACCGGGTGGAAGAGTTCACCAGTTTTTCCGGACTGCTTGGGTATTTGCGGGAACAGAACCCGGCCTAGCCGGCCGGGTTCTGTTCCCGCTTCTCACGGGATCCGATCAGGGAATCGTAGACAGGATCCCGCTTCGCGCCACCGTCTGACTGGATGCATTGCGGTACAGCACCCGGTAGTAGGTGGCCCGGCCCGTCGTGCCTGACAGGTAGAGCGTGCAACCGCCAACGCAAGCCTGAGAGGCGGTAAAGGAGCCAAGCCCGGTGGTTGTGCCGAACTCCGCCACCGCGCTGGTGATGGAACTCCAGGTGACCGGCGGCTTCACCACAACGGTGAAGGACGTCGATCCGCCGCCGCTCGAAGCGGTTTGGAAAGAACCGGTTTTCCGGCCGCCGCAGATGATGCGGTAGTAGTAAACCGTGCCCGCCGTCAGACCGCTGGCGGCGATCATTCGCGCGGAGGTCCCCGGCGCGCCGCTGGCCCGGATGACGCCGGTGGCAAACGTGGCGTCGGGACTGACATCGGCGACGCACGAACCGGTATGGGAAGAGGAGAAGGTGAAGGTGGCGTGCTGGTCGCCGGCGCGCACAGCCACCGGTCCAACGATCCCCTGCGCCCGCTCCAAATCGTAGTGATTCGGCCCCATGCTGGCGCCATCGGAGGCCGGACCGCTCACCCCGCTCACCACCGCCGCCCCCGACCGGAACGGCGAGGTCTTCAGCAACCGGTATTTCCCGGCGGCCGGGTCCTCCATCAGTAACCCGCTCTCGGCCGTTTGCCAGAAGTTATTGGACGGATAGGTGGACGGACTCTGGCCGGAGATGTTGATCAGCGCATTGCGCTCCATCCGCCAGCCATTCCAACCACAGGCCAGACTGGCGGTTCCCAGTGCACAACCGGGCGTGACCAGACCGCCATACCCGTTGGCCCACTTATGCCAGACAATGTTGTCGCGGAAGTCCAGCCCGGCGCTGGGGCCGTACTGCTCCCAGAGAAAGGCCGGCCAGACGCCGTTGTTATCCCGGCACATGTTGTGGCGCAGGGTAATGTCTTCGGCGCCGAACTGCACCGTGAAACAGTGGCCGGGCCGGGCCGACCCGCTCACGCCGGACAGATAACCGTCCAGGCCAAGCAACAGGTTGTTGGTGATCATGATCCGCCGGGCAACCGTCATTTGGGAGAAGGTTACGTCGTTGTGCCCAATGACATAAACCCCGCCCGGCCCGTTGCGGAGCGTATTGTTGGTGATCTGGATGTCCTGCATTTTCCGGCTCGATGTCGAACCGGCGCGCGGACTGAGCGCGATAAAGTGCGCGGCGTTGACGGTGGTGAAGTTGCCGTCGCAGATGTTGCCGTCGATCACCCAACGCTCACCGGATTTGAGCTCAATACAGTGCCGGGCGTGGTAGAACTTCCCGGTGGCGGCCGTGTTTTCCGTCGACTGATAGCGGTACCGCGCCGGCTTGGCGAACTCATTGCGGGTAATCACCACATTCGTCGGCATGCCGGTGGTATCGTCCGTGGCGATGATGCCAAATCCGGTGCCTTCCACATAGTTGTTGTCAAACAGCAACTGGTCTCCGCCGGTCAGGTTGAAAATCTGCGTTTCGGTCTGTCCGCTGCCGGCATTGCTGTCGGGCAGCCAGTAGCTGATCTGGTCGATGTAGTTTCCCAGGAAAGCCACGCTGCTGGCCTCGCTGTTGACTAACTGCTGTACGCGCTGCGGGTAATCGAGAGCGGTTAACCGGCAACGGTCGAAGATAATGTGGTGCACCGAAGTCGGCAGCTGGAAATGGCCCACGTAGTAGGATCCGTCGGTGCCGTAGGCGTTCAGGAACGCCGGGTGCGGATTGGTGAACGGCACCACCGAGAACTGAATACCGAGGAACCGGTAGTGATGGGCGTTGGCGTTGAAGGTGAAAGCGAAGTACCTTCCCAACTGCATGCGATAGAGTTTCCCGGCCGGCGCACACCAGTAAATCCCGTTGGCTGAGCTGCTGGTATCGGTTCTGTAGTACCAGGTGGACGGCGTGCAGGAGGATGGCGGCGTCCCGCTGAACGAGGTTCTTGCGACCAGCGTATAGCCATTGGTGGAAGGCGACGTACAGGCCTTCAGCGCCCAGCTATTGCTGAGCGAGGCGATAAAGTCCCACCAGAGTTGTCCGCTGGTGCAGGTGCCGTTGGAGTTGGGCGAGGAGAGCTCGCGCACGCCCCACACGTTGTTTCGCAGCGTCGGCATCCGGGAATAGAACGAGGAATCGACGCGGCTGCCCTCCGGCGGCAGTTCGCTGTCGGCGGCCGCCGAACGGATGATGATCTCTCCGGTTCCGTTCGGATTCGGGCCGCTTTTGGCGGGCAGATAGAACGAGGACGCGTTGGCGTCGCCGGCCCCGGCGTTGCTGGCGATGGCGCAGTCGGCGTTGACCGGAATGAGAATCTCGTAGTTCAGATTCCCGTCCAGCTGGGCGACGGCGTTGATGCGTGTCTGAAAGTCGCTGCAATCGGCGGCGACGGTGAAGCGCTGATTGGCGGGCACTACCGGCTTCGGCGGTACAGTCAGACGGGTAGTGGCAATCGGCAAATCGGGCAACGGCACCGGCGCGGCCGCGGTGACAAAGGTGCGAATGGTGGGATCGCAGCTACTGATGTTGTTACACACCTTGTAGTAGTACGTCGTATTGGCGCTGAGGCCGCTCAGATACTGGTGGTGTTCCGTGGTGCTAACCGGGGTTTTCTCATCCTGGTTGGAACCAAGGGCGGCCGTGGTTCCGTATTGGATCAGAGACGACTGCCCGGTGGTGGTGTTCCAGTTGATATTTACCGAGCTGTACGTAATGTGACTCACCGTGACATTACTGATTCCCTGGGCCGGCAGCGACGCCGCGGCCCAGACCAGCAGGGCGATACGGATTCCATAGGATCGCAGAGTAGACATGGTTAGAAGCTCCGGATGATGGTGGCGCGGAATGTTGCGTTCGGCACATTCACGGCGGAGGTGGTGGCATTACACAGGCGAACGCGCACGGTGTCGGCGGCAAGGGTGTACATGGTTCCGCTCAAGCTGGCCGGCAGCGTGGAGGGCCAGCCGGGCGCGATCGAATCGTTTTCAGCGGCGCCGGAAACCGTCAGCGAAAGATCCGAACAGGACTGTGCCGACACCGAGCCGAAAGCAAGCAGGCCCTGGACGGAAAGAAACGACGGAACAATCGCCGAGTCCAGGGCAACGGTTGTATTGGCGCCGGCGGTGGTGACGACAATGCCCGAACCGGCCAGCAGATTCACACTGCCGCCGCCGCCCCCGCTCCCGCAAGCCGCCCCGGCGCTGACGATGTTGCCGTTGGCATCGAATTTGGCGCAATCGTTGGCCGTGACCGTGCCGCCGCCGAACATCTGAACAACCGTTCCGTTGCCCTGTTTGGCGCTGACGTCGGACATCTGCGTCAGCGAGTAGTCACCTTCCTGCGCCGACACCGAGCCAGAGCGGCCGAACACACTGGCCACACCGCCGGCGGTGGCCAGCCACGTGTTGGTGCTCACGCAGAGGTACATATTCTGTCCGGCGCTGGCGTCGGTTTTGAAGAACATTTCGCCGGTGCCGCAGGTGGCCGGAATGACCGTGCCGGTTTTTGCCGGCCGCGTCGAGGTGGCCTGGCTGAAATCGATAGTTTTCGATTGCGTTTTCAAGTCGATCCGAGTTTGCCCAAACGCGAACCCGATGACACAAAGCAATAGGATTGAAGCTTTCATGGTGATTCCCTTTCGATTGTTTGTTGCGAACAAACCGCTGCCATACAGGCCGGAGGCAATGAACCTGGAGTGGCACACAGAGTCCATCCGCGTGTCCCGGTGACGGGCAGCCAAACGCAAAAAGCGCACCCGCGGAACTGTTTCCGCCCGGTGCGCCTCTCGATTTCAAGCTAACAAGCTGTTTGTGGCCGGCCGGCGGCGCGGCAGTGTAAACGATTCAAACAAAATGACATATAGTTTTTGTAATATACTTAGCTGACCAGTCCGTCCCTATGCATACCTCGTCCCAACCCGAAGACAGCGACGCCTACCGGCGCTTTCAGACGGCGATGAAACAGCTGCTATCCGTCTCCAAGGCAACGCTCGACAAGCGCGTGGAAAACCACCGCGCCAATTCGGCGGCGGAACCGAACCGGCGCGGACCCAAGCGAAAGCCAACTCCTTAACGGGTGGACGGCGCTGCCGGCGGATTGATCCCGGCCGCGCTATCGGGCAGCGCCAGCCGGATCCTGTGCAGCAGGAACCAGGCGGTTTTCGGCGTCACTCCCAGAGTGCGACACACTGTCGGCACGGTGGCCGCGCGGGGTTCATTGACCACCAGCCAGACGCAGGGCAGCCACTTATCCAGACCGAGCGGAGAACCCTCAAAAATTGTCCCCGTTTTCAGCGAAAATTTCGCCTTGGGATGGGTGCCATAACATTTCCAGAGCCGCGCCGAGGCGAGCCAGGCCACGCGGTTGGACCGGCAGTGCGGACACCGGACAACCCCATCGGGCCACCGCAGGGAGACCATAAACGCTCTGCAGTTCTCGAACGAACTGAAACAAGAGACGGCTTGCTGTAGAGTCCGCGGGGGTTCCATATGACAGGGACACCTGAAACATTATTGTCAAAAGCATGGTCACACCGGCGGTAAATGGCTAAAAATAGGAGGTAAGTAATGATCGGACGAATTTTCTCCGCGCCGCCGGGCGCGCGCCGTACGGCACACACATGAAAGAGGCGGACGCTTCCCCCTCCGCCAGCCGCTCGGCGGAACACTTCCTGACCAATGTTCTCTGGAGCTGGGCCGGCGTGGCCGCCAACCTGGCACTGGGCATTTTGCTGTCCCCCTACATGATCCGGAAGCTGGGGAACGAGGCATATGGTCTGTGGGCGCTGGTGTTTTCGCTGGTGGAATATTTCTGGGTGCTCGACGCGGGGTTGCGTTCGGCGGTGGTCAATTTCGTGGCGCGCGATCTGGAGCTGAACGACCGGGAGTCGATTCGCTCCACGATGACGACGGCCTTCGCCGTCTACAGCGGGGTGTGCGTGATTGCACTTGGCGGGACGGCATTTCTGGCGGTGTGGGCGCCGGGATGGTTCCAGATCAGCGCGGCGCTGCAGGGCAGTTTCCAGATGCTGGTGTTGTTGACGGGGACGGCGTGGGCGCTGAGTTGTCTGGCGCTGCCATGGCGGGCGGCGCTGGAGGCGTATCAGCTATTTCCGGTGGTGAACCGCATCTGGATCGGCTCGCAGCTGTTCCGGGTGGGGGGGAGTTTTTCGGTGATCGCGGCCGGCTACGGGCTGGAGGCGCTGGGCATGGTCTCCTTCGCCTGCCAGATTCTGGTGGGGGTGGTCAGCGTTTTGGCGTTCCACCGTGTGCAGCCATCGCTGACGATATCGCGCGCCCTGGCCACGCGGGACCGGTTGCGGCAGATGGGGCGCTACGGCGTCCACACGCTGGTGTCGACGGTGGCGCAGATGGGGATTAAGCAGACACAACCTGTACTGATCGGCGCGCAGATGCCGGCGGCGTTTGTGGGGTACTTCTCCATCCCCTCGAAGCTAATGGAATACCTGGTGGACGCCATTTCCCGCGTGGGCATTATCGCCAACCCGAACGCGGCGGCGCTGGCGGCGCGGGGCGAGTTTGGCACCATCGCGCGGCAGGGGATTCTGTTGAACCGCTACTGTTTCGCGTTGTTTGCCCCGATGGGAATTTTCCTGCTGGTCTTCGGGGAAGGGTTGTTGCGGGTGTGGGTGCCGTCGTTTGTTCCCTTCAGCGCGCCACTGCTGCTGCCGCTGGTGCTGGGAACGGCGTGGGCGGTGGCCGGGCAATATGTATCGGCCTCGCTGCTGTTCGGACTGGCGCGGCATGCCGCCTGGGCGTGGCTGAGCATGGGAGAGGCGCTGGTTCTGTTGCCGGGCTTGTTGTGGGTGCTGCCGCGGCACGGGCTGGTGGGCGCGGCGTGGGTATCGATGGCGGCCATGATTGTGTTCCGCGGGCTGGCCGTGCCGTGGTGCCTTTGCCGGGCCCTGCAGTTCCCCGCCCCGCGGTTTCTGCTGTCGATCTACACCCGCCCGCTGCTGACGGCGCTTCCCGTCTGGGCGGCGGCGAAGGCCTGGAGCCAGGCAACCGGGTGGGGAAACTCCTGGATCGAGCTGGCGGTGGCCGGCGGCGCGGTGGCCGGCGTGTACATGGGCGCCGCCTTTTTCACCACTCTGGAACCGGCACATCAGCGAATGCTATGGAGCCGAATCCGCCGGCAGCCGATATAAGGAATCAGGTTGCAACCGTTACGCCATGTTCTCGAGTTTGCCGGTTCCCTGACAGCGCGTCAGGGGGCGGCGCTGATATTTGTGGTGACTGTTGTGTTCCGGCTGTTTCTGGCCTTCGCGTTGAAACCGGATTTCAGCCGCGATTCGGGCGAGATTACGGCCATCGCCATCTCGGTCGCGCTGAAGGACGTCTTCGGCGATCCCTACATTATCCCCACCGGGCCGACTTCCCATTTTTCGCCCGGCTACCCGTTTCTGATGGGCATGATGTACAAAGTCTGGGGGCTGACGGCGAACGCCGAGAAGGCGCGGCAGATCGCCTGCATTGCGATCACGGCGCTGCAATTCAGCCTGTTGCCGTGGTTCGCCTCGCTGGCCGGGGTGCCGCGGCTGGCCGGGCTGGCCGCCGGGCTGCTAGGCGGGCTGTTGCCCTTGCGCTACTGGGTGGAAACCTACTGCGCCTTCGGGGAACCCTATTCCGGGCTGACGGCCCTGCTCTGCGCCTGCTTCTGGCTTTGGATGGTCCGCCGGGAACGATGGACGCCCGGATACTGCCTGGCGCTGGGGGGATTGATCGGCCTCGCCGTGCACTTCAATCCGGCGATACTGGCGATCTTTCTTCCCCTGCTGGTTTTCGGCCCGTGG
Organism: Bryobacteraceae bacterium; assembly: GCA_044358225.1. Taxonomy (GTDB): domain Bacteria; phylum Acidobacteriota; class Terriglobia; order Bryobacterales; family Bryobacteraceae. The sequence continues at coordinate 3,272 of JBIKOG010000029.1, read as the reverse complement.
CTGCGGCTTCCGGCGCTGCGGGCTCCGGCATTACCGGCGCGCCGCTACATGACGGGCGCCGCCGCCGTTCTGGCCGGCCTGGTGCTGACGCTGACGCCGTGGACCGTCCGCAACTACCGCGCCTTTGGCGCCTTCCTGCTGATGCGCGGCAACCTGGGCCTGGAACTGCAAGTTTCCTATTGCGATATGTCCGTCGCCGACACCGACGACAACATCCGGATCGGCGTGCTGCGCACCCACCATCCGGCCGGAAATGTCGCCGAAGCCACCCTGGTCCGGGACTGGGGAGAGACGCGCTACTTCCGCTACAAGATGCGGCAGGCGGTGGATTGGATCGCCGCCCATCCGGGCCGATCGTTCGAATTGGTGCGCCAGCGCTTCGTGTTGTTCTGGTCTCCGGGCACCACCAAACTGCTGTATACCGCCATCAACCTGCTACTGCTGGCGCTGGCCTTCACCGCCCTGCCGCGGCTGTTCCGGCTGGCACCGGAGGCCGCCTGGCTGGCCGTAATCGCACTGGCCGCCTACCCGCTGCTGTACTATTTAATTCAGAGCGCCGCGCGGTACCGGTATCCATTGGAATGGCTGTTGTACTTCCTGGCGATGGTCCGTCTGCTTCCTGCATCCCTCCTCATCCGGACGATATCCCCTACCCCCACACCGGCCGTAAACCCTCTAGGAGAAACCACTTAGTCTAATGCTGCGGTACCATACCTGCAGCTGTCGAAACAGAGCTTTCGTTGGATTTCCAAACATTCCGGAAAACGCTAACTTGAAATATCATGACCGCTCTTTCCACTCCCACACAGCCCCAGCGGCCAGTTCGCGTCACCATGCCAACTGACGTCGACATCAAAACCATATCGCTGGGTATCGCCTGCCCGATGGCGAACGAGGGAGAGGAAGCGGTGCGTTTTGTGCGAACGCTGCTGTCGCACTGCGAGTCGTTTCCGTTCCGCGAGCTCCGCTTTTTCGCTGTCATCGATAAGGCTTCCACCGACAATACCCGGCAGTTGCTGGACGAATGCGCCGCCGGAGAGCCACGGCTCACGGTGGTGTGGGCGCCGGAAAACCGGTGCGTCGTCGATGCGTACATCCGCGGCTACCAGGCGGCGTTAGACAACGGGTGCGACTGGATTCTGGAAATCGACGCCGGGTTTTCGCACAATCCGGCCGAGGCGCCGCGGTTGCTGGAACAGATGGCTACCGGAAAGTATGACTGTGTTTTCGGTTCCCGCTTCAGCCAGGGTGGCGGCATCAGTGACAGCTCATTTAAGCGCTATCTGGTTTCAAGCGGCGGCAGCTTGCTGACCAACCTGCTGCTGGGCACCCGGATGGCGGACATGACGAGCGGCTTTGAACTGTTCAGCCGGGAAACGATGCAGGCCATTCTTAAACGCGGCATTCGCAGCCGGGCGCATTTTTTCCAGACGGAAATTAAAGTGTTTTGCCGGAACCGGCGGTATTTGGAGGTGCCGATTACCTACCGGATGGCCAGCCCGCGTTTGTCGAACAAAGCCATCGTCGAGGCGCTGCGGCAGTTGACCAGCATGTTTGTGCAGCGCATGACGGGACGTCTGTAAAACGCATGACGGGACGTCTGTAGAGCGGATTCCCCGTAAGTACCCCGCGCGAGGTTGATAAACTCGAACATAATGCCTGTTTCGGATTCGGTCACCCCACCTGACGCTCTCGTCGTAACCTCCATTGCTGCGCCGAATGCGGTTTTACGCGCGCTTGCCGAAGGATCTATTCGGCACAATGTTCACTTCTACAATATTGGCGACTCGAAGACGCCGGCCGGGTTCGCCCTCGATGGCTGCGATTATTACCCGCTAGAACGGCAACGCGCCAGCGGGCTAGCCTACGCCGCATTGTGCCCGGAGCGCAGTTATACCCGGAAGAACATCGGGTATTTATTGGCGATCCGCAACGGCGCGCGAGTGCTGATTGAAACCGACGACGACAACTTCCCCCGCGATCCGTTCTGGCTTCCCCGGCAACGGGAGGCGCAGGCGCCGCTGGCCGAAAAGACCGGCTGGCTGAATGCCTACGGCTTTTTCTCCGACGCCCTGTTGTGGCCGCGCGGTCTGCCGCTCGACGCGGTGCAGAAGAAACTGCCGGAGCTGGCTTCCCTGCCCCTGACCACGCGCGATTGCCCGATTCAACAGGGGCTGGCCGATGAGAATCCCGACGTCGACGCCATCTACCGGCTGCTGCTGCCCTTGCCGCAGAACTTCCGGCCGGGCCGGGTGATTCTGGGCGACGGCGCCTGGTGCCCGTTCAACAGCCAGAACACGACCTGGTGGGCCGAGGCGTTCCCCTTGCTCTATCTGCCGGCGCACTGCTCGTTCCGCATGACCGATATCTGGCGCAGCTTCGTGGCGCAGCGGATCGCCTGGGCCAATGGCTGGAGCGTGCTGTTCCACGAGGCCACCGTGTGGCAGGAACGCAACGACCACAACCTGATGCGCGACTTCCAGGATGAGGTGCCCGGCTATCTGCACAACCGGGCGATTGGCGCCACGCTGGACGCGCTGCCGATTGAGCCGGGCGTGCAGAATCTGGGCGAGAATCTCCGCCGTTGCTATACCGCGCTGGTGGGTATGGGCGTGGTGGGAGAGGCGGAGTTACCGCTGCTGGAGGCGTGGCTCGGGGATCTTGGCCTGGCGTGATGGCGCGGGCGCTCCGTAGCGGCTGGCTGTGGTGGGCCATCGCGGCGTTGCTGGCGTTGCACTGCGCCATTGACCTGCGGCTGATGCCCGATTCGCGGGATTACATCGAGATGGCGGGCCATCTCTCGGCCGGGGACGGGCTGGTGACGCATGTTCTGGACACCGGTACACGCACGCTTCCCGACCCGCGACTCCATCACCCGCCCGGCTACGGCGTGCTTCTGGCCGGGCTGCAAAGCGTGGGCTTGCCCGTGCTGGCCGCGCTGCGGACGGCCACGGTGCTGTGCTTTGCGGGCACGGCGATTCTGGTCTGGTTCCTTATCGGCCGGCTGGTGAAGCCGGCGGCGGCGCCCGCGGCGATGGCGCTGTTTCTGGCGCTGGAACTGCTGTACGAACCGTGGTCCTACGCCATGAGCGAGGCGCCGTTTCAACTGCTTACGGCCGCGGCTCTAGTCTGGATGACGCGTCATGCGCGGCCGCGGCCGGGGTCCTGGTTTGTGGCCGGGCTGCTGGCCGGGCTGGCGACGTTGTGCCGGTGGATCGGCCTGAGCCTGCCGATGGCGGCGGCGCTGTGGTTGTGGCCGCGGCGGCGGCGGT
>JBIKOG010000408.1:0-4472 GCA_044358225.1 Bryobacteraceae bacterium | reverse complement strand
TCCGATCTACGCCCTGGCTTTCTAAGGAATAGCGTGTGGGTGATTGCACCGGTTGTTCTGCTGATTGCCCTGGACCGGCCGATTGCGTGGCCGAAGACGTTTCCGGAATTGAAGTTCCCCGTCTCAACGGTGGAGAAGTATCGGAGCGACATTGAGGGGAAGCGGGTCCTTACAACCGACGAGTGGGGGGACTACCTCTCGTACCGGTTCTTCCCAGTGCAACGGGTCTTCTTCGACGGCCGGAGCGATTTTTATGGAGAAAAGCTGGGGCGAGTTTACTTGAGTCTGATGCAGGGCGGAGCGGTTGCGGAGGAGCAAGTCGATCATTATCAATTCGATACGGTGCTGGTGCCGCGCGAATGGGCGATCCAGGCGTCTCTGAGGCGAAAGCCGAACTGGGAAGTACTGGCCGATGGCGAGAAGGTTGTACTACTGCGCCGGCGCGTGGATAACCCGGTAAAGAAGTTCTAGGGAAATCGTGAAAACGGCCCTAATGAAATGCATGGAAACGGCCGAAAGAACTAGCAGGGACGAATTGCCTTATGAAGATACTCCGACCGAAGAATTTAATGACCGGGACCCCAAAAAGCGTGGCGCAGCGGGATGGCCGGGCCGAAGGAAGCTGCCCCGTGGAGACCTTGGCGGCGCCTGCCTGGCGACTGCCGGGTGGCGTTCGGCTGGCGGAGTACGCATTACGTGGCGGATTTGTTGCTTCCTCGCTCCTTGTGCGAGGGGCACGGGCCCGGTAGTCCGGGCACAACGCAATTGGCATTAAGCATCACGAAAGGGTAGACGTTATGGATCGCAGGTTTCTCACAGTTCTCGGAGTCAGTCTCGTGTTTGCGCTGGTCGTCTCCGCGATCTTCTATCAGTTGACCGCGCGCGCCGGAGCGCCAAGTGCAAAGGCTCCTGAAGCGGCTAAAGAAATGAAAGATGTTGTCGTGGCCGCCAAACCCCTCGGTATTGGGGGGTCTATTAAACCCGGCGACGTGAAGGTAAGCAAGGTGCCGACCGACCAATTCCCGAAAGGCGCGTTCTCAAAGGTCGAAGAGGTGATGGATCGCCCTGTGGTCAGCAATATTCTGCTGGATGAGCCGATCATTGTCGGCCGTCTCGGTGAGCGCGGCAGTGGACAGGGAATCGCGCCGATCATTCCGGTTGGCATGCGCGCTGTGACGGTGCGAGTCACCGAGGTCGTTGGTGTCGCCGGATTCGTGTTGCCGGGTATGCGTGTCGACGTACTGGTCACGGGCCGCCCCCCGGAATCAAATGATACGGTAACAACAACCGTTCTCCAGAACATCGTGGTTTTGTCGGCCGGGCAGACGTACCAGCCGGATGCTCGCGGCCAGGCGATTAATGCGAGCACGGTTACTGTACTTGTTACGCCGGAGCAAGCGGAACTGCTAACGCTGGCGGGAAGTGAAGGCCGCATCCAACTGGTCCTGCGAAATGGAAGCGACCACGGTATTGAAAAAACGAGCGGTCGCCAGTTGGCTGAACTGTACGGACGCGGAGCTTCACGGAAGTCGCGGAAAGATTCGAATTCGGATAACCCGAATGTCGAAGGTCCGCCGGCTCCGCGCGCCCGTCCTCGCCCTGTCACTGTTGCAGCGGCTGTAATTGCGCCGCCCGTAGTGGCTGCGCCACCTCCGCCGCCTCCGCCGGACGAAATTGTGACGTTCCGTGGCACGGTGCGGGCGGTTGAAGTTGTGAACTCTCGCAAGAATTGATCGCCTGACGATCAGGCGGTCGGGCTCGAAATAAGCGGCATACGGAGTGGAAACCCGATGATCGGCGCTGTGGAGAAGAAGGAAAGGATTCCGATGAGTAACAGTTTGAATTCTCGGTGGCAGGCATTTGGATGCCTTATCGCAATCGCCATTGCGAGCGGCAGTGCCGCATTCAGTCAAAACGTGCAGGATCTGAGGCTAACCGTTGGGAAGAGCATCGTCATTGACTATCCGGCGGACATCGGACGGATCTCCACCAGTAATCCGGAAGTGGCCGACTACGTAGCGGTCACCACGCGTGAGATTCTAATCCACGCAAAGTCACATGGAACGGCGACTCTTGTCGTGTGGGCGCGGTCCGGGCAACGCGAGTTCTACTCGATCACTGTTGAACACAACATGGATCCGATTCGCAAGATCGTGAAGGCGACGTTTCCGAACGAGGACATTCAGGTACAGGCTGCCCGCGACACCTTATCCCTCACGGGACTTGTCAGTTCGCAACTGGTGGCAGATCGGGCACTGGCTTTAGTGACGCCACTTGGGAAGAGCGTCGTCAACAATCTTCGGCTGATGCCGCCAAAAGCGGAGAAGCAGGTCCTCTTACGTGTTCGCTTTGCGGAATTGAATCGCAACGCCTCGCGCAGTTTCGGTGTCAATTTGATTTCTACCGGGGCCGGGAACACAATCGGTCGAATCACGGCGGGTGGGACCCCTGCTCCTGTCCCCTCTGAAGTCGGAGGTGCGGGCGGAGGGGGAGGCGCATCCCGATTCTCAATCACTGACGCCTTGAATGTGTTTGCTTTCCGTCCGGACCTGAACATCGGCGCGTTTGTAAAGGCCCTTCAGGCGGAAGGAGTTCTACAGATTCTGGCGGAACCAAATCTCGTGACGACGAATGGGAAGGAAGCCAGCTTCCTGGTCGGTGGCGAGTTTCCCGTCCCGATTTTGCAAGGTGGGTCGAACGCAGGTGCGGTCACCGTCCAATTTCGGGAATTTGGTATCCGGCTTAGCTTCAATCCCCAGGTCACCGAGAATGGCACTATCAAGCTGTATGTGAAACCAGAGGTCAATACCCTGGATCTGGCTAACTCGGTTTCGATCGCCGGTTTCAGCATTCCGGCCTTGGCGACACGCAAAATCGAGACCAACATCGAGCTTGGAGAAGGCCAGAGCTTCGTGATCGGTGGATTGCTGGATGACCGGGTAACCGACAGTATGTCGAAGATTCCGGGGTTGTCAAATATCCCCTTGCTCGGCAGTTTGTTTAAGAGCCGCACCGAGAATCGCTCAAAGTCTGAGTTGATTGTCCTGGTCACTCCGGAAGTTACGATGCCGCTTACAGCAAGCGATCCGAGGCCGAAGATTGAATTCCCGAAGGAGTTCATGAAGCCTGCGATTCCCGCTCCCGGAACAGTGAATGCACCGGCCGGATCGGGGTCGAAGCCCAAGCCTGCCAGGAAGTCGAAAGGTCAATCTGCTGCACCAGTGAACGTGCGTCCGAAGGAATCCTGATCGCAACTGCCGAATCAATCACTTCACAGACCGAATCCGGATTGAGTTAACAATGTCATCGAGCGAATCACCAATAGTTGCGCTTCTCATTTCTCCGAACCGTGAGATAGCAGAGGCGTTTCTCCGAACGGCCGCTCCGGCCCGGCTCTTTCAAGTTGTTTCCGATTTGAAGTCGTATCCGCAGGAGCAAGTGCTGGACATGCGCCTGCGGCAATCGAATCCGGATGTTGTTCTCATCGATCTGGCCACCGATATTGATCAGGCCTGTGAGTCCATTCGGTACCTCGTCAATCGGACCCCGGCTGTGCAAGTGATTGGGCTACATTCGAGTCAGGATGGGAATTCAATTGTCCGGTCGCTGCGCGCCGGGGCGGCAGAGTTTCTTTGGATGCCTTTTGAGCCTGCCGCGCAACAAGCCGCGTATGATCGCGTGGTGAAGTTGCGTGTGCCGTCGGCGGTTGAAGCCACGGAATTGGGCGCTGTGATTGGATTTGCAAGCACGAAGCCGGGCTCCGGGGCCTCTACTCTCGCGGCGCAGTGTGCGTTTGCAATTCAGCGTCTCAGTCGGAAGCGAGTATTGCTTCTCGACCTCGATCTTATGGGGGGGACGATCGGCTTTTATCTCAAAATTCACCATCCGTTTTCCTTTGTCGACCTTCTTGATAGGGATTCGCTGCCGGAGCAAAGCGAGTGGGCTGAGATGACCGCGCACCTGGATGGCGTGGATGTGCTACCAGGTCCGGAAGAGCCATTTACTTCACCGATGGAACCCGGGCGGTTGCACCTCGTGATTGAGATGTTGCGCCGGCACTACGATTTTGTCGTTCTTGACTTACCGTCCATTTTTCACCGAACGGCCTTATTGGCGCTATCCGAAGCTGACTCTGCTTGTCTGGTGACAACGGCGGAGTTGCCGAGCCTTCACCTCACCAGGAAGGCGCTGGAGATGCTGGATGTTCTGGGTTTCGAAAAGAGCCGGTATAGCATTTTGGTCAATAGGCTCAGTCGGCAGGAAGGGATTGCGGCGGCGGATGTAGAGAAGATGTTCGGCGCCTCAGTGAAAGCTGTCGTGCCGAACGACTATTTCTCACTCCATCGCGTCGTCACGCGCGGTGAGCCTCTGACTCAGGAGTCCGAACTCGGGCGCACGATAGAGTCGTTTGCCGCCAAAGTAGCGGGAAATAACGTTGACCATGTCAAGAACAAAAAAAGTTTTTTGAGTAA
>JBIKOG010000185.1:0-15234 GCA_044358225.1 Bryobacteraceae bacterium | reverse complement strand
GCTGACCGTGAACAGCTTGAAGTTCGCGCGTTCGCTGAACTGCGAACCGCCCGACGACAACGAACCCGTCACCGCGTGGTTCACGCCCAGTTCGAACTGAACCAGTTCGATCCAGTCTTTGTGCTTGCTGTCGGTCGACTCACCCTTGATATTGCTTATTTCCAAAAAATAATCTGTTGCCATGTGGAAAGCTCCTGTGCGGAAAAAAGTACAGTCAGGTTATAGGTGCGCGGGGACACGCCACCTGTGGCGGTGGCGTGATCCGCGAGTACAAAGCAGGAATGCTGAAAGAAGCTCGATTAGCCCTTGGCCGGCGGCGGCAGGTCGGCCACCAGGCGCAGCGAAACGGACAGCTCGTCGAGTTGGAAGTGGGGCTTCAGGAACGCCACAGCGCGATAGGCGCCGGGCTTTCCGGGAACGTCCACAACGTCGATACGGGCTTCCCGCAACGGGTGCGAGGCTTTCGCTTCCTTGGACGCGTCGTCGTCAAGAATGACGTACTGCGCAATCCAGGTGTTCAGGAACGTTTCGCACTGCGAGCGGGACATGAAGCTGCCGATCTTGTCGCGCATCATGGCCTTCAGGTAGTGGGCGAAACGGCTGACGGCCAGGATGTAGGGCAACTGCGCCGACAGGCGGGCGTTGGCGTTGGCGGCATCCTTGTCGTACAGCTTCGGCTTCTGGGCGGACTGGACGCTGAAGAACGCCGCGTAATCGGTGTTCTTGCAGTGAACCAACGGGATGAACCCCTGGTCGGCCAGTTCCTTTTCCCGGCGATCGGTGATCGGCACTTCGGTGGGGCACTTCATGACGATGTCGCCATCGTCGGTATTGAAGTTGTGCACCGGCAGGCCGTCCACCATACCGCCACCTTCCACGCCGCGAATCGCGGCGCACCAGTGGTGCGTGGCGAACGACTGCGTGAGCTTGGCGCCCAACGCCCAGGCGGCGTTCATCCACAGATACTTGTTGTGATCGGTCCCGTCCACGCCCTCTTCATAGCTGAAGGCTTCCACCGGCTTGGTGTCCTTGCCATACGGCAACCGGCCAAGCACGCGCGGCAGGCACATGCCCACGTAGCGCGAATCTTCGGTGGCGCGGAACGACTTCCACTTCGCGAATTCCGTCGAATCGAAAATCTTGCCCAGATCGCGCGGCTGGTCGAGCGCCGAGAAGCTGTCCAGATTCATGATCGTCGGATCGGCGCCCGTCAGGAACGGGGCATGCGCCGCCGCGGCGACGTTCGAGATGCGTTCCAGCAACTCGATGTCTTCCGGGTGCTTGCCGAACGCGTAATCGCCGATCAGTGCGCCGAAGGGCGCGCCGCCGAAGACGCCGAATTCTTCTTCGTACACCTTTTTGAACATCGCGCTCTGGTCGAACTCAGGGGCGCGCTGCAGATCGCGCAGCAGTTCTTTCTTCGAGCAGTTCAGCACCTTGATCTTCAGGCCAGCCGAGGTTTCCGACTGATCCATCATGTACTTCAACCCGCGCCAGGAACCTTCCAGCTTCTGAAACGCTTCGTGGTGCAGAATCTCGTTCAACTGCAGCGAAATCAGGTGATCGATCTGCGCGATGCGGGCGTTGATGGTCGCCTCGGCGTCGCGCGAAACCGTCATGTGGCCTTGCAGGATCTGCGAGACGAACTCTTTGATCTGGCTCTTGCCGCGCTCTTTCGCCGCCGAATCGGTGCCGACGCGCCCTTCTTCTACGATCTGATCCAGGAAACTCCCTTCAAGAGTCGTTTCCTGCGCCTGGGCCTGTACCTTCTGCGCGTCACTCATTGCTGTCGCCTCCGATTTCGTTCTTCAGCTTTTCCATCGCGGCCGGATCTTTGGCCGTCTTCATCAGGAGTTCTTCCAACTTATCGTTGGTCTGGAGCGTGCCGCGGAGGTCGGCGAGGCGAGTCCGCAGTTCCAGCAGTTCCCGGATCGGCTTCACCTGGCGAGCCACGTTTTCCGGATCGAAATCGTCCATGCTCTTGAAGTGCAAGTCGACCTTCAGCTGACCGGCGTCGGCTTCGTCGCTCAACTTGTTCTCGACCGAGAACGCCAGATGCGGCTTCATGCCTGCCAGCACCTGATCGAAATTATCGGGGTTCACTTCTGTGAACTTGCGGTCGCGGAGACGAGCCAGGGGCTCAACGGGTTGGCCGGTGAAGTCGCCTAGGACACCCATCACGAAGGGAAGTTCCTTCACTTCGATCGCACCACCTGTCTCAACATCGTAGGTGATCTGGACGCGTGGCGGGCGAACCCGGTCCAGTTTATGTTGCGTGCTTTCTCTTGCCATAATCTCCTCAATTCTGTATCGGGAAACGGAACACTACTAATAGGTGCCGAAGGACCAGCGCTGCACTACACAGACACGAATAGCCGATTGGACCATGGACCGGTCCGTAGCGAGTATATCCGCGTGGGGAAAGTCAGTCAAGAGTTATGCTGCCGTACTACGCCTTACTCACAGCCTCTACCCCGTACTGCCTTCTACCCTCACAGTCTGATAGCGTTAACCGCGTGAAAAACCCATCAAACAGCTCACCGAAAATGTAGTGCGACATCCCCTCCCTCCGTTACAAAATTCTCGCGGCGATAGAATGGAGGCATGCAAGACGGAATTGAGATCGCCGGCCGCCGATTCTCCTCGCGGCTCTTCGTTGGTACTGGAAAATATCGCAGCAACGCCGAAATGGCCGCCTGCCACACCGCCTCCGGCGCCGAGGTGGTTACGGTCGCTGTTCGCCGGGTGAATCTGAACGACACCTCGGGGGAATCCCTGCTGAATCACATCCCCCGCGACAAATACTTCCTGTTGCCCAACACCGCCGCCTGCTACACCGCCGACGAGGCCATCCGCACCGCCCGCCTCGGCCGCGAAGTCGGCCTCTCCCACTGGGTCAAGCTCGAAGTCATCGGCGACCCCGACACCCTTTTCCCCGACAACGAAGGCCTCGTCGAAGCCACCCGCGTCCTCGCCAAGGAAGGCTTCGTCGTTCTCCCCTACACCACCGACGACCTCATCAACGCCCGCAAACTCATCGACGCCGGCGCCGCCGCCGTCATGCCCCTCGCCGCTCCCATCGGCAGCGGCCTCGGTATTCAAAATCTAACCAACCTGCGCATCCTCCGCGAAAAGATCACCAGCGTGCCCCTCATCGTCGATGCCGGCGTCGGCACCGCCTCCGACGCGACGATCGCCATGGAACTCGGTTTCGACGCCATTCTCATGAACACCGCCATCGCCTCCGCCACCGATGCCGTCAAGATGGCTGAAGCCATGAAGTACGGCGTCCAGGCAGGCCGCCTTGCCTTCGAAGCCGGTCGCATGGGCCGCAAGCTCTACGCCACCGCCTCCAGCCCCCTGGATGGTCTGATCAAATAAACGCAAGTAAACGCAAAAAGGGCCCCGCCGCAAAGCGAGGCCCTTTCGTCAAACTACCCGCGACCTAGAAGATATACTTCAAAGCCACCTGCAGGTTGCGCATGTTGCCGCGTGTGCCGCCGATGACGCCAAAGTTGTTCGGGTTTCCGGCGTTGGTGTCCGGATTGCCCCAGTTCGGGTGGTTCGGGAAGTTGAACGCCTCGAAGCGGAACTGCAACATGTGCCCCTCGTGGTAGCCCATGTTGAAGTTCTTGATGCTCGAGAAGTCCCAGCCGAAGATCGACGGGCTGATCAGCGTGTTCCGGCCCACATTTCCAAAGGTGCCGAACGCCTGCACCGAATACGCCGCCGGGTTGAACCAGCGCGTCGGATCCTGATTGGCCATGTTCGGATCCACGCCCGCGTTGTAGTTCGGACGGTCGAAGCCCGCGCCCGTATTGGAACGGTCGCTGCCGGTCGACACCGTCAACGGGAAGCCCGTCGACAACGTGAAAATGTTGCCGATCTGCCAGTCGCCGACGATCGCGTTCAGGAACGCGTTGCCCACTTCCATCTTCCGGCCCTTGCCGATCGGAAGCTCATACAACACCGAAGTCACAAACCGGTGCCGCGTGTCGAACGAGCTCAGGCCCCGCTCGCAACGCATGCAGTAGCTGTTCTGCGGGAACAACGTGTCGCCGTCGTTCACGCGGATGCCGCTGGTTTCGTCAATCGACTTCGCCCACGTGTAGCTCATCAACGCGCTCATGCCGTTCGAGTACTTCTTGGTGAACTTCATGCCCAGCGAGTTGTAGTTACCGCGCCCGCCATTGTCCACCAGCTGAATACGGCCGAAGTTCGGATACGGAGAACGGCTGATTACCGAACCCGTCGCGCCCGGCAGCGCTTCGTTCACGGCGCGCAGAGATTCCAGCTTCCGCGACATCGATCCCAGATACCCCACCTCCAACGCCATATTGTTGCCGAACTCACGCTGTACGTTGAACAGATACTGCAAAACGTAAGGCGTGCGGCGGTCGTACAGGTTCGCGAACGAGTACGGCTGCGGAACCTGCGCCGTGGCACCCGCGATTTCCTTGAACGCGTTGGCCCACTGCCGGTCCGGGAAGTCGCTGACAGCTTCCTGACGGAAGCGGCCGGCGATGTTGCGGGCCATGTCGAAACGCGGGTTGCCAGTGTCCTGCGCGAAGAACGCGCCGCCACCGGAACGGATCACCCAGCGGTTCGTCGGCGCCCACGTGATGCCGATACGCGGTGCGAAGTCGTTGTTGTCACGCGCCACCAGACGGTCGCCCAAACGGCCGTCCTGCGCCACCGTGATGTTCGGCCAGCGCACCGCGATGCCGGCGTACGGATCGCTGCCGATGCCCTGGCGGAGGAACACCGGATAGCGGCTGCGGTCAGCCACGTTCGGCGTCGAGTCCATGAACGGAATCGCCACCGTGAACAGCTTGCCCGTCGTGTCCTGCCACGGCGGCGTGTTCTCGTAACGCAGGCCCAGCGCCAACGTCAGCTTCGACGTCACCTTCCAGGAATCGTCCACGTAGAACGAGAAACTGGTCGCCTTGAACCGCGCGCTGCCGATGGCGACAGCCGTCTCCGGCCGCCGGATCTGGCCCAACAGGAAGTCGGCAAACGAGTTGCCCCCGGGGCCGCCCGGGCCATTCCGCGTCGCGTTGTTCTCAAAGCCGAACGAGCCGCGCGCAAACTGGTTGCCGTCCTGGTTGAACTGGTCGCGACGGATTTCCCCGCCGAACCGGAACGTGTGCTTCCCGCGCACCCACGACGTATTGTTCAGGAACTGCATCGAGTTGTTCTTGTTCTCATACGGGCCTTCCGAATCGTCGCCAATGCCGCTGTAGTTCTGGATACCGATCGAAGGGATGCCCCACGTGATCGGCGCGCCGGTGTTGAGCCCCGGAATCGCCAGTTCTTTCACCACATCGCGCACGCCGGCCAACTGCCGCGCCGTCGAGTTGTAAAAGCGCGTATACCCAAAACGCGTCTCGTTGACGATATTCGGCGTCAGCGTCCGCGTGTTCGAACCCATGTACTGCTCCACGTTCGTCAACACCTGCGAACCGTTCAGCCGCAGTCCTTCGTTGAACTGCACTTCGTCGCCCCAGCTGTAACGGCCGGCCCACTGCGACTTCGACGATTCAATGAAATCCATGCGCAAAATGAACTGGTCGCGGTTGATCGGCGCACCCTGCGACTGTTGGTAGTTCTGCGCCACGCCCGGCAGATTCGGCTGCCGGTAGAACTCCAGCAACTTCGTCGACGTCGGCGCAATCCGGCTCGCTGGAATGACACCACCCGGGAACGGCGTCGCCGTAATCGCGCCATTGGCGCCGGCCACGCGCGTGTTCGGGTCGAAAATCCCGCCCGCCAATTCGCTGAAGTTCCCGCTGTGCATCGGCAGCGTCGGCAACGTGTACAGCGCCTGCGTGCCGCGCCGTTGCCGGAACGCTTCATAGTTGCCCATGAAGAACAGCTTGTCTTTCCCGTTGAAAATTTTCGGGATGATCACCGGGCCGCTGAACGTGCCGCCGTACTGGTTCCACTTGAATGGATCCTTCGGCGGCCGCGCCGTCCGGAAGGCATAGTTCTTCGCGTCCATCTTTTCATTCCGCAGGAACTCAAACGCCGTCCCGTGGAACTGGTTGCCGCCGCTCTTGGTCAACACGTTGATCTGCGACGTCGAACGGCCGAACTCCGCCGGATAGACGCCCGTCTGCACCTTGAATTCCTGCAGCGCGTCAATCGACGGCTGAATCACGAAGGTGTTGAAGTTCGGATCGGTGTTCTCCACGCCGTCCAGCGAATAGTGGTTGAACGAGCTGCGCTGCCCGGCCACCGCAATGCTGTTTTCCGAACGGAACCCGCCCTGCCGCGAACGTGCCTGGCCGGCCGACGGGAAACCCGTCGAAGTGTTCGGCGCCAGCGAAACCAGCTGCAAATAGTTGCGCCCGTTCAGCGGCAACTCAATAATGCGCTTGTTCTCGACAACTGTCCCCAGCGTCGCGTTCTCCGTCGTCAACAGCGTCACCGTCCCGGAAACTTCAATCGTTTCCGATACCGCGCCCACCGTCATATCAAGGTCCAAACGGACCGTCTGCTGAACCTGCACTTCCACCTGCTTGGCGGCGGCGGACTTAAAACCCTGCTTTTCCGCGCGTAGGTTGTACAAACCCGGCGCCAGCGAGGGGAAGCTATATACGCCCGAATCGTTCGAGGTCGCGGTACGAACGGCGTTCGTCGCCGCGTTGGTAATCGTTACTGTAACTCCGGGAACGTTCGCGCCAGACGTGTCGCGAACCTCGCCGGTAATTTCACCAAAAGTTTGGCCGAACGCGGGCAAACCCAGAAGCAGGCACACAAGTGCCCAAGCAACGTACTTGGTTTTCATCAAAAATGGACTCCCTGGAAAGATTGTTTCCGTATGGTTACGGTACAAAACCGATTAGGGGGTTGGCAACTAAATCCAAATTAACGAAAGCAACCACGCCCAACCCTGCACGGTGGGCGTGGTTGTCATCGTTGGCCACGCTACGACGGTGGGTAACCACCGCGGCGAATCGGCTTGGCGGATTATGTCGCAAGTAAACCCCGGTGGCAAGCGGGGGTGATACTCTTTCCCCATCGATCCCGAGCTTCCTCACAGCATGCGCGCCCTTCTGTTCTTATTCACAATCTGGCCCCTGGCCGCCCAATCCTCGCCCAATCCCGCCGTCTCCGGCGAATGGGTCGCCGATGACGCCGCCATGCTCTCCGACTCGGATCACTCCCGCCTCCGCGCCCTCCTCCAACGGATCCACCGCCGTACCGATGCCCAGGTCGTCGTCCTCACTGTGCCCCGAATCACAGGCATGGGCTCCCGCGATTACGCCACCAAGCGCTTCAACGAATGGCGCCTCGGCAGCGCCGAAAAGAACGACGGCGTGCTCGTCCTCCTCGCCCGCCAGGAACGCTTCATAGAAATCGTCACCGGCTCCGGCCTCACAAAGTCGCTCCCCCCCTCCACTCTCGCCGACATCATCCGCCTCCGCATGGTCCCCACCCTCCGCGACGGCCAACCTGCCGACGCCCTTGCCAACGGCATCAAAGACATCGCCGCCCAACTCGCCGGCTTCCCCCGCTCCACCCCCATCCCCACAACCCTCCTCGCCGCCCTGGCCCTCGTCGGCGCCGCCGCTGGCATAGCGTCTACCCTCCTCCTCTGGCGCTTCCGCAAACGCCCCCTCCTCCTCCCGCCCACCGGCCGCGTCCCCGCCGTTAGCTACTACGAAGGCGACGACTACAGCCTCAATCGATTTCGCGACGACACACCCGAAAAGTTCTACCGCTTCCAAGGACCCCGCCTCTCCGGGGACTCGGATTCCTACCCCCCTCATCTCCTCTGGGGCGCCGCCCTCGGCATGGCCCTCGCCGCCGCCGGTCTCGCCGGCCTCGTCGTCGCCGCCATGCACCCCGATCTCGAACCCTCCTTCTGGCTGCTCTACATCGCCCTCGGCCTTCTCTGCCCCCTCGCATACTTCGCCCTCGGCCCGATCAATACAGGCGGCTCCGACTTCACCGCAGACCTCATCGGCGCCGCCATCCTCGCCGCCGTCGGCGGCGCCATCCTCGCCGCCGTCGGCGGCGCCATCCTCGCCTACGCCGCCACCCGAATTCTCTTCTCCGACTACGCCCTCGCCACCTACCTCGCCCCCGCCGCCGTCGCCCTCGTCAATCTCGCCACCGGCTACATGATCATCCGCGGCTTCTACGGCTGGACCCCCGAACGCTTCGCCTGTGAAACCTGCCGCGGCCCCATCCGCCCCCTCACCGCCGAAGAAACCACCGCCGCCCTGCCCCCCTGGGGCAAGCAGGCCGCCCAGTCCGCCCTCGTTCGCTTCCGCGGCTGGCGCTGCGCCACTAAATGCGCCGGCGAATACATCGCCTTTGCCGCCGCAAGCAAAGACGCCATGTGCGAAAAGTGCAAGACCCCCACCCGCGTCCAATCCACCAAAGGCGGCTTCCGCGTCCGCACCTGCCAGCTCTGCGGCGCCGCCGAACGCACCAAACTCCCCAAGCCCGGCTCAAGCTCCGGTAGCGGCTACTACGCCGACGGCTCCTCCAGCTACGAGGCCCCCGCCGCCGCCTCCAGCAGTGACTCCTACCAACAGGACCAATGGCAGCGCAACGACGACTCCTCGTCAACCTCCTCCGGCGGCTCCACCGATGGCGATGGAGCCAGTGGCAACTGGTAGCCTACTGCGCCGCCGGAAACACCTGCGACACCAAAAACGCCAGCATATCCGCCGTATTCGCAATCTGCTTCACAATCGGCAACCCGCCAGAATGCCCGCCCTCGGTGTCGTAGTGCAGCAAGATCGGCTTGCCCGACGCACTCGCCGCCTGTACCCGCGCCGCCATCTTCCGCGCATGCAGCGGATCCACGCGCGTATCCGCGTCCCCGGTGATAAACATCGTCGCCGGATACTTCACGCCATCTTTCACCCGATGATACGGCGAATACGCAAACAGCGTCTGAAACTGCTTCGCATCCTCTGCCGACCCATACTCCGGCGTCCAGTACCGCGCCACTTTAAACAAATGGAACCGCACCATATCCAGTAGAGGCACCGCGCAAACAACAGCCCCATACAGCTCCGGCCGCTGCGTCATCGCCGCTCCCACCAGCAACCCGCCGTTTGATCCCCCATAAATCGCCAACCGCTCCGGACGCGTGTATTTGTTGGCGATCAGCCACTCCGCCGCCCCAATGTAGTCGTCAAAAACGTTCTGCTTCTTGTCCAACATCCCCGCCCGGTGCCACTCTTCTCCGAACTCCGCCCCGCCCCGCAAATTCACAATCACCACCGCCCCGCCATGCTCAATCCACCACGCATACGTCGCGCTGAACGATGGCGTCATGCTCAACGCAAACCCGCCATACCCATACAGCAACGTCGGCATCGACCCATCCAATTTCCGGTCCGCCCGGTGCGCCACAAACATCGGCACCTTCGTCCCGTCCTTCGACGCAAACCACTTCTGCGTCACCGTCACCGCCTGCTTCTCCACCGGCACCTTCTGCCGGTAAAACTCCTTGCTCGCGCCCGTCTTCACCGAATGCACAAAGGTGGTCGGCGGATCCATAAACGAACGGAACGTCGTGAACGCCACATCGTCGTCCCACGTCCCGCTCAAGTTCGTCCCCGTGCCAATCCCGGGAAACTTCACCTCTCGCACCAGCTTCCCCGCCGGCGTATAAACACGCGTTTTCGCAATCACATTCTCCAGCGAATTCAGCGCAATGTGCCCGCCCACCAGCGATATCGATTCCACATTCCACTGCGTCTGCGGAACAATCTCTTTCCAGTTCTCCCGCTCCGGCCGCGTCAGGTCCACCGCCAGCACCCGGTGCCGCGGCGCATTCCAATTCGTCAGCAAAAACAGGGTATTCCCGCCAATCCCCCCGTCAAACGTCGCCTTGATATCGGTGTTAATCGGAATCAGCTTCCGGTCCGCCAGCCGCAGCACATGCACCACGTCCATCTCGCTCGCCGCGCCCAGCATCGTCTGTAGCAACAGGTACCTCCCATCCGGCGATAGCTCCGACCGCAATAAATGGCTCTGCCCCAAATCCCCGCCAAAAATCAATTGCGGTGCCTGGCCGAAGGTCTGCTCATACAACCGCGGGCCGTCCTTCGTCGCAATCGAAAAAATAGCGCCCTTCGCCCCCGGCAACAGATTCACCGAAAAGAACCGCGCCCGCGGCAGCACATCCCCGAACTCCTTCTTCCCGGCAACCTCCAGGAAGTGGATCTCCAGTTCATCCTCGCCGCCCTTCCGGATCCCATACGCCAGCCGCTTCCCGTCGGGGCTGTAGTCCATCACCGTAATCGATTTCGACCCGCCCCACGCGTTCGGATTAATCAGCACTTCGTCCTTACCCGTCGCCCCCTTCCGCACCAGCAGCACCGACTGGTCCTGCTCCGGCGATCGCTTCACGAAGAAGAAATTCTCCCCCACATGGCTCACGTCCTGCGACTCCACCCGCATCAACTCCGTCAGCCGCTTCACAATCGCCGCCCGCTGCGGCACCGCGTCCACAAAGGTGCGCGTGTACCCAATCTGCCCTTGCAGCCACGCCCGCGTCTCCGGGCTCTGCTGGTCCTCCAGCCACCGGTAAGGGTCCGGCACCGATACGCCGTGCAGCACGTCCACGGTCGTGTCTTTACGAGTCTCGGGGGGAGGAGCGGCAAAAAGTGTCATAGCAAAAATTGGTGCAATGAGGGTTCTCATAGGTCCTGATAGCGGGTTAGCTGAATGTGGTTTTCATCAAGCGCGGCCCGCGTCAGCGGGTCGCACAATGCGGCAAGCTCCGCCGCCCGGCTCTGTTTCAGCCGCGTCGGCGCGTTCATCAACTCAGGCGTGCAATGCCCCGGGTGCGTCATCAGTTCGGTAACGCCCTCCGGCAGCCCTGCAAATAAAGCCTGCAAATCTTTCGTCTCATACCGGCCCGTCAACGCGAACCCGGCAAAATGATTCGTCACCCGGAACGGCGAAAGGTCCATCGCCCGCGCCCGGTCCCGCACCAGAAAATTCGTCAACCGCGTCTTCAACGGCGCCCGAAACGGCAAGTCCAAATCCAGCGGCCGCCGCAAAAAACGGATCCCAAACTCCTCCGCCACCGTCCGCACCGCCCGGCACACCGGTGCCAGCAAATGCGTGTGTTTATGCGTGTCCGCGTGCAACGGCGTCAAACCCGCCGCCCTCACCTTCGCCGCCTGCGCCGCCAGCTCCCCGTAGAGGTCCAACCCACCGCCATACACCGCCCGCACCAGCGCCGGCACGTCCTTCGGCAGCGCCGCCCCACTCACCAACGAACGCCCGCCCACCAGCACAAAATGCACGCCGATATCCAGCGTCGGGTGTTCCCCCGCCAGCCGCACCGCGTCGTCAAAGGCGTCCCCATTCGCCATCAGCGTCGTCGCCGTCAGTATGCCCTTCGTGTGGGCTTCCACAATCCCCGCGTTCACATCGCGCGTGAATCCAAAGTCATCCGCGTTGACGATCAGGCGTTTCAAAACAGTTTGAGCTGAATGGTCAGGAACTTCTTCGGATTCGCCCGGAAGTCTTTCATGACCCCGTTCATCTCCTTCATCGTCCCATTCATCGAATCGTACAGCGCCGGGTTCACCATCAGCTGCCCCATCGTCCCCTGGCCGCTGTTCACCTTATCGATGGTCTTGTCCAGGTTCAGAATCAGCTTGTTCATGTTCGCGTGCAGCTCGTCGCTCTTGATCAGCTTCCCCGCCGTCCCGTTGCCCTTGTTGATCTCGTCAATCGTCTTGCGCAGCTCGGCAACCGTCCCCTTCACCTCATCGTAAAGCGCCGGATCCTTCAGCAGCTTGCTCGCCGAACCCTTGCCTTCATTGAGGTCGGTCTGTAACGTCGCAATCGTCGCGTCCACCCGCTTGATCGTGCTGCGGATGTCCTCGTACATCGCTTCGTCGTAGAGCAACTTGCCCACCGTGCCCTTGCCATCCCCAATCGACGCGGCGATCTTCTGCACCTCTGCCACCGTCGCCACCAGCCGCTGGTACAACTCGTCATCCACCAGCAGCTTCCCAATCGAACCCTTCCCCGTCTCCACCGTTTCCACGATGTGGTTGACCCGACTAATAATCTCCTGCAACGACTGCAACGACGGATACGCCGCATTCACCAGGTCCTGGAACTCCCGTGTGTCCAGGCTTTTCAACTCCCCGCCCGCCGTCACCGGCGTCCCCGCCTTGCCCATCTTAATGTTGATGTACTTGGTGCCCAGTAGGTTCTCCGCGCCAATCGCCGCCTGCGAATCCGAAGGAATCCGCGCCAGCTTGTCCTGGTCAATCACCAGGTCCAGCTTAATCCGCCGGTTCGGCTGGTTCTCGCCCGACAGGCCCACCGCGCCAATCTTCCCGATCAGAATCCCGCTCAGCCGCACGGCGGAGCCCTCGGTGATCGCCGCCGAATCGTCCAGGTACGTGTACACCGTCACCTCTTTCGAAAAGAGGCTCTTATTGCCAGTCAACAAAAAGACCAGCACGGCAAGAATGAAGAGGGCCACGGCGGCAAGAATGCCGACACGTAATTGAGCCCAGGAGACTTTAGCGGCGGATGACATGGGGATCAGTGGGCGGAACGTTGCATGGAAAATTTCGAAATGTACGGGTCGCTGGATGCGTCCAGCTCCGGTTCGCTGCCTTCAAATACGATCCGGCCGTCGCGCATCACCACGAATCGCGTGCTCTGTCGCAGAGGCGAATCATCGGGAATACGCTCCAACCGCTTACTCTCCGGATTGTAGCGGAAATTGGCCATGATATGCCCGTCCTGGAATCGGTGGGAGATAATCGCCGACGTCGCATTCCGCATTTCACGCTCCTGAATAATCAGCGCCATGATGTTGTTCGCCGTAATCGGATCTAGCCCCGCCGTCGGCGAATCATACAGCAACAACGCCGGATCGCTGATCCCCGCCCGCGCAATCCCCACCCGCCGCCGCATCCCGCCCGATAGTTCGCTCGGAAACTTCCCCAGCGTGTGCCCCAGCTCCACAAATTCCAGCGCTTCCTTCACAGCCGGATGCGCCTGCTCCGGCGTCTGGTTGCTCCGGTTCACCAGCGGGTACGCCACGTTCTCCTCAATCGTTAAGGAGTCGAACAACCCGCCCTCCTGGAACAACACCCCGATGTGGCTGCGCACTTCAAACCACTGCGCCTCTTTGAAATCCGTCACATCCTGCCCAAACAAATAAATCCGCCCGCTCGTCGGTTTCAACAGCCCCAGCGCGATCTTGAACATCACCGTCTTCCCCGCGCCAGCCGCGCCCAGGATGATCTTCGTCTCCCCCGCCCACATCGCCAAATTCACGCTGTCCAACACCTTCGACCCATCGTCGAACGCCAGCGAAATATTCTCCAGCCGAAGAATGCACTTCCGCTCTGTAGCCGCTACCGACATCAGATGTTTACAAACACCCGCGTGATCAGGAACGTGCAAACGAAAATCCACACGCTCGCCACAACCACGGCCTGCGTCGTCGCCCGCCCCACGCCCTGCGTTCCACCCGTCGTCCGGATCCCGTACAGGCAACCCACCAGCGAAATAATAAACGCGAACACCAGCGGCTTCAGCAGCCCCTGCGCAATGTCGTTATATTCCAGCGAACGCCACGCGTTGTTCCAATACTGGCTCGACGTCGTCAACGCCAGCAGCGGCACCGCAATCAGATACCCGCCGATAATCCCGATAAAATCGGCCACAATCGTCAACAGCGGCAGCGTGAAGCACGTCGCAATCAACCGCGGCGTCACCAGCTTCTTAATCGGATCGGTGCCCAACGCGCGCATCGCGTCAATCTGCTCGGTCACCTTCATCGATCCCAATTCGCTCGCAATCCCCGACGCATTCCGCCCTGCCACCAGCAGCGCCGTCAACACCGGCCCCATCTCGCGCACCAGCGTAATCGCCGTGATCTGCCCCACCTGCCCCGTCGCACCATACTGCGAAAGAGCGCGCGACATCTGCAACGCCATCACCGCGCCGCTGAAAAATCCAATCAAAATCGTAATGGGCAAACTGCCCACGCCAATCGTGTCCATTTGCAGGATCACGTCGCTACCGTAGAATGGTCGACGTACGATGTTCGTTGTTGCCCGGCCGGCCAGGAGGATAAATTCCTGGAACGTCACGATGGGCGACTTCAAGATGTCGAGCAACCTGAACTCTCCTCCAAAAATTCGATGCTAACACGCGCATGAAGGGTCTTACCGATATTCCTGGTATCCAAGTCGGCCACGCTTCCGACCTGGTCGCCCTCACCGGAGCCACAGTCATCTTATGCGAAGCCGGTGCCGTCGCCGGTGTCGACATCGGCGGCGCCGCCACCGGCTCGCAAGAATTGGACGTCCTGAGCCCCCTCCACGTCACCCCGCACATCCACGCCGTCACCCTCGCCGGCGGCTCGGCGTTTGGCCTCGAAGCCGCCAGCGGCGTACGCAAATACCTGGAGAAGAAGGGTGTCGGCTTTGTCTTCGGCCCCGCCCGTATCCCCATCGTCCCGGCCATGATCCTCTTCGATCTCGGCATCGGCAGCGCCGCCGTCCGCCCCACCCGCGAAATGGGTGAGGTCGCCGCCGCCGCCGCCACGACGGCCGCCGTCGTCGAAGGCAGCATCGGCGCCGGCACCGGAGCCACAGTCGGCAAGTTCGCCGGCATGTCGCGAGCCATGAAAGGCGGCGTCGGTTCGTTCACCGTCCCACTCGGCAACAAAGGCGTCCTGGTCTCCGCCCTCGCCATCGTCAACGCCTACGGCGACGTCCGCGACCCCGCCAACGGGAAACTCGTCGCCGGCTGCCGCAAGTCCCCCCAAAGCCGCGACCTCCTCGACACCGAAAAAGCGATGCTCGCCCGCCCCGCCACCTCCACCGCCGGCAACACGACTCTCTGCGTAGTCGCCACCAACGCCAAGCTCAACAAGGTCGGCGCCACCCGCCTGGCAAAAATGGCGCAAGCCGGCGTGCTAAGAACCCTAAGCCCCGGCCACACCATGGTCGATGGCGACATCGTCATCGCCCTCTCCCTCGGCGACCTCGAAGCCGACATGAACTCCCTCGGCGTCGCCGCCGCCGAAGCCGTCGCCCAGGCCATCCTCCGCGGCGTCAAAACCGCCAAATCCATGGGCGGCGTCCCGGGCTTAGGGAGCTAACGTCACCCCCTCCCCCTTCCCCAACACCACCTCCCGCAAAGTCGAACCACGCCCCACCCGCACCCGATATGCCCCCCCCAATCGGCTCACCAACCGCGCCGTCACCA
>JBIKOG010000184.1:0-15304 GCA_044358225.1 Bryobacteraceae bacterium | reverse complement strand
GTCGCTCCGATACTTCTCCACCGTTGAGACGGGGAACTTCAATTCCGGAAACGTCTTCGGCCACGCAATCGGCCGGTCCAGGGCAATCAGCAGAACAACCGGTGCAATCACCCACACGCTATTCCTGAGAAAGCCAGGGCGTAGATCGGACGACAAATTATCAAACGTCCGTAGCACAGCTCGCCGGCTCAGCCCCGGTACAAATTCCTGCCACCAAGCCGATAGTTCCGCCGCCAGGATGGGTGCCGCAACCAACAGAAATATTGGCACGTGGCGCACAGAACTCAAACTGAAGTGCGCCCAACCGATTACCAATAGCGCGTCCACCCAGTTCCCCCGCCGAATCGCCCGATAAGCCGTGATCAGCGAACAAATCAGCAAGATTTCGAAAAACAACATCGCCTCAGAGCGGAAACTCGGCGACTGAAATTCGTCGACGGCCTCCTTAATCCAATCACTCCGCAGATAGGCAATGATGTGTTCATGCAGGTGATACCCATACGGGTTAACAACCGAAACACCCAGGCACAGAACCGCTAAAACACCGTAACGTCTCGCGGCAACCCATTCCCTCGCCATGCCGGAACCCACCGCCGCCAAGCCCAGACAAGCAACCAGACTCAGAAAGCCGCCATGGAGATTTGCCCAGAGAATTGTCAACGGCACCAGTAACCAGATTTTCCAAGTGTTCGCCCGCCGATCCGACTCCAGCAACCACAGGGCCGCGGCCAGGAACAACAGCGTAAATATATGAGGCCGTGCGAGATAGTGAATCGCCGACGACCCACTGGCAATCAGCAGAACCGGCAGTGCCACCAGCGGCGTCGCACCGCGCCACATCGCATGGCGGAAGACGATCAACAAATACGCCGGGATCAAAATCCCAAGCCCCAGCACCACACCCTTCATCCCAGCCCAGGTGTGCAGCCACGACATCACCACTTCGGCGCCCCACTCCCAGGCATACCAGGCCTCCCCGGCCTTTGAAAAGGACATGAAGTCGGTGCGAGGAAACGCGTGGTGGTCCAGGATCCAATCTCCGATCCGGATATGCCAGCCCGTATCGCCGTCAGACAGTAGCGCCACCCAGCCGTTCGGGCCAGCCAGAAACAGCCAGATAATGAGCGAAACGAACAGGAAGTCTGCCATCGTCGGCTTCCAGAACGGTGCACGTGTCGGTGCAACCGGCGTCGTGCCGACCGGACTGCCGACCGAGTCACTCAACGCGCGTAAATCGACCGCCGCGTCGCGGCGCCCATTCTGAACTGCTTCAGTTATTCCAGTTTCCGGCGGCATGATTCCCTATCTGACTAGCCATCGGATGGTCGGCGGAAGAACATTAGGCTGTTTGCCTTACCTCTGACAACGGTTCACAATCCAGCAAAAGCCGTGCCCCACGAATCGCCAACTCATACCGGTCCCGGGCCCCCGTTTTTTCAAACACATGCATCAGATGCACCTTCACCGTACCCGGCGTAATCTCCAACCGCTCCGCAATCTCCCGATTCTTCAACCCCTCGGATACCAACTGGATGATCTCCCGCTCACGTGGCGTCAACCGCGGCAAGTGCCGCCTGGTCGCCCACTGACGCAGCGTAGGCGATGCCGACTCCTCCAGAAAAGTCTCCCCAGCCGCCACACGCCGCAACGCTTCCAGCAGCACAGGCAGAGGCGACGTCTTCTTCACAAACCCCTTCGCGCCGGCCCGAAACGCCCGAACCAGTTCCGACTCCGGCACATCCCGAGTCCAAAGCACGCACATCGTCGACGCGCTCACAAACCCCAACTCCGAAAGGAAATTCAGCGTCGACCGCCCACCCGACGAATGATCCATCAGCAGCAGATCCGGCCGCAACTCCTGCACCCCGGCAATGGCACCAGTCACCGATGTCGCGTGTCCAACCAACGAAAATTCATTCGTTTCGGCCAGATACCACCGCAGACCAGCAATCGCCGCCGGCTCTATCTCGCACACAAACACAGTGGGTCGGTTCTTCATGCCTGCCTTTCTATCGGCAGACGCAGCCCCGACCGCTCTAATCCCTTAGACTAGGTGTCAGTAGAAAAACACCTTAGACGCCCGGCACCTGCAAGTGGAAATCCGTCGCATCCTCCAGCGCCGCCGCCATTTCCAACATCACCCGCTCGGCAAACGGCCGCGCAATCAACTGCAACCCGATCGGCATCCCCGCCTCGCCGAACCCGCACGGCATCGAAATCGCCGGAAACCCCAGCACATTGACGCCCCGCACCAACCGCGTCGTCGCCAGCCGGAAATCCTCTTCCACCCCACCGACCAGAATCGTCGTTTCCCCGATTCGCTTGGCCACCGTCGGCGCCGTCGGCGTCATCAAAACGTCAATTCTGTCAAACACTCCCAGGAACTCGTCCCGGAACTGCCGCCGCAACCGTTGGGCGTTCACGTAATCGGTTGCCGCCAGCAACTGCCCCTGATCGAACAACGTCCGCACGTCGGTCCCGAACTCGTCCCGCCGGTCGTTATATCTCTCAAAAACCGCCGACGCCTCCGACATCAGAATCACCCGCCCCACCGCATTCAGCGCCGCAATATCGGGTACCGGCACCACGGTAACATCGGCGCCCAACCCGGCAGCCAACTGCACCATCTTGCGCACCGCCGCCGCCACTTCCGGGTCCACCTGGTCAAAATAAAAATTCGCCGGCACACCCACGCGCAGTCCGCGAATCGAAACACCCTCGGCCGGCACGTAGGAATCCACCGCCGCGTGGCTCGACGTCTCGTCCCGTTCGTCCCGCCCGGCCATCGCCTGCAGAACCAGCGCCGCGTCGCGAACCGTCCGCGTCAACGGCCCCATATGGTCCAAACTGAAGTCCAGCGGCATCACGCCGAACCGGCTCACACGCCCATAGCTCGGCTTCAACCCAACCGTATTGCAGAACGCCCCGGGCACCCGAATCGAGCCACCCGTATCGCTCCCCATCGCCATAAACGTCATCCCGGCCGCCACCGCCGCGCCCGACCCGCCGCTCGACCCGCCCGGCACGCGGTCCGTATCCCACGGGTTCCGCACAGCGCCAAAGTGCGGATTATTCGACGTCACTCCATACGCCAACTCGTGCATATGCGTCTTGCCCAGCAACACGCTGCCCGCCGCCGCCAATCGCTCGGCCACCGCGCAGTCATAGTCCGGCACATGGTCTTTAAACAACAACGACCCGCACGTCGTCCGGATCCCTTTCGTGCAAAACACATCCTTCAACGCAATCGGAATCCCGTGCAGCGGCCCGCGATCGATCCCTGCCGCCAACTCCTGATCAGCCAACTCCGCGTCCGCCAGCGCCCGCTCCGCCGTCACCGTCAGAAACGCGTTCAAACGCCCGTTTTTCGCCTCAATTTGCCGCAGACATTCCGTCGTCAGCTCCCGCGAAGAAACCTCGCGCGCCCGCAGCGCCGCCCCTGCCTGTTGGATGTTCATCGCTTCGTCTCCGGCAACGGTAGAACGTGAAAAGTGACAGGTTCGGTTTCCAAC
This sequence comes from Bryobacteraceae bacterium, assembly GCA_044358225.1. Classification (GTDB taxonomy): domain Bacteria; phylum Acidobacteriota; class Terriglobia; order Bryobacterales; family Bryobacteraceae. The sequence goes on along the minus strand of JBIKOG010000184.1, from coordinate 11,792 downwards.
CGGATCTGCTCCTTCAGCGCGTTAAACTGCGCCTCCAACTTCTCCAACGGCAGGACCGTGCGCTCTTCCGGCGGCAGTCCCTTCGCAATCGCGATCGCTTTCCAATCAGTCATACCCGGTCTGGTCATCATATACGATGCTTAGTAGAGGAATCCCAGCATGTTTTGCGATCGATGTGGCACCACCGTTCCGGCCTCGGCCACGCAATGCCCGCGCTGCGCCGCGCCGCTCGCCGCCGTTGCCATCGTTCCGGCAGCTGCACCGCGCGGCGCAACCGCCTGGATCACCGATGGCTGGAACGCCGTCACCGCCAACTTCTGGGTCTTCATCGCCCTCACACTGATCTACTTCGCCGCCGGGTCCACCGTGCCGGTCCTGCTCCAGGCCCCGCTCGGCTTCGGCCTCCAATGGGCCGCCCTCCGGCAGGTGAGCGGCCGCCGCGCCGATTTCAACGACCTCACCGTCGGCTTCAACCTCTTCCCCCCGGCCGTCCTCGTCGCCCTCACCAGCGGCGCCATCATCATCGCCGCCTCGCTTTGCCTGCTCATCCCCGGCCTCATCGCCATCGCCCTGCTGCAGTTCCCCGCCCTGCTGGTAATCGACCGCAAACTCGACTTCTGGTCGGCCATCAAGGAAAGCGTCACCATGTCGCAGAAACACTTCGGCAGCATGGCCGCCTTCCTGGCGCTCGAAATCTGCGTCTTCCTTGGCGGCGCGCTGCTCTGCGGCGTCGGCATTCTGGTGGCCATCCCCGTGATGTACGCCGCCACCGCGGCCGCCTACATCGACCTCTTCGGACTCCGCGAAGACACCAAAGCCGCCATCGCCGGCGGCTTCCGGCAATGACCACACGGCAGGCCGCGCTGGCACGGCTCGGCCTCCCCGCCGGCGCGCTCTGTCTCTGCGCCCTCACCGATCCAGATCATCCCGCCGGCATCATCCTCTGCCCCTTTCGGCTCCTCACCGGCTGGCCCTGCCCCATGTGCGGCATGACACGAGGCGTCGCCGCCCTGCTCCGAGCGCGTTTTGCCGACGCCATCAGCTTCCATCTCTTTAGCCCGCTCGTCCTGGCAGCCATCGTCGCCTGGGCCGTCATCGAAATCGGACAGGCCGCCCGGCTCTGGAACGCCCGCCGCCTCGGGGAATGGGCGATGCGCCCCGGCCCTTGGCTCGCGTTTCTTGTCGTCTGCACGGTCTATGGCGCGCTGCGTTGGTGCGGTATAATTGGGGTTCCTCGCGCTTAGGCCGCGCGAAGACCCTTCATTAGTAAAAACAACATGACATCATTGTGGAACGGCGACTACCTCTTTCTCTTGGAGAACCTGATCGTAAAGGACTTCAAGATTCGGTATCGCAATATGTCCTTAGGCGTCTTCTGGTCGCTGTTGAATCCGCTCATCCTGATGGGCGTACTCACCTTCGTTTTCACCAAGGTGATGCCCAACGCCGTCCCGAATTTCCCCCTCTTCGTGCTCTGCGGTCTGGTCCCATTCAACTTTTTCACCGTTGCCTGGAACAACGGCACCATCTCCATCGCCAATAACGCCGGCCTCATCAAACGTATTCCCGTCCCGCGCGAAATTGTCCCCATCGCCACCGTCCTCTCCACCACCATTCACCTCGGCATTCAGATCGTCCTGCTCCTCATCCTCACCCTCGCCTTCGGCCGCGGCGTCAACGTTTTCTGGCTCTGGCTCCCCGTCCTCTGGGCGCTGGAGGTTATGTTCGTCTGTGGACTCGTCCTGGCCACCTCCGCCCTCGATGTCTACCTGCGCGATATGCGCTACATCGTCGAATCCGCCTGCACCGTGCTGTTCTGGCTCGTCCCCATCTTTTACACTTTGGACATCGTGCCCCGCGAGTACGTGACCGTCTACGAATTCAACCCACTCGCCGCGCTCATCCTCGGCTTGCGCCGCATTCTCTACGAAGGGGTCTCCCCCAATGGCGACGCCGGGCTCGTCTACAAACTGGCCTTCACCTCCACCGTCACCTTCGTCGCCGGCCTCACCATCTTCTCCCGGCTGAAGCACAAGTTCTTCGACTACCTGTAAGGAACCGCCAAGATGACTGTCATCGAATTCAAAAACGTCTCCAAGGCTTTCCATCGCGCGGTCGGCCAGCGCCTTCTTCGCCACTACCTCGAAGACCTGCTCGGCAAGTCCGATCCCGACTCGTTCCACGCGCTGAAAAACGTGAACTTCGCCATCAAGGACGGTGAATCGGTCGCCGTCATCGGAGCCAACGGAGCCGGGAAAAGCACCCTGCTCAGCCTCGTTACCCGTCTCGCCCCGCCCTCCGTCGGCCAGGTTACGGTCAACGGCCGGGTGGCGGCGCTGCTCGAACTCGGCGCCGGCTTCCACCCCGATCTCACCGGCCGCGAGAACATTCGTCTCAACGCCTCCCTCCTCGGTTTCAGCCGCAAGCAGGCGGGCGACCTCTACGAAACCATCGTCGACTTCTCTGAACTCCACGACTTCATCGACGAGCCGCTCCGGACCTATTCGAACGGCATGATGCTCCGGCTGGCATTCTCCGTCGCCGTCAACCTCGATCCGGAAATCCTCATCATCGACGAAGTCCTCGCCGTCGGCGATCAGCAGTTCCAGACCAAGTGCATCGACAAGATCTTCCAGATCCGCAATCAGGGCAAGACCATTCTCTGCGTCTCCCACGTTGGCCCGCTGCTCGAAAGCCTCTGCACCCGCGCCCTCTGGCTCGACCACGGCCAACTCGTCATGGACGGACCCACGCAGGAAGTTCTGCAGGCCTACGAAGGCCGCACGCTCCACGCGCCCAGCGAGTAGCCGATAAGATAAAAGGAGTGTCTACTCCGCTCACCCGCCTCTCCGAAGAAGAGTCGCTGTTTCAATCCTCCGTTCGCCGCTTTGCCAGGGAACAGATCGCTCCGCGCGCCCGCGATATGGATCACAAAGCCGCGATGGATCCTGCGCTCCTCAAACAGCTTTTCGAACTCGGCCTCACCGGCATCGAAGTACCTGAAGAGTTCGGCGGCCAGGGTGGGACTTTCTTTCAGTCCATTCTCGCCGTCGAGGAGATCGCCGCCGTCGATCCCGGTGTCGCCGTTCTCGTCGACGTCCAGAACACGCTCGTCGTCAACGCCATTCGCGATTACGGCACCCCCGAACAGCACCAGCAGTTTCTGACATCCCTCGCCGCCGATACCGTCGGCGCCTACGCGCTCAGCGAAGCCAACTCCGGCTCCGACGCCTTCGCCCTCGCCACCCGCGCCATCCCCGATGGCGATAGCTATCTCCTCACCGGCCGCAAACTCTGGATCTCCAACGCCGCCGAAGCCGGCCTCTTCCTCGTCTTCGCCACCATCAACCCCGACGCCGGTCACCGCGGCATTACCTGCTTCCTGGTCGAACGCAACACCCCCGGCCTCTCCGTCGGCCGCAAAGAGGACAAACTCGGCATCCGCTGCTCCTCCACCTGCGAAGTCCTGCTCGATAACTGCCGCGTCCCGGCGAAAGATATCCTCGGCCAGCCCGGTAAGGGCTATAAGGTAGCCATCGAAACCCTTAATGCCGGCCGCATCGCCATCGGCGCCCAGCTCGTCGGCCTCGCCCACGGCGCCCTCCAGCACGCCATCGGCTACGCCCGCCAGCGCCGCCAGTTCGGCAAACCCATCGCCGAGTTCCAGGGAGTCCAGTTCCAACTCGCCGAAATGGCCATGCAGGTTGAATCGGCCCGGCTCATGGTCTACAACGCCGCCCGCCTCCGCGACGCCAAGCTCCCCTACGTCAAGGAAGCCGCCATGGCCAAGCTCCACTCCTCCCTGATCGCCGAAGACGTCGCCAGCCAGGCCGTTGAAATCTTCGGCGGCATCGGCTTCACCAAGGAGTGCCCCGTCGAAAAACTCTACCGCGACGCCAAAATCGGCAGAATCTACGAAGGCACCAGCAATATGCAGCGCATTACGATTGCCAAAGAAATTCTGTCGTAACCTGAGAAAATCGGTATCCATCCATGTGTAGAGGAGATTCCATGCGCGCCGCCCTTCCGCTTCTGTTCGCCCTCGCCGCTGCCCTGCCCGCCGCCCCTCCGCCCGCTAAGCCGGATCCGTCGGAAGCCGAACTGCAGAAAATCATCGAGAAGTTCTCTGAAAAAGAGAGCGAGTTCCTCGCCGCCCGCGAACGCTATACCTACCGCCAAACCGTCCGCGTCGAAGATTTCGACGGTGGCGGCACCCCAGGCGGCCGCTACGACCTCCTCAGCGACATCATTTTCACGGGCGCCGGCAAACGGACTGAAAAAATTGTCCGGGCCCCCGTGTCCACGATTAAGTTCGTTCAGTTTTCCCCTGAAGACGAACAGGACATCCGTTCCGTCCAACCGTTCGTCCTCAACTCCAAAGAACTTCCCAAATATCACGTCCGCTACCTCGGCCGCGAAACGATTGATGAAATCGACACCCTCGCCTTCGCCGTCAAGCCCAAGGAAATGGTTCCCGGTGAGCGCTATTTCTCCGGCATAGCCTGGGTCGACGAGCAGGACCTGCAGATCGTAAAGACCTATGGCCGCGCTACCGGCAAGTTGAAAAAGGGGAACGACCAGCGCTTCCCCAAATTCGAAACCTTCCGGGAACAGATCGACGGTAAGTACTGGTTCCCCGTCCTCACCCGCGCCGACGACACCCTCTACTTCGAGGATTCCGTCGTCCGCCTCAAAATGCGCGTCAAGTATGAGGACTACAAACTCTTCAAGGGCCAGTCCACAATCATCTTCGGCGATGTCGTACCGGACTCCCCCGCCCCGCCAAAGAAACCCTGAGAATCGACGTTCACCCCCCGGGATTCCCCACTCAGCCGGATTTGCTGCGGTAGGGCCTTCCCCTGTGTTTTAATGATTTGGTAACGTACCATGCCGAGCCTTGCCACACGGCTTCGTCGCAACTTGCTGGCGGGGCAACGACGCCTGCGAGAGCTGCAGATGATTGGGAAAGGTCTCCTTTCCACGGACCATATTGTCCAGGCGCATATCATTCCCATGCGCCGCTGCAACCTCGCCTGTACCTACTGCAACGAATACGACGACTTTTCCAAACCCGTTGACGTAAACATCATGATCGAGCGCGTGGACCACCTCGCCAAGCTCGGCGCTACGCTCATCATGATCAGCGGCGGCGAACCGCTCCTCCACCCCGAACTCGAAAAGATCATCGCCCGCATCCGCCACCATGGCCGCATCGCCGGCATGATCACCAACGGCTACCTCCTCATGCCGGACCGCATCCAGCGGTTGAACGACGCCAAACTGGACCATCTGCAGATCTCCATCGATAACGTCATGCCCGACGACGTCTCGAAAAAGAGCCTCAAAGTGCTCGACAAAAAGCTGCAAATGCTCGCCGAACACGCCGATTTCCACGTCAATATCAACTCCGTCCTCGGCGGCGGCACCAAAAATCCCGACGACGCGCTCGTCATCGGCCGGCGCGCCCTCGAACTCGGCTTCAGCTGCACGGTCGGCATCATCCACGATGGCCACGGCCAGTTAAAACCGCTCGGCGAACGGGAACTCAAGGTCTACCGCGAATTCAAGCAACTCGGCCAGCGCAGCTTCGCCCACTTCTCCGGCTTCCAGGAGAAGGTGGTCCTCGGCCAGACGATCGACTGGCGCTGCCGCGCCGGCGCCCGCTACCTCTACGTCTGCGAAGAAGGCCTGGTCCACTACTGCTCCCAGCAGCGCGGCTTCCCTGGCGTCCCGCTCCTCGAATACACCACCGAAGACGTCAAGCGAGAGTATCTGACGAAGAAGGATTGCGCCCCGCACTGCACCATCTCCTGCGTCCACATGACGTCGCACATGGACTACTGGCGCTCGCCGCAGACGCTCGAATCCGGCCTCAACAACCGCAAGCCGGAAGAAGAGCTGATCAACATCAACGTCGCCGGCCGCTAAAACCGCACCTCGACGAGTTCCACCCGCGCCACCCAGCGCAGCCGGCCGCCCGACGCCAGCAGCCGCAACCGGTCTCCCCCCACAACGGTAAATCCCAAACCCGGGCTCGACCGGAACAGCACCGCCCCGTCCCCTCCCGAAACCACCAGCTTCCCATCCACCCACCGGGCCGCCCCGCGCGCCTCAAACGATCCCTCTTCCCCGCCCCCGCGCGCCGCTACCAGAACCCGAAACGTTGCCGTACTCCCAGGCGAAATCGAAAGCCGCTCCTTCCCGGCCAGCAGCAACTCCACCGGCCCCGCCCCCTCCGTCACCCCGGTCGCCACCAATTCGCTCGTCTGTGCATCCCCAACAGCCGCAAATGCCCCGCCAGCCAGCGCCACCTCCCCAGCGCGCCCGGCCCGCGCCTGCAAACCCAGCGCCTGCGAATACGCCCCAACGGCCTCGTTCAACTTCCCGCCATTCACCGCGGAAAAAGCCCCCGTCGCCCGATTATCCATTCCGCCCGAAACGCTCGCCCAATGTCCCAAAGGCTCACTCCCATGGTTCCGGTTGTTGCGCAGAATGATGTTCTCCGGCGCCTGCCACGCCCCCGGCGCGTTCACCATCACAACTTCTTTTCCCGTCTTGTCATCAATCCGCACATTGTCGGCCACCAGCCCGTTGGTCGACCGCCGCCAGCAATGAATCGCCCGGCCCGCGCTCTTGATCACGTTCCCGATTACCTCATACTGATCCAGGTTAAAGTTCGGCTCAATCGAAGTCGTCGCTGACTCTACGTAGTTGAAGTTACACCGCACCTTCGACAACCGCCCCCGATGCGACGGATGCCCCAACAGATACGCCGATCCAGTAGGGTTGAGCGTCGTCGTCCGGAAAATCGAAATATTCTCCGCGTCGAACGACTCGCCTCCCTCCGTCCCGCCGCCTTGCAGGAACTTCCCCGTATGCTCGCCATAGAGCATCACTGAACGCATCGTGTTCCGCATCGTGATCTCTTCCACCGATACATTCCGCACCCGTCCATGCACCAGCACACACGCCGAAATGTTCTTCACCAACCCGCTCGGCTGCACGTTGTTCGCGCTGTTCAGGTCCACCGTGCCCTTCCCGAAAATCCGGACATTCTCTATAAACCCACGCTGCGTCCCATGCCCCACGCGAATCCCGTACGACTCAGGTCCGTCGTAGGAGGCGAACCACAAACTCCCCACGCTATGCCCGCTCCGCCGGTCGAACTTGATCCGCACGCCGTTGCTTAGCAGCTGAAAATCACCCGTCACCGGCACCTTCGCCTGTTTCACATCGAACAACTCGCCCGATCCCCAGGAAAACGTATCCGGCGCTCCGTCCTTCCCAGTGCTGTCAATCCGGATCGTGAACACCGTCGCTCCCAATCCTCGGTCATACAACCCGCCCACCGACAAATCGTCAAACGTCTTCGGCGCACCGTGATCGGTCGTAATCTCCGGCGTTGTCTCCAGCACCGTCTGCCCGGACGCAAGCCGCAGTGTGGCCCCCGCCTGCAACTCGATATCCAACGCCTTCTCCACATAGAGCAGTGACTGATGCTTCCGCAACGGATGCTCATGCACGCCCGGTAAAAACACCAGCCGGTCACCCGCCGCGGCGGCGTCGGCCACCGCCTGCGGATTCTGCCCGGGACGAATCTCGTGCACCCGCTGCGCCCACAGCAACGAGGAGAATAGCACCAGCCACAGCATTCTCACTCGAAGAACGGCTCACTTTCCTTTCGATACTTCCACGCGCATTCCACATTCAATTCAATCCCCAACCCAGGCCGGTCACTCAACCGCACATACCCACGGTCGATCACCGGGCCCCCGGCCAACTCATCAAAGAACGGCACACTCGCGCCATGCCACTCCAGCGCCAGGAAATTCGGAATCGCCGCCGCCACATGGGCCGCCGCCACAAAACCAATCGGACTCGCAATATTGTGAATCGCCAGATTCACAAACCGCAAATCGGCCATCTGCGCAATCAGCATCGCCCGCAGCAACCCGGTCTTCTGCACATCCGGCGCCACCACGCGCACGCGGCCCACGGTCAACAGATCCCAGAAATCCTCAATCGCATACAGGTTCTCGCCCGTCGAAACCGGCGTTGAAATCGCGCTCTGCAGATGCGCCAGCGGCTCAATCGGCCGCGGCGGAATCGGGTCTTCCAGCCACAACAAATCCAGGTGCTCCAGCGCCTTCCCCAGCTTCACCGCATCGGCCACCGTATAGTTCCAATGGCAGTCCACCGCCAGGTCCACGCCGGGGCCGATCGCCTCCCGCACCGCCGCCAACCGCTCCACCACGTAGTCAATCTCCACGCGGCTTAACGAGCGATTGTACTCGTCGGTCGGGTACGGCGTCGGAATATCGGCGTCAAACTTCATCGCCGTGAACCCGCGCTCGGCCATCTCCCGACCCCGCCGACGGTAGTCGTCCGGCGTCGGAAAGTCCCGCTCCTCCGGGTTCCAGCCGTGGTGCTTCAGGCTCAACTCGCCCGTCTGCGGCGTCGCCCCGCCGCCACCCATCCACCCCACCGTCCGCGGCTGCAACAGCGCCGACAAGCTGTCCAGTGCGTCGCCCGCGTGGCAGTCCGCATACACCCGCACGCTCTCCCGGAACCGCCCGCCCAGCATCTTCCAAACCGGCTGCCCATAGGCCTTTCCCAACAGGTCCCACAGCGCCGTTTCAATCCCGGCCAGCGCGTGGTCCACGGCGCCCGGTGCCGCGTGCACCGACGCCCCGCGCAACCGCCGCATCAGCACCTGCGGCCCCTCCGGAGACGCGCCCACCAGCAGCGACGCGAACTCCCGCACAATCCCCGGCACCCCAGGCCCCATGTACGCCTCGCCGATCCCGTACAGTCCCCCCTCGGCGTCAATCCGCACCAGCACCCAATCGTAATTGGCCTCCATCACGGCCGTCGTCACGCGTGTGATCTTCACTTGGCTGTCCATCCTCCGTCAATCGGCAGCGCCGCGCCGGTCAGAAACCCGCTCTCGTCGCTCGCCAAAAACACCGCGAACGCGGCAATTTCTTCGGCCTTCCCCATCCGCCCCACCGGCTGCCGCGCGTGCAACTCGGTAATCGTCGCCTCCACGCGGTCCCCAAAATACTTGTCCACATACCCGCGGATCATCGGCGTGTCCACCGTCCCCGGGCAAATCGCATTCACCCGAATCTGCGCCGCGGCATAATCAATCGCCAGCGCCCGCGTCATCTCCACAACGGCCCCCTTGCTCACGCAATAGGCAAACCGCCGCTCTACCGCAATCAGCCCCGCCACCGAGGCGATGTTGATGATGTTCCCATACCCCTGCTCCAACATCCGCGCCACCGCCGCCTTCGCGCACAGAAACACACCCCGCGCGTTCACCGCCTGCACCCGGTCGTAGTCCTCCACGCTCGTCTCGTGGATCTTCCCCACATGCATAATGCCGAAGCTATTCACCAGCACGTCAATCCGCCCATGCCGCCCGATCACCGCCGCAAACGCCGCCTCCACCGATTTCGGATCCGTCGCGTCCAACCGAACATATTCCCCTGCGCCCCCTTCCCGCAGATCGCCGTTCACGACAGTCGCACCCTGCCGCACAAACGCCTCCGCAATCGCCGCGCCGATCCCCGACGCGCCTCCGCCCACCAGGGCCACTTTTCCTGCCAATGAAAACATCCCGGCCAGTCTACGGGACCCGCCCGCTCCCTGTCAACGGAATGCCATTCCGCAATCCGGAATTATGAGTTACGATCATTCCGTGGCCCCATCCGCCAAAACACCCCGCCGCGAGGCCATGTCCTCCACCCTCCGCTGCTTCCAGGTCTTGGACCTCCTCGCCGCCCCCCCCTACGAACTCGCCCTCTCCGAAATCGCCGCCGCCCTCTCGCTGCCCCCCGCCACCGCCCACCGACTCACCGCCACCCTCTGCGAAGCCGGATACCTGGAGCAGGAAGACGACGGCCGCCGCTACCGCCTCGCCGGCAAAGCCCTCTGGGCCGGCACCGGCTACCTCCGCCGTTCCCATGTCTACCAGGCGGCGTTCATCGTCCTCCAGGAAACCGCCCAACAGGCCTGCGGCCTCGTCCACCTCGGCACCATCGATGGCCCCTGGCTGCTCTATCTCCACACCGTCGGCAGCCCCAGTTCCCTCTACCTCTACGCCGATACCGGCGAACGCCGGCACCTTCATTCCACCGGCCTCGGCAAGGCCCTCCTCGCCTTCCAACCGCCCGCCACCGTCACCCGCCTGCTGGCCCGCAAACTCCCGCGCTTCACGCCGAAAACCATCACCGATCCCGCAAAACTCAAGCAGGAACTGGCCACCATCCGCCAACAGGGCTTCGCCGTCGACGACGAAGAAGGCACCGCCGGCCTATACTGCATCGCCGCCCCCATCCTCGACCGCCACGGCATCGCCGTCGCCGCCTTCAGCATGAGCGCGGCCTCCAGCGTCATGACACTGGAGGCCCGTGAAAAGTACATTCCCGTCATTCGCCAGGCGGCGCTAAAGGTCTCCGCCCAGCTGGGCTATCGCCCGCTTTCAAGCAACTTACAGTATCTGGCAGGCTCCTAGCGCCGCATCCGAGCGATCACCAGCAACCCTAACCCAGCCAGTAACATCGAGCCCGGTTCCGGAACATCGCTGTAACTCCAGTTCAGAATGTCATGATTCTCAAACGCACCGCCCGTCGACGACGTAAACCCAATAAAGGCGCTTCGCCCGCCCTGCAGATTGAGTAAATTGCCAAGGTCCACATTGATCGAGAGCAAGGGATTCGAAAGATTGTCGAAGTACACCCGCAGTAGTCCCGGCAGATAGGTGATCGTCACGTCGTAAATCGTCCCGTTGGAGAGATCCTTCTGCGGCACCGCGATTCCCAGCGTCGGATTGGTAAACGCCCCGCCCGGATCCGCGCAATGCTCAGGCTGGTTCCCCGCCGCCCCCAGGCTCTGCACCGCAATGTGATTCCCATTCGGTTCGCAATACGAAGGCTTGTTGTTCCACGTGTCGAACTCAACGGCCAGGCTATTGGTAATCCCGTAGTACCCGATGCCACTTGCATAGAGCCCCCGCGCCGCCGGCCCTTCGTTCTGAATCGTGAAGGTGAATCCATCGGCGCCATCGTTCACAACGCCAGGCTCCCAGTCCGGCGTGTAGCCGCCCCGGTCCGTGATCTGAAACTGAAAGGAAGTCGTGAACCCGTTCTGAACGTCCACCCGGTCGTTCAGCCACACCGAACTGACACGGTTCTCCTTCGCCTCTGTCAATCGCAGCCGGTTCGCCGTCAGTACCGCATCGCCGACTAAGTTCAGCCCCAGAGGATTACTGAAATCGGTAAAAGTAAATGCCGTGCCAAAAGCACTGGACGATGTAATCGAGAGGGCCAGGAATGCAACCAACCGGCCTGCTGTGTTTCTCATCTAAAGTAACCTCTCCATCATTTCGCCAGTTCCTCGTGTACGGGGCCATAGATCAATTTGGCCTTGGGTAATAGCTAACTGTGGAGATCAGTCCTAGAACTCAAAGAACATTCGTCCTGTTACGCCAGTCCGCGAGTAGGCAGAGAACTTCGTCTGGTGATCCAGCGACACGTAAACCCCATAGTGCCGGCTCAGCCACTTCCGCAGAAACACCTGCGTCGAAACACTGTTCAGGTTCACCTCCAGCGGCGTCGTCGCAATGTACGTATACACTTCCTTCCCGCCGCCCACCACCACGCCCGCCCAGTATTTCCCCTCCTGGCCGCGCTGCACCGCCAGGCTTCCGGAACTCGAAATCTTATCGCCCGGCTGATTGTGGTTGATGAAATAGTTCCCTTCCACCACCATCTTCCGCGGATAGTAAA
>JBIKOG010000183.1:0-15345 GCA_044358225.1 Bryobacteraceae bacterium | reverse complement strand
CTTCTGGCGCGAAGATGGTTGATTTCGGCGGCTGGGACATGCCCGTGCAGTATTCGGGAATCCTGGACGAACACGCGACCGTGCGCAACCGCGTCGGCCTGTTCGATGTCTCCCATATGGGCGAGATTGAAGTACGCGGACCGCAGGCGCTGGCGCTGGTCAACTGGGTGTCATGCAACGATGCGACCAAGCTGGCCGTGGGGCAGGCGCACTATAGCGGATTGATCCTGGAGGGCGGCGGGTTCGTGGACGACATTCTGGTCCACAAATTCTCCGACGAACATTTCTTTCTGTGCGTGAACGCGTCGAACCAGGATAAGGACTTCGCGCACATCGCCGAGCAGAACGCGCTGCGCGGTTTTGACGCCACCGTCGAGAACATCGGACCGACGCTTTCGCAGATCGCCGTGCAGGGGCCGCGCGCGGTGGAGACGCTGCAGAAACTGACGGGCACCGAACTGGCACCGATCAAGTATTACTGGTTCACCACCGGCGAGGTTTCCGGGGTTCCGGCAACCATCGCGCGCACGGGCTACACCGGCGAGGACGGGTTCGAAATCTACGTTCCCAACGCCGAAGCGCCGCGCCTGTGGGCGGAGCTGTTGGCGGCGGGCGAGGAATTCGGCATCAAGCCGGCCGGCCTGGGCGCACGCAATACGCTGCGTTTGGAAGCCGCCATGGCGCTGTACGGGCACGAAATCAACGACGAATTGAACCCGTTGGAAGCCGGGTTGAGCTGGATTGTGAAGTTCAACAAGGGCGACTTCCTGGGCAAGGCGAAGCTGGAAGAGATCAAGGCCGCCGGGCTGAAACGCAAGTTGTGCGGGTTCAAGATGACCGGCCGCGGCATCGGCCGCGATGGGTATGAAATCCAGTTGGACGGGGCGGCGGCGGGGTGGGTCACCTCCGGCGGACCTGGGCCAACAGTGAATATGAATATCGGCTTGTGCTACCTGCCGGTGGAGAAAGCCAACACCGGGCAGGTGATTCAAGTTATGATTCGCAATCAGGCAGTTGACGCGGAAGTGATTCCGACGCCCTTCTACAAGCGAGCAAAATAATGTATCCGGACAATTACAAGTACACGAAAGAACATGAGTGGATCCTGGTTGAAGGGGACACGGGCACCATTGGCATTACCGATCACGCGCAGCACGAGCTGGGCGATATCGTCTATGTCGACCTGCCGAAGGCAGGAACGGCGGTCGAGCAGGGCAAGGCGCTCGGCTCAGTGGAATCGGTGAAGGCGGTTTCGGATATCTATTCGCCGGTGACGGGCGAAGTGATTGAGTCGAACGGCGACCTTTCGGGCGCGCCCGAGAAATTGAACTCTGATCCGCATGGCGCGGCGTGGCTGGTGAAGGTGAAACTGGCGAACCTGAGCGAGATCGACGGGCTGATGTCGGCGGCCGACTATCAGGCCTACCTGGGCGAATAAGCGTGTGGAAGCGGCAGGCGCTGATCGTCATTGCCTTCGTGCTGGCGATCCGCCTGCCATTTTTGACCCAGCCGATTCAGGGCGACGACATCTACTACCTGTTCGGCGCGCAACACGCGCAGATTGAGCCGCTCCACCCGAAGCATACGGCCTATGCGTTTCAGGGTGACGTTGTGTCCATGCAGGGCCACCCGCACCCGCCGTTCAATGCGTGGTATCTGGGCGCGATTCTGGCGCTCACGAAAGATGTCGGCGAGGTGCCGTTTCATGCGGCCTATATACCGTTTTCGCTGATCTCGGCGCTATCGGCACTGGCCATTGCCCGGCGATTCACGGAGCGGGCTTTGCTGGCAACGCTGCTGTTCTGCGCGGTGCCGGCGTTCGTCGTGAACGGAACGTCGCTCGAAAGTGATCTACCGCTGTTGGCCTTCTGGCTATTGGCAACGGCGCTCTTCCTGGCCGACCGCATGGCGCTGGCGGCGCTGGCCATGGTGGGCGCAGCGATGTGCGGATACCAGAGCGTTGTACTGGTGCCCATTCTATTTCTGGTGCGGCGGCGATTGCACTGGGTGCTGGCGGTCATCCCGGTTACGCTGGCGATCTACGAACTCTGGGAGCGTGCCACATCCGGCGCCATGCCAGCCCAGGTGCTGACGGGCTACTTCGGCACCTACGGCCTCCAACGGCTGGAGAATAAGCTGCGTAATGCGGGAGCGCTGACGGCGCACATGGCGTGGCTGGTAACCCCGGTGGCGGCGATTGGCTTGTTCCGCCACGAGTGGCTCTGGGCACTGGCGCCTGCGGCGATCGCCGCTTGGGTGGACCCCAATCCACTCTGCTGGGGATCGGTGTTCACGGGGGCGCTGATCCTGGCGGGCGCCCGCAAGCAGGGCTGGCTGGGCGCGTGGATCCTGCTGTTCTTTGCGGCGTCGCTCGCGATGTTTTTCGCCGGTTCGGCGCGGTATTTATTGCCGTTGGCGCTGCCGGTTTGCATCCTCGTTGCCGAACACACAGGCTACTGGGCGGTGGGGGCCAATCTTGTCCTGGGCCTGCTGCTGGCTACCGTCAATTACCAACACTGGGACGGATACCGGCAGGTGGCCGCGGCGACGCCAGAAGAAAAACGGGTTTGGGTGAACGGCGAGTGGGGATTGCGTTTCTACATGGAATCCCGTGGCGCGCTACCGTTGCTGCGCGGGCAATCGGTGCAGCCGGGAGAGTTCGTTGTCTCCAGCCAATTGGCCGATTCGCTTTCGTTCACCACCGGCGGCGGCGTGCCCGCTCCGGTCAGTGAAACAGCCATTACCTCGCCCATTCCACTGCGCCTCATTGGACTGAATTCGAAGTCCGCCTACTCATCCGCGGCCAAGGGATTGCGGCCTTTTGACGTCTCGAACGAACCCATCGACATCGTGCGAACTGTCTCGGTAATCCCCCGCAAACCCGTGCTTTCCTATCTGCAAATGGGATCCCCGGAGGCGACGTCACAAATCGTCAGCGGCGTCCATGAACTGGAGAATCAACAGTGGCGGTGGATGGACGCGCGGGCGGTGGTATTGCTGAAACGGCCAGCTACGCCCGGGCCCGTAGAGGTGAAAATCTACCTGCCCGATCAAGCGCCCGGCCGGCAGGTAACGCTAGCGTTGGACGGCCAACCGGTGCTATCGAAAACGCTGCCCGCAACCGGTTCCTTCACGCTGACAACCCCACCCTTCGCCGCCAAAGGCGAGGACGTGCAGTTAACGCTGACCATCGACAAAACCTTCCAGGCGCCCAACGACCATCGCCGCCTGGGCATGATCCTGGCCGGGGCCGGGTTCATTTCGAAATAGTCAGCCGCCGGACGCGATTCGCTTCGCTATCGCCGATGTAAATAACGCCCTTTTTGTCGACAAAAACACCGTGCGGACGCGCCATTTCGCACAAACGCGGCGAGGTTTCCGGGCCATCTCCGCGTTTGCCGTCGCCGGCCACGGTCGTAATGATGCCCGTCTTCGTATCGATGCGGCGGATCGTGTGGCTCTCCGTATCGGCGATATAAACGCCACCATCCTTCGACCAGCTGATCCCCTTCGGCCCATTCAAGACAGCCAGCTTCGCGGGACCATTGTCGCCGCTCCAGCCCTTGGCGCCGGTGCCGGCGATGTGGTGAAGGGTCTTGGTCTTCCAATCGATCCGGTACACCATGTTCCCTTCCCGCAGCGCGAGATAGAGATTGCCCTTAGGATCCACGTCAATCGCGCGCGGGCCGTTGAGCGGCGTGCCGTCGAGTGAGGCGCCGTCAGGAGTCGGCTTCTTTTCTCCGGTGCCCGCCCAGGTGGAGATGATGCCGGTTTTCATATCGATACGGCGAATCCGGTGGTTGGCGATGTCGCAGATCAACAGATTGCCGTCCGGGTCAAACTGGATGCTGTGCGGCTGATTGAGTTGCGCCTTCGTAGCGGGACCGCCGTCGCCGGAAAACCCGGGCTTCCCGGTGCCGGCGATGGTTGTGATGATGCGGGTCTTGGCATCCACTCGCCGCACAACGTTGTTCTTCATCTCTACGAAATACATGTTGCCGGCCTTGTCGAAACGGACTTCGTAGGGCTGATTCAAACTCGCCGCGGTGGCGCTGCCGCCATCGCCGGAGTAGCCCATGCGCGCGTTACCAGCCACTGTGGTCAACTGTTTCGTCTGCAGGTCCAGGCGACGGACAACGTGGTTGTCGATGTCGCAGATGTAGAGCGCGCCATCCGGCCCGATCGCCAGTCCGTAGGGGTTGCTCAGCTGATCGGCTGCATACCCCGGTTTGCCGTTGCCGGCAATCGTTTCAATCTTCCCGTCGGCCGCGAAGATCGCAACCCCTATCAATGCAAATGCCAAGTACCGGAAACCCATGTTCGGAGGCAGTCTATCACGCCGGGAACCCAGTCTTCTGATATGCCAGCAGGTTAGAGCGGATCAGGGCGCGCCGGCGGCGGGCGGAACGGAACGATCCAGTGGTTCAGCCAACGCCGCCATGCCGGGGCGGGTTGGGCGAAGCCTTCCGCCAGCCACAGATCATAGGCAATGCGGCCGGCTTGCAATAGGACGCGCTTCCCGTCCGGGTGGATTTCAAAGTAGTTGACCCGATCCCCCGGAGGCAGCTCCAGTTTGATCGTCCGCAGTTTCTTGGCACTTGCCACTTCCCAGACAGAAATCTCGCGTTTTTCCGACTCCAACTGGTAGAGAATGCGACTGCCCTCACCAAACTGCACACGGCCGGCGCCCAGCGGCCCGGGAATGAACAGGTGGTCTTCCTTCCCTTCCGGCGTCATCAGGTGCAACCCATCCTCAGCCGGGTAGGCGATCCATCGACCGTCGGCAGCACAAGCAAGCTGCAGACCGCGAATCGGTCGAACCATAACCGGGTCGCCGCCCGAACTGGGGACTTTCATGAGATGCCCCGGTTGCGAATACCAGAGAGTCTCGCCATCGGAGGACCAGCATATCTTGGAGGCGGGGGCGCGGGTCTCGGCGACGCGAACTGGTTGGCCGCCTCCGGAAGGAATGGTAAGCAATTCCTGGGGAACCCAGTAGGCGATGCGAAGCCCATCCGGCGAAAAGGCCGGAGAGGACGGCCCCATTGGCGCCTCGACTTCCCGCAGTAACATCGGCGCACTGCCATCCGTGGAACGGGTCCAAATAGTCGGGTTACGGCTGGCAAAACTGACGTAGGCGAAGCGGTCCTCGGTAGGCGACCAGGTGGGATAGAGTTCGCGGCTCGTCGTGGCGACGAGCGCCTGTTTCAACTTGCCGTCCATCCCATACTCCATCGCGTCCCAATCGGCCAGGCCTGATGAGTAGGCGATTCGCTCGCCATCGGGACTCATGGAAGCAGCCGACAATTGGGTGCTCCCCCGAAGCAGCAGCCGTTCGGAGGGCCCTTCGGTATCGATCATGTAGATCGCCTGAAAACCTTCCCGTTCGGAGGAGACAATGGCGTGACGGCCGTCGGGGAACCAGTTGAACGCGATCCCTTTGTGCATCTCCAACCGGCGCGCCTGGCCGCCCGGATAGGACACGATCCAGATCTCCTGAGTCAGCGTGTGAACCGCGAATTTTGTCCCATCGGCGCTGAAGGGAAACAGTGTGGACGCGCGCTCCGGCAGTTTGAATTCGGGCAGCAGTTTCGGCTCGGCACCGACGGGCGAGCTGAGAAACATCTGGGGTCCGCCATCCGGCTGGCGGCGAATGAACAACAGGCCCTTGCCATCGGGAGTAAATTGAGGCCCACCGCCGCCGGCATCCGCAACCACTTGCCGGGACAGCCCGCCGGCCGCGCTCACACAGCGCAACGAACGGCCGGCTTTATAGCAAATTCGATTGCCGTCCCGAGACCAGATCGGATCACCGGAAGCCTCGTCGGCCAGCAGGATTGGATTCGGATTGGTCAACGAGCGAACCCACACCTGATTGGGCAGTTTGAAGTAAGCGATCGATTGCCCGTCCGGAGAAAATACAGGGGAGGTCTCGCCCTCCGGCTCGGTGGCAAACGGGATGAGTTCGACCGGATCGACGACGTCATGATTGCCGGCCAGCAGAAACATGCAAAGCCCGCCAAGCACCGCGCCGGCGCACGCCGCGGCGAGCCAGGGGATACGGGTGCGCGCCGCGGGCATCGCCGATGCCTGCGCGGAAAGATCCGTCAGATGCTCCCGCATATGCCGCAGGTCGCGGTATAGATCGGCCGAAGAGCCATAGCGCTGCGACGGCTCCTTTTCCAGACAACGCTCGACGACCCATTTCAAAGGAACGGGAACGGGAGATGGGAGTGGAGGAGGTTCTTCGGCGATGATGGCGGCCAGGGTTTGCGGAGTACTGTCGCGCTTAAAGGGCTGGTGGCCGCTCAGCATCTCGTGCAGAACGATGCCGAAGCTGAATTGATCGGAGCGGTAGTCAACGGCCAACCCGCGCGCCTGCTCCGGACTCATGTAGTTCGCCGTGCCGAGAATCGTACCGGGCTCGCTGAGGTAGGTTTCCGTCGAGTTATCGGTGCGCTTCTCCGTCGTTGCAACGGAGCGTTTTGCCAGTCCGAAATCGAGAATCTTCGCCCGGCCATCGAGGGCGATCATGATATTCTCCGGCTTCAAGTCACGATGGGTGATACCGGCCTGATGGGCCGCCGACATGCCCCCGGCAATCTGGGATGCAATCTCCAGAGAGCGCCGCAACGCCAGCGGCCCTTTCAGCAAAAGGGCGCGCAGTGTTTCCCCTTCCACCAGTTCCGAAACGATATAGGGCACGCCACCCTCGGCCCCGATGTCGAAGACGGAAACGATGTTGGGGTGCTGCAGCGCGCTCGCCGCGCGGGCCTCCTGCTCAAACCGGATACGCAGGTCCGCCGCCGAGCTTTCCGGCAGAATCTTGACCGCTACCGTGCGCCCCAGACGCTGATCCTGCGCCTTCCACACCTGCCCCATGCCGCCTGCGCCAATTGGCGCCAGCAGTTTGTACGGTCCCAAGAGATCACCCGCGGCAGGCACTCTGACTAGATTAGCGCAGCATTTCGCGGGCGCACGAGGCAACGTTGGCCGGCGTATCGAAAGGGATCCATCGCACGTGCGTTCCGGCGGGGCACCATATGGTTGGATCACTGGGACCAAACAGGGCAAGCGTCGGCGTGCCGACAGCCGCCGCCAGGTGGGTGATGCCGCTGTCGTTGCCGATAAATAAACTGGCGCCGCTGAGCCAGCGCCCCAACTCCGCCAGATCGTCGAAGCGGACAGCGTCCGCCAGCGACTCCTCCGGACCACACGTCCAGGCAACATCGCCAAGTTCGGCCGCCAGCGCCTGAAAGTGGATGAGCGGCCAGTTCTTCTTCGCGCTGCCGGAGAAGGGATGCAGAATGATGCGGCCGTGCCGCGGCCCGGTCAGAGGGATCCGCGGAACCAGCGCTGGAGGCGCCGTTGGCAGCGCGGGGTGAAACGTGAACGGCAGGTGCGCCACCGCCGTACGAAATTCATCCCGGTTCGTTCCGTACCAGGAGTGAATCCGATCAAACCCCGCAAGCGCCGCCGGCAGCGGCATGCCGGGAAGGCCAACCAGGTCCAAACCTGTGTCGGCAATGGCGCGGACTCGGTCCGCAAACAGAACCAGCGGCACTAGCGCCCGCGGAATCCACACTTCCGTATCGTCACCGCGCAACGCCTCCATCTCCGGGAAGTGGCGAATGCAATCGCCAATGGCTCCGGGCCGAATCAGCAGCGTCCGCACGGTTTACCGGAAATCGGCGGGCACCTTGACGTCGATCGTCTTCGGCGGCAGACAGGCGTTGTGATTGCAGGCCTGATAACGCAGTTTCCCGGTGAGCACGGTGAACCCGGCTGTCTTCGGCTTCACCGTCGAGGTGATGGCAAAATCTCCCGTGAACACGCTCAACGGCTTTTCACTGAACGCGTATTTCTCCTTCTTCGGCTCCGGAAAGCTGACACTGACGGTCTCCACCGTAGCGGCGTCCCACGTGAGTTTCAACGGAATCAAATACGGGTCTTCCGGTTTGTTCGAGTTCAAATGATAACCGCCCTGCAACTGCAGGCTGGTCTTGATTTGAACCGCTTCCCCGCGCTTCCCGGAAACGGTAGGCGTGGGGGCAATCTTCAGAACGTCATTCTGCGCCGCGAGCGCCAGCGGGAACAGGCAGAATAGAAGCTTTGCCGTCAGGCGCGTTACCGAGTAGTTGGGCGATATCATTCGCATAATCCTTTTTGCTCACCAGACCGACGTGAACCGCCGCAATGCGCCCCTCGCGATCGATCATGAAAGAAGTGGGTAACGACTCCACACCGCCAAACTTCTGCGCGGTCATATCGTCGCCAATCACCATCCGGTAATTCACCTTGTGGCTTGACACAAACGGCTTCACCGCCGCCCAGCCCTCTTCATCCATCGCCACGCCCAGCACGGCGAAGCCCTTGTCGCGGTAGTTCTGTTCGAATTCAACGAACCAGGGAATTTCAATCTTACAGGGTCCGCACCAAGTGGCCCAGAAGTTCAACAGAACCACCTTGCCCTTGTAATCAGACAGCTTGACGATCTTCCCGTCGCCATCCTTCAGCTGAAATTCGGGCGCCGGCTTTCGCGCCTTCTCCGGCCGCACCGCCGCGCGGACGGTATCGGGCGCCGACCCGCACCCAGCCAACCAGAGGGCGGCACACACAGTCGCAATTGAGGCAAGACGCAAGCGCGGAACTCCTTATCTGTTCAGTATATCGATTGCCCACGGGCGGAAACAGTTGCAGCTCTTTTTCAGGGAGGCGAGGAGAACCAGTATCCCTGGCGCGCCACCACGCCCCGTTTGCCGGCATCCCGAAGCGTCAATCCGATCCCATGAAACCCGTCGGGCCCACTGGCCGGAAAGCTGATCAGATACTGCCCGTGCAGTTCTTCGCCCACGCGCATCACAATGCCCTCCAACGCGCGCAGCGTGGTAAACGCCAGTTTCCGGCCGCCCGTGTGAACGGCTAACGCTTCCGCCGTGTTCACACTGCCCAGCCGTACCAACTCCGCCAGGCCCGCAAAAACATCATTCTCCCCGCCGGAGGGCCGCGGCCGTTCCGAAGCCCGCGTGGTGAACTGCGTCCGCATCGCCGAATAGGTGGCGGAGTAGACCTGAATATTCTCCCGCTGCAACTGCTCCAAAACCGCCTCCAACTTCGCCGCACTGCCGCGGTCCTTGGCCTCGCCAATCAGCAGCAGCACCCGTCGTTCCCCGGATGGCCTGGCCCGAAACAACTCGACAGCCCGCGCCGCGGCATCCAACAACACCGCACTCCGGGATCGCGCCGGCTCCAACCGTTCGAACGCCTTCGCCATCGCCGTTGGGTCCGCCGTAAACTCCTGGGAGACCGTCACCCGATCATCAACGGTCAACAGCGCCATCGCCCCGCGCTCCCCGGTGATCACGGGCTGAACCATCGAACCAATCTTGCGTATCTTCAACAGCGCCGCCGCCGACAGATCATTCGTCTGCACAGCCACCATCAAGGCCAGAGGCGCCGTTGAAACATCCGGGCTCTCCACCCGAAACGTCACCCGGCGCCCGCTGTCAGTCACCACAAAATCGTCTTCGCTCAGACCGTCGACCAACTTACCCCGCTGATCGGTCACCGTAACCGGCACCAGCACAACAGGGACGGTCGCGCGAAACGTCGTCTCCTGCGCGACGAGCCCGGCGGCGAAGCAAAGAAATAGAAAACGCACACACTGCAGACGTTACAGCTCCACGCCAAGTTCCGCCCACGTGACAACGCGCTGTTTGGTCATCGCCTCGTGGCCCAAAATCGCCGTCAGCGCCGCAGCCGCGCCCACTTTGATATCTGCCGGATTCGCACCGCTTCCCGCAATCAACCCATAGAACGCTTTTGTATGCGCGTGCGCGGGTTCTTCCACTTTGGCCGCCAGCGGCACGATCTCCGCCTGCTGCCCCTGCGCGACATGCGGGTAGAAGTTCGTCGAATACAGCAGATCCACGCCGCCCTTCTCGCCATAGATGTAGACCAACTGGTTGCCGCCCGGCATCTGGCGCGGATGAAACACGTTCTGCGTAAAGGTCATCTTGGCGCCGTTGGGATACTCGAAGACCATACTGCCGTTGTCGTAGATGCTTCGTCCCGGGGGATCGGCCTTGTACCGCATATTGCCACCGAATCCGCAGGCCCGCACCGGATGTGCATTGATGGCCCAGTTGCACAGATCCAGGTTGTGCACGGACTGCTCAATCAAATACCCGCCGGATTTGGAGACGTCAAAATACCAGTCGCCTGACGAACCATCATGCGGCAGATCCGCCGTGGCGTGGCGTTGCGCTTTGATCATATAGATCTCTCCCACTGCGCCCGCATGGATCTTCCCAACGGCTTCGCCCAATTGCACCATCGACCGCAGTTGCTGCCCTGAAACAAAAACTTTCTTACTCCGCTTCGCCGCCCGCACCACCGCCCGTACCTGCGCCGGGGTCACGCCAACCGGCTTCTCGCAGTAGACGTGCTTGCCGGCTTCGAGCGCCGCCACAGCCATTTCGCTATGCAGATGCGGCGGCGTGGCAACAAACACCGCGTCCACATCCTTGCGCTCAATTACCTTCCGCCACTCCTTCGTGGTGAAGGGATTGTCCTTCGCCGCGGCGGAGGCCGCCTTGTCCAACCGGTCCGCCTTCAAGTCGCAAACGGCCGCCACCTTTGCATTGGGTTGCGCCAGCACGCTCTGCAACAGATACGAACCCCGGTTCCCGGTACCGATTACCGCGGTGCCGACACGATCATTCGCGGACTGAGCAAGCACCGCCTGCGCGGCGGTCGCCGAAGTGACAAGAAATGTTCTGCGTTCCATGACCCATCTATATCATTGTTCACAGCATCACTGTTCGCAGTCCGGCGATAACGGTCTCCATGTACTCGCGTGCCCGCCGCGCCAGCGCATCCACGCCATCCGCCGTCACCGGCCGCGGCACCAGCGGCTCAAAAATGTTCTCGCAGGCCAACGGCATGTCCAACCCCGTGCGCATCACCGGCCGCAGTAGCTTATAGTGATCGATCTCCCCGAACCCCGGGCCACAATCCTCATCCTTCGGCGTGTTCCGATGGTCCTTGATCGCGAACGCCCTGATCTCCGAAGCACAGGTGGCGATATCAGCAATTGGGTCCTGATTTTCGTAGTCCAGCACATTGCCGGCGTCGTAACAGATCCGCACGGCCGGGGAGCCAACTTCGCCAACAATCCGCGCGCAGTCCTTCCCGGTTGCCGTATTGCCGCCATGCTGCTTGATAACAACCGTCACGCCGGCGTCGCGTGCCGCGGCCGAAATCTCGCGCAGGTTCCGCACGAACAACTCGTACTCTCCCTTGCCCGTTTTCCCGAACGTCAGCAGAAACGGAATGCCCGCGGCAGCGGCCTGCGCCAGCCGCTTGCGGTGCGCGTCCACCGCGCTCGGAGCCTCCAGGTTCACGGTGGCAAACATCATCAACGGCGCCAGCCCTAGGTCCCGGCACCGGCGGGCCAACGCCGCCGCCTCCGCCGGCGCCGCCCCCACCTCCAACAGCGGCTTGCGCTCGTGCTGTACGCCCCAGGCGACATACCCATAACCAGCGGCTCGAATCCCCGTCAGCGCCCGCTGCAAAGAGAATGCCGAATACGGCAGCGTCATGCAAGCCAACTGAAATCGCGTCGGTGCCACTTGGGCACCGAGCCACGCCGCCGGTAGCGCCAACAGCTCTCGCCGCCGCAACGGCACGGCTACACCTTCTCCGGAACGACGTATGGCTTCCGGTAATTCCGCTTCAACATCTGGTTGGCTTCCGCATCGCCCACGAACTTCTCGCCCTTCGGATCAAACGTCAGCTGCCGCCCCAACCGGTAGGAGATGTTACCCATATGCGCCAGGCCCGACGCCAGGTGGGCCGTCTCCACCGGGCCGTTCTGATCGGAAGTCTTGCGGCTCTGCACGGCCTTGATGAAGTTGGCAAAGTGGTCGCCACCGGCTTTCCGCGAAGGGCCCGGCTCTTTTTTCTGACCCATGAAAATCGCGTAGCGGTCGTAGTTGTAGACCACCAGGTATCCCTCGGAACCATAGAAGATGTTGCCGACCGAGGCCCCGTGTTCATCGTTCGTACACCAATGACGAACCTCGAACTGAATCATCTTCTGCTGGTCCGGATAGTGGTACAGCGACGTCTGCACCTCCGGCGTTTCCTTGTCGTCGTCCCACAAGAACTTCCCGCCCATCGACGTCACTTTCGACGGGAACTGATCCACGCCCAGCCCCCACATGCACATGTCGGTTTCGTGGATACCCTGATTGCCCACGTCGCCATTGCCGTACTCCCAATGCCAGTGCCAGTTGTAGTGGACGTGCCGCTGCGAGTACGGCCGTTCCTGCGCCGGCCCCTGCCAGATGTCGTAATTCAACTCCGCCGGCACCGCCGACGGCTGCTTCTTCCCGATGCTCGGACGCCACCGGTAAACCAGCCCGCGCGACATGTAGACTTTGCCAATCGCGCCCTTGCGCAAATGCTGCACGGCCTCCTGCAGCGCCTCGCTGGAGCGCAACTGCACCCCATGCTGCACAATGCGGTTGTACTTGTGCGCCGCCTCCACCATCTTGCGGCCTTCCCAAATGCTATGCGAACCGGGCTTCTCCACGTACACATCTTTCCCGGCCTGACAGGCCCAGATGGCGGCTAACGAGTGCCAGTGGTTCGGCGTGGCAATGGAGACCGCGTCGATATCCTTGCGCTCAAACACCTTCCGCAGATCCTGTTCAATCGACACTTTCCGGTTGAAGCGCTTCTCAAACGCCCCGGCCGTGGCCCGCGCCACACGCAGATCCGGATCACACAAACACACCACCTCCGCCTCCGGTACGTTTCCAAACCCGGCGATATGATCCTTCCCTCGCCCGTTCACACCAAGCACCGCGATGCGAACCTTGGAATTGGCCAGCACCCTCTTCTGCGACGCAACGGCGGCCACGCCGGCGGCAATGAAAAACGTTCTGCGTGAGGACATGATTTAGCGGCAGAATATCACACCGGCGTTCACTGTCCGCTGGTGAGAAACTGCCACAACATGGCGCACGAACGGTTGTCGATCTGATAGCGCGGCATCAGCGGCGAGAACTGCACGCCCGCCGGGTCCACCCCGCTGCGAAGGCTCGCGCAGAACGTCTCCCGGGAGTAGGCGCTCGCCGGCCCGCCGCGCCTCGGCATCGACTTTGTCAATGCGTCCCCGCGCAGGCCAGGCACCACCGTCTTCCCTTCCCCGCCCCCGTTTCCACGAGCGCCATGGCAACCGCTGCACTGCGCCGCCCGCGGGTCCAACCGGTCCGCGCCCACCGACGCTGCCACGCCGCTTCGGCCTTCAAACAGCTCCTGGCCCGTCGTCGCGGCTTGCCCTTTGGCAGGCACCGAGTCGGCCAGCTTCGTTTCCACGCGCAGAGCCGAGGCTACGGCCGCCGCGCTCGGCAACGCTGTCGTCCGCGCCACGTACCGCGCCAAACCATCCACCAGAAACACCTGCAATGTATGCCCAGTCGGCGGCCCGGATTGCTCCCCGAACGCGGCAAGCACGGCGGGCAGGTTGGCAGCTTCCACGCGGA
The DNA here is from genome assembly GCA_044358225.1 of Bryobacteraceae bacterium. Classification (GTDB taxonomy): domain Bacteria; phylum Acidobacteriota; class Terriglobia; order Bryobacterales; family Bryobacteraceae. Next base: position 1,792 of record JBIKOG010000183.1, on the reverse strand, counting down.
GCCCGAACCACCGTGGGCTCGCCGAAAAGCTCTTGCGCCATTCCGCCATTCGCGCGGCCGAATCCCGCTCCGGGTTCACCGTAATCGAAACCAGTTGCGCATCGCCACCGCCAAGCGCCTGATCGACTTTCCGGAACAAACTCCCCAACAACGGGCAAGCTGTCGGGCAATCGACGAAGATGAACTGCACCGCGGTACGGTGCCCGCGAAACACATCCCGCAATCGCAGCTGGGCGCCATCGTGCCGCGTCACTGCGATATCGGGCAACTCCGCTGGCGGCACCGGGCCAAAGCCGTGACCGCCCTGCCCGGCGGCCATGACGCCGCCGAGGGCAAGAGAACCCAGAAGGAGTTGGAGTCGAAGGATCATCGGGCGGCGAAGACGCTCTGAACTTCCGCCGCCGTTAGCGCCGTGTTGAAGGCCCGCACATCGTCGAGACGGGCGTTGTTGCCGTCCGCGCGATTACCCGACCACTTGGCGTGGCCGAAGACCAACGGCGTGGAGTTGGCAAAACTACCGGTCGGCGCCGCCGCCTGTTGCTCCAGCACACCGTTCACATAGATGCGGACCTGTTTCGCTGTCGCATCGTAGACGCCAACGAGGTGATACCACGTGTTGGCAACAGGCCTTGTGGTGCTCTCGGCCCAGTAATAAGGGGCCCAGGGCGAGTCGTTAGAATACATGTCCATGATGAAGCCGCCATTGGCCCAACCGCCGAGCTGTAGATAGAAGTTCGACACCTGAACGCCGGGCATACTGACGAAGGTCTGCGTTCCGGAAGTAGTGGTGAGGTTTACCCAGACAGACACGCTGAAGCTCTTCGTAGGATCGATTACGGGGCGCTGCGTCACCACACCTCCGACCACCGGATCCAACTGCAGCGACTGACCGACGATCCCGGGTCCAACGGTAAAGGGACCGCTGACTATACCGTTGTTCGCGCCCCCGGACGTATCGGCGGTCACGTCACCAGCCACCGAATCCAGCGGCCAGCGCCCCACCGGAACAGGGCCGCCACCGGCCGCCGGATTCACCGTGACCGGCGCAGCGACCGATGTTGTGGAAACCCCGTTGCTGCCAATTGCCTTCGCGGTGACGGAATATGTGCCCGCCGCGACGTTCGCCCAGCTGAACGTATAGGGCGATGTCGTATCCGTCCCCAACAGCGTCGCGCCGTTGTAGAACTCTACGCTGGTAATCGTCCCCTGCGTTGTTGTCGCCGTCGCTGATATCGCCACCGTTGCCGGAGCCGTAAAACTCGCCCCAGCCGCCGGGGCCGTGATCGCCACCACCGGGGCCGCGGCCGCCGTCACAACAACCGAAACAGGCGCCGAAGTCGTCGTCGTCCCGTTGCTGCCAATCGCCCTCGCGGTGACAGGGTAAGTACCAGCCGCCACATTCGCCCAGCTGAACGCATAGGGCGATGTGGTGTCCGAGCCCAACAGCGTCGCGCCGTTGTAGAACTCCACTCTGGTAATCGTCCCCTGCGTCGTCGTCGCCGTCGCCGATATCGCCACCGTCGCCGGAGCTACAAAGCCAGCCCCAGCCGCCGGGGCTGTTATCGCCACCACCGGAGCCGCGGCCGCCGCCACAACAACCGAAACAGGCGCCGAAGTCGTCGTCGTCCCGTTGCTGCCAATCGCCCTCGCGGTGACAGGGTAGGTACCAGCCGCCACATTCGCCCAGCTGAAAGCATAGGGCGATGTGGTGTCCGAGCCCAACAGCGTCGCGCCGTTGTAGAACTCCACTCTGGTAATCGTCCCCTGCGTCGTCGTCGCCGTCGCCGATATC
>JBIKOG010000406.1:0-4546 GCA_044358225.1 Bryobacteraceae bacterium | reverse complement strand
CATGTTGACCTCCCAACGGACCTGGGAGAGGATGCGTTCGGCGGCGTCCGGGGTGGGGGTTTGGGTGACCACGGCGAGGAGCGGGCCGGAGCGGCGGGCGACGTACTGCTTCTGCTCCTGGAAAGCGGCGAGGCGTTCCTTGGCGACCTGGGGGTTGGGGTAGTTGAAGAGAACCAGGGTGACGTCGCCGTCTTTGTCCTTGTAGCGAGCCAACTGGCCTTCGGTGCCGAAGTGGAAGGCGACGAGGGAGGGAGACATGCCGGGAACGAAGGCTTCAAGCGAGTTGGGGCCGAGGATGTAGCGTTCGCTGTTGCCGTGCCGGTTGGGGGCGGGCAGGAAGCCAGTCAGGGCCGGGAGCGAGGAGGCGTCGTAGCGGGGCATGGCCAGGATGAGTTGGTTCATGGTCTCCTCTTCGGGCTTGAAGCCATCGAACTGGAGGATGTAGTTGCCGCGCTGCTGGATGGTGGCGCCGGCGGGGCGGGCGCCGCGGAGAAGCTGGATGGCGGCGAGGGCGTTGGTGGCGTCGGGCAGACGCCAGGCGGAGATGGTGAAGGCGCCTTTGGCCCCCTCATACCTAGCTGTCTCTGCTTCCTGCAAGCCGTACTCACTCCAAACCGCGGCTGGCTCCGGCTTGAGCGCCTTGACGGTTTTGCGGGAGTGATGCTCCATGCCTTCCGGCAGGATGGCCGCCGGAAGGCTGAGAGCGAACAGGGCGAAGATTACTCGTTTACACCGTGACATTTTTTGTATTTTTTCCCGGAGCCGCACCAGCAAGCGTCGTTGCGGCCTGGTTTCTTAGACGCCAACACGGGGCCTTTTGGTGCCGCGGGTTCGCCACCTAAAAATTCGAGGGCGGCGAGTTCGCGTTCTTTCTTCTTCTGGATGTTGCGAGTAAAGTCGTCGATAGAGGCGCGGGCGGCCTGGCGTTCGGCCGGGGTTGGCTCGGGCTCAGGCGCGGCTTCGAGGGCGGGCTGATCGTCGTCTTCGAGGTCGTAGTCGGCTTCGAAGGGAACGTCGGGCCGGTTGTTTTCGGCGACCTGGAGGAAGAAGAGATAGCGGACGGTATCGTCTTCGATACGGTCCATCATGTCCTGGAAGAGGGTGTAGGACTCCTTCTTGTATTCGAGGAGCGGATCCTTCTGGCCGTAGCCGCGGAGGCCGATGCCTTCCTTGAGGTGATCCATCGACAGGAGGTGGTCTTTCCACTGATTGTCGATGACGTTCAACATGATGACGCGTTCGGCTTCGCGAAGATATTCGTCGCCGATGAGAGATTCCTTCTCCTCGTACTTCGTCTTGATGGACTCGAAGATCTTGTCTTCGACGTCATCGAGGGTGGAGCCGCGAAGGTCATGCAGGTGAAGCTGGGCGCCGAAGCGGGTGAGGATATCGCTTTCGAGCCCGGTGATGTCCCATTCGTCGGGGCGGGCGCGTTCGGGGATCCGCTCGGCGACGACGGAGGCGATGATGCCCTTAGCCATCTCGTAGATGCGTTCCTTCTGGTCGGTCCCTTCGAGCAGGTTGCGGCGCATGGTGTAGACGGCGCCGCGCTGTTTGTTCATGACGTCGTCGTATTCGAGGACGTGTTTCCGGGAGGCGAAGTTCTGGGCTTCGACGGCCTTTTGGGCGGCGGCGATGCGCTTGGTGATGAGGCCGGAATCGATCGGCACGTCCTCTTCCATGCCAAGGCGGAGCATGAGGTTCTGCATGCGTTCGCCACCGAAGATACGGAGCAAATCGTCCTGCAGGGAGAGGAAGAAGCGGGAGGAGCCGGGGTCGCCCTGGCGGCCGGAACGGCCACGGAGCTGGTTATCGATACGGCGGGATTCGTGACGTTCGGTGCCGATGATGCAGAGGCCGCCGACGGCGACGACTTTTTCGCGGTCGGCGTCGCAGTTGGCTTTGTGGCGCGCGTGGATTTCGTGCCAGGCTTCGAGCGGGACACGGTAGTTCATGTCGGCGCGTTGGAAGTAGTAGAAGCGGTCATCGGCGACGAAACCGGCTTCATGTTCGTCGACGGATTCGGCGATCGCCTTCTTGATGGACTCTTCCTGGGTGAGGAAGTCCGGGTTGCCGCCGAGCAGAATGTCGGTACCGCGACCGGCCATGTTGGTGGAGACGGTGACGGCGGCGTAGCGGCCGGCCTGGGCGATGATGTAGGCTTCGCGTTCGTGATTCTTGGCGTTCAGCACTTCGTGCTTGACGCCCATTTTGGTGAGGATCGAGGAGAGCTTTTCGCTCTTGGTGACCGAGATGGTGCCGACCAGGACGGGCTGGCCCTTGGCGTTGCGTTCCTTGATTTCGCGGGCGGCGTTGCGGAACTTCTCTTCTTCGGTGCGGTAGACGATGTCGTTGGCATCCTGCCGTTTGGCAATGCGGTTGGGCGGGATGGGAGTGACGTCGAGCTTGTAGGTTTTGCCGAATTCGGCGGCTTCCGTGTCGGCCGTACCGGTCATGCCGGCCAGCTTTTTGTACATGCGGAAGTAGTTCTGGAAGGTAATGGTGGCGAGGGTTTGGTTCTCGCGCTGGATCTTGACGTTTTCCTTGGCTTCGATGGCCTGATGGAGACCGTCAGACCAGCGGCGCCCGGGCATGAGGCGACCGGTGAACTCGTCGACGATGATGACTTCGAGTTCGTTCGGATCTTCCCCGGGGCGAACGACGTATTCCTTATCGCGGGTGTACATCACATGGGCCTTGAGAGCCTGCTGGACGTGATGGTTGAACTCGATGTTCTGGGCTTCGTAGAGGTTGCCGAGGCCGAGGAGGCGTTCGATCTTCATGACGCCCTCTTCGGTGAGGGCGACGGCGCGGTGTTTTTCGTCGACGGTGTAATCGCCGGTGAAGTATTTTTCGCCGGGCTCTTTGCCTTCGATCACTTCGCCGCGGACGAGGCGCGGGATGATTTTGTTGATGCGGTAGTACTTGTCGGTGGACTCTTCAGAGGGGCCGGAGATGATGAGCGGGGTACGGGCTTCGTCGATGAGGATCGAATCGACTTCGTCGACGATGGCGAAGAAGTGGCCGCGCTGGACGCAGTCTTCCAGGCGGAACTTCATGTTGTCGCGGAGATAGTCGAAGCCGAACTCGTTATTGGTGCCGTAGGTGATGTCGGCCTGGTAGGCGGCGCGGCGGTCGCGATCGCTGATGTCGTGGGTGATGCAGCCGACGGTGAGGCCGAGGAACTTGTAAATTCTGCCCATCCACTCGGCGTCGCGTTTGGCGAGATAGTCGTTGACGGTGACGACGTGGGTGCCTTTGCCGGCGAGGGCGTTCAAATAGACGGGGAGGGTGGCGACGAGGGTTTTGCCTTCGCCGGTTTTCATTTCGGCGATGCGGCCCTTGTGGAGTTCCATGCCACCGATGAGCTGAACGTCGTAGTGGCGCATCGACAGGATGCGGCGGCCGGCCTCACGGACGGTGGCGAAGGCTTCGACGAGCAGGTCGTCGAGCGAGGCGCCGTTGTCGATTTGGTGGCGGAATTCGGCGGTTTTGGCGGCGAGTTCGGCGTCGGAGAGCGATTTGTAGTGGGGCTCGCGAGCGTTGATGGCTTCTTTGAGCGGCTGGAGGGCCTTAATATCCCGGTCCGCTTTGGTGCCGAAGATTTTCGCGAGTACGTTTGGAAACATAGACAATGGGCGCAAGGCGCCTCCTACCAGTTTAGCGTAGGCGGGAGGGGTTCTCCATGTTTGATGTGTGGGAAGTGGGGCGGGTTGCGGAATCAGCCGGCAGGAGGGCGCGCGAGTATTTCGTCGAAGCCCTTTTGGGACTCTTCCAGTAAAGTACGGAGTTGGAGTAGGTCGCGGTCCCAATCGTCCCTCGCACCTGGCGCAGAGAGTTCTCGCAGGTACGCCGCGAGAGCGGAGGCGCCGATGAGGGAACAGGATCCGATGAAGGGATGGAGGACTGACGGCAGGTCCGATGGCGGGCTCGGAGTGGCGTTGGCCCAGAGGCTGACTTCGGAAAGGATCCGGGAAACAGTGGGTTCCACAGGATTGCCGGCGGATTGAAGCAGGCCGGCGAACTGTAGAAAGGTGGCGGGATTAATGCGTGTGGACGGAGAGAAAGCCGGAGGATCCGGTGGAGTCCCACCCAGGACAAGAGCTTGCAGCGCCTCCGGTGTGTACGGTTTGGCGAGGTGGCCGGTAAAACCAGCAGCCAGGAACTCAGCGCGATATTGTTCACTGGCGTGGGCGGTGACGGCGTAGATGGGAGTCCTGGCGAAGGCCGGGATCTGGCGAATATGGCCGACCAGTTTGGTACCGCCAAAGATCGGCATTTCGATATCGAGCAAGATGACATCGAATGATTTCTCACGGACGGCGTCCAGAACGGCGGCCCCGTTTCCAACAGCGAAAACGGTATGCCCGAATCGCCGAAGGGCAAGTTGGAGGACGAGGCGAGAGTCATCATCATCTTCGGCAACAAGAATATTCAGGGTCTCCGCTGGAACCTGAACGGATGCGGGAGCGGTGGAAGCGGGGAGCGGAGAGGGACCGGGCTGCAGGAACGACTGGGCGTTGTACAGGACAGGGGGCCAGGCGAG
>JBIKOG010000182.1:0-15469 GCA_044358225.1 Bryobacteraceae bacterium | reverse complement strand
CCAAACCGCCCGCCAAACCGCCCGCCAAACCGCCCGCCAAACCGCCCGCCCTCACGCCCGCACCGCCAATAGCCATTCCTCAGTCCTCTCCCGAATCGCCTTCCGGTCGGCCCCCACAGGAATCAATCCACTAATCACCGCCACCGAATCGGCCCCCGCCGCCAGCACCTCCCCCACATTCGCCAGCGTAATCCCGCCAATCGCCACCAACGGCCGCGTCGACAAAGGACGCCACGCCCGCAGCGCCTCCACACCCACCACCGGGTCCGGATTCACCTTCGACCCCGTCCCGAAAATCGGCCCCAGCGCGTGATAATCCACCGGCTCCAGATTCGCCGCCTCCAACTGCTCCCGGTTGTGCGTCGACAGCCCGATAATCGTATCCGCCCCCGCCAACTGCCGCACAAACACCGGCAACAAATCGTCCTGCCCCACATGCACATGCGCGTTCAACAGCTTCGCCATGTCCACCCGGTCATTCACCACAAACCCAATCCGCGCCTGCTCGCATAAAACAGCCAGATGCGCCGCTGTTTCAAACAATTCGCGCGAAAAATGTCCCTTGTGCCGCAGCTGCAGAATATGCGCCCCGGCCTCGATCATCCCGATCGCCGCCTCCAGCAACGGAACCCCGGCCCGCTCCAGCGCGCCCGTGTCTAAAATCGGATACAGTCTTGGCAAACTCATCGTAGGTGTTTCTCAAATAGCGCCGTCGTCCGCCGCAGTGCGTCAATCCAGGTCTCGTCCCGCACAAACCCGTGGTCCTCCTGCGGATAGAAGATCTCCTCGAACGGCCGCCCTTCCTGAATCAATTTCTCCGTCAATTGCACCGTATCCTGGAACAGAACGTTCGAGTCTACCATGCCGTGCACCAGCAGCAAATTGTCCCGCAGGTTATGGCTGAACGTAATCGGCGACGACCGCCGGTACGCCTCCGGGTTCTCCGCCGGCGTCGTCAACCGCTCCCGCGTGTACCCATCGTTGTAATTCTCCCAATCGTTCACCGCCGCCCAGGAACTCCCGGCCTTAAACACGCCCGGCTCCCGGAACATCGCCATATTGGTCATGAAGCCCCCGTAGCTCACGCCCCAAATGCCCAGCTTGCCCATGTCAATATTCCCCAACCCGCGCATGAACTCGACAGCCCCCATGACGTCGTCCAGGTCCGGCCCGCCCATGTTCAAATACACCCCCGTCCGCCATTCGCGCCCATAGCCCGACGAACCCCGGTAATCCAGGTCCATCACCACAAACCCCTTCGACGCCAGAAAGGCGTTATAAACAAACCGCTGGTCCTGGTAAGAGCCCCACTGCTTCAACACGCTCGAAGCAATCCCCGCCCCATGAATGAAGAAGACCGAAGGCCACTTCTTCCCGTCTTTCTTCGACGGGTCATACCCCGGCGGTAACAATAACTTGGCCTTCACCACAGCCCCATCCCCGCGCGCCGGGAACGACACGAACCGCGTCTCCGGCCACTCATACGAACTAAACTCCGGCCGTGTCGACGTCGTCACCCGCGCCCCGTTCACAAACAAATCGAGCGGCATCTTCAAGTCCGCTTCCAACAGCGCCAAATTCTTCCCATCCTCATGCACCACCCCAACGTTGATCCCCTCCCGCGTCGATAACCGCCGCTTTCCCGTCCCATCCGCCAAAATCGAATAGAACTGCCGTTCGTTCGTCCCCGCCTCCGTCGACGAATAAAATAACCGGTCCCCCACCCACTGCGGCGCAAACCCAAACCGCTCCGTGTTCAGTTCCCAATTGCCCTTTGTAATCTGTTCCGCCGCCCCGCCAGCCGCGGCTACGCGATAGAGATGGATGAACCCATCGGGGTCTTTCGTAAATGCAATCCACTTCCCATCGGGAGACCACATTGCCCACGTCCGCGCCACCCACCGCGCATCGGTAATCTCCTGCACCACCCGCGCCTTCCCTGTGCCCGCGTCATAAACCCGCAGCGTGACTTTCTTCGTGTCCGCAGATTCAATCTGCACCAGTACTTCCCGCGAATCGGGCGACCACTCCGGGCTCGCCCCCTCCCCCAACCGCACCGGCTTCCCCCCGCCCGCCGCCACCGTGAAATAGGTAGCCTGCCCCGCCTCATCGCCAGCGACGGACCGTGGAAACGGCCGCGCCGTCACAAACCGCCCCGAGTAGTTCGGCAACACCTGCATCCGCGTCCCGCCCCGCCGAGTTGAATACAAAATCCTCGTGCCATCCGGCGAAAACGTTAATCCACCGGCCCCCTCCGCCACCTGGACCAGCGCCCCTGTCCCCAAATCCTGCACAAACAAATCCCCGCCACGCGAAAACCCAATCTTCTTCCCATCCGGCGAAAACTGCGGCGATGACTCCCCAGCCTTCGTCTGCGTCAACCGGAACGGCGCCGCCGACCCATCCGCGGGAACCAAATACAAATCCCCCTTCCACGCAAACGCCACCCGCGCGCCATCCTCGGAAACCGAAAAACCACCCAATCCCGCCTCCGGCATCCGGTGCGCCTTCAGCCGTTCATCGTTCTCATCGGAGGCCGGATTAAACGGATCTTTCGCAAATTCCAACGACGTCAGCCGCACCCGCTTCTTCGCCACCGCATCGTAGGCGTAGAGGTCCATAAACCGCCGGCCCGACTCATTCCAAAGAAACACCAGCCGCGGCGCCTTCTTCGCCCACGTCAACCCATCCGGCGGCGTCCCCCAGACATAAGGACGCGTGAACAAGGTTTCAACGGACCAGGGAGCCCCGCCGAGCAGTGAGCCCAGCAAAAGGAGGGAAGGGAAGAGCCTCATAACGGTTACCCCGCATGATAGCTTGGAATCATGAACCGCCGTCGATGGTTATCGCTCGCCGCCGTCGCGCCCCTGGCCGCCCAAGCCCCCAAGCGGGACGCCATGCCGCGCTTCCAGGCCCGTTCGCTCGACGGCCAACTCCACACCCGCGAAACGCTGAAGGGTAAAGTGGTGCTGGTCCAGCACTGGGCCACCTGGTGCGGCTACTGCCGCAAGGACGAACCGGCGGTCGAGCAGATCTTAAAGGATCACGCCAAAGACGGCCTGGTCGTATTGGCCATCAACGCCGCCGAATCCAACGCCACCGTCCAGACGTATTTGAAGGACCACCCCAGAACCGCGCAAGTCGTCCTAACCCCCGACACGAATCTCGCCCCCCTCTTCGAAGGCGCCGGCGTCCCGGCCTACATTCTGATCGATCGCGACAGCAACATCGCCGCCATGCAACCCGGCTCCGGCGGCCTCATGGCCCTGCGCGCGATGCTGAAGGAAGCCGGGCTGACTAAGCCCGAATCGAAGTAGAATAAAGGACGTTATGACACGGCAAATCAAGATCATCGTGGAACAGCACCCCGATTGTTTTGTCGCGTATCCATTAGGACTGAAGGGGACCGTGGTGGGCCAAGGGGCCACCTACGACGAAGCGCTTGCTGACGTCAATTCCGCAATCCGTTTCCACATTGAAACCTTCGGCGCGGAGGTCTTCGGCGAAGACTTCCCCGTAGTCGAAGCGTTCCTGGCCGAAGCAACAATTCCCGCCTGACAATGGGCAAGTTCCCAGTTGACGTTCCCCGAAACCGGGTGATCGCAGCTTTTCGCGCGCTCGGCTTTGAACTCGTGCGTGAGGCGGAACACATCGCCATGCGCCGCGCCAATCTCCGTGGCGGATCCGATACGCTGACGCTGCCGAACCACCCGCTAATTAAAGCCTCCACGTTGAGGACAATCCTCACGCACGCCGGTATCACCCGCGAAGAATTTCTACGCGCCTATGATCACGCTTAATTTGCCGCCCGTTCCTCACGCTTTCCCCCACAGAAAAGCCAGCCCCTCAAATGGTTCGCATATGCGTAACGATCCAGATCCACCGCCCCACCACTGCCACGCATCCAGCCACCACAACCATCTCGTACACCAACACCCAACTCTTTCCCCGTTGCCCCTGCTGAATCGCCGCCCAAGCCGCCGCGCCGAACATCCACGTCGCAAAGAACAAAAACGCATTCTCCCCGAAATCCTGATCCATAAACTTCCACCGGATCAACCCCGTCACCGCTTGCATCAAAACCATCCCTACACAAACAGGCCTCGATAGATTCTTTAGCCCATAGAATGCTCCCATGTACACGAGAGCCGGAATCAGCGCATCCCACCAGGACGCATTCATCGGAATGCCAATCGCCTCAATGAGCCCCGCGGCAAGGGCGTAGTACGCCGCCCAAATCCCGTCCCGACGCCCTTCCGCGCTGTCCATCTTCAGTTGCCCTCCGCCGGCCGCTTCCGCTCCGCCCAAATCGCCCACAACCCCGGTGGCAAATACGACATCGCAATGCAGAACGGCAAAAGCCAATCCCGCGATAGCCAGAGCGCCAGCGGAACCACCACCGCCGCCGCGCCAACGGTCCACAGCGCCCGCTGCCGGAAGCCATCGGCAATCCAGCACAGCGCCAACCCCAACACCACCGCAACCCGCCAGTCCCCGCCCAACGCCTGCCCCACTGCGAACAAGAACGCAATCCCCAACGTGGCCCACATCGCCTCCCGCGCACAATCCGTCCGATGCTTCAACTCCCCCGCGTTACCCCAAAACCGCATCCGCAAATTCCCCGGATCGGCCAAACCCGCCACCCGCGCCCGTTCCCCCAACGCCATCCCCCGGCACCGCCATGCCAACCAAATCGCCGGAGCAGCCAGCACCACCACCAACCAATAGCCTGGGTGCAGTCCAAACCAATAGATCACCCCCGGCCACCCAACCGCCACCGCAATCGCCGCCCAAATCGTGAAGTACTGCAACTCCAACATCACCAGCAGCGAAGTCATAAAGAACACCAGACTCGCCCCCTGCTCACCCCGCTGCAGCAGATCCAACGCCGCCGCCGCGCCTCCCCCGCCTACCCCGATCAGTACATTCCAGCGAGCCCAGGCGCCCATCCGTTCTTCCATCACCATGGCCGCGCCGCCCCCCACCAAACCGCCACCCACAGTTTCCACCGCGGCGTCCCAGGGCGCACCGCCGGCAATCCCACCAAATCCCAACGTTCGTCCGCCCGCAACCCCCGATGCACCCAAGCCGCCCAAATCGCCATCGGCAACCCCGACGCCCAAATGACGGCCAGCGGTAATCCACAGAACGCGGCAAACACCCATTGCCCCTGAACCCCCAGAATCCCCAATCCGACACAAGCGCCAGCCAGCAGTATTCCCAACAACACCGCCGCCCACAAATCCAATCGCCGCATGGCGCCCATCAACCCGGCAACCACTAGATATCCCGGAATCAAACTCCACCATCCAAACCATCTATGCAGATCCACAACTAGGAAGATCAACGCAAAATACATCGCATGCGCACCCAACTGCGACGCATACGCCGCCGCCCCCGGTTCCCGCACATCAAACCAGAACCGATACCCTGCCGTTCGCTCTGTCTCCTGAACGTGCACGGAATCATAGTAACTCCAACAACTCCCACTCCGCCCAAGCCGAAACTCACAACCAGGGAATGGGCCCTGTGATTTCCACCCAGTATGCCAAAATAGAAGTGACTCCGAATCCGGCGCCGCGCCCCGTAGAACCCTCCTCGCGCGCGCCCATCCCAAGAAAGAATTCCCAAGCAGGATCATCGAAATGACTGACATTGTCAAAGTTGTAGGTAGAGAAATTCTGGACTCCCGTGGCAACCCCACCGTCGAAGCCGACGTCTTCCTCGCCGACGGCTCCATGGGCCGCGCCGCCGTCCCTTCCGGCGCCTCCACCGGCGTGCACGAAGCCGCTGAGCTTCGCGACGGCGACAAAGGCCGCTACCTCGGCAAAGGCACCCAAAAGGCCGCCGCCAACGTCAACGCCATTCTCGGCCCCGCCCTTCTCGGCATGGACGCCACGCGCCAGGCCGAAATCGATGGCCACATGATCGCCATCGACGGCACCCCCAACAAAGGCAACCTCGGCGCCAACGCCATCCTCGCCATCTCCATGGCCACCGCCCGTGCCGCCGCCGCCAGCCAGATGACCCCGCTCTACCGCTACTTGGGCGGCGTCAACGCCTGCATGCTCCCCGTCCCCATGATGAACATCATCAACGGCGGCGCCCACTCCGACAACTCCGTCGACATGCAGGAATTCATGGTCGCCCCCCACGGCGCCTCCAGCTTCTCCGAAGGCCTCCGCTGGGGCGCGGAAATCTTCCACACCCTCAAAACCGTTCTGAAGAAGAAGGGCTACTCCACCTCCGTCGGCGACGAAGGCGGCTTCGCGCCCAACCTCAAGTCCAACGAAGAAGCCCTCGAAGTCGTCATGGAAGCCATCATCCAGGCCGGCTACACCCCCGGGGAACAGGTCTCCATCACGCTCGACCCCGCCATGAGCGAACTCTGGGACGCCAAAAAAGAAAAGTACGTCATGAAGAAGTCCAAGAGCGGCGAATTCACCCCCGCCGAAATGGTCGCCTTCTGGGTCGGGATCTGCGAGAAGTACCCCATCATCTCCATCGAAGACGGCATGGCCGAAGACGACTGGAAGGGCTGGAAGCTCATGACCAAGGCCCTCGGTAAGAAGATCCAGCTCGTCGGCGACGATCTCTTCGTCACCAACATCAAGCGCCTCTCCGAAGGTATCGAAAAGGGTGTCGCCAATTCCATCCTCATCAAGGTGAACCAGATCGGCACGCTGACCGAAACCCTGCAAGCCATCGCCATGGCGCACCACGCCGGCTACACCGCCATCAGCTCCCACCGCTCCGGCGAAACCGAAGACACCTTCATTGCCGATCTCGCCGTCGGCGCCTCCGTCGGCCAGATCAAGACCGGCTCGGCCTCCCGTACCGATCGCATCGCCAAGTACAACCAGCTCCTCCGCATCGAAGAAGAGCTCGGCTCCCAGGCCGTCTACGCCGGCAGAAAGGCGTTCAAGAAGTAAATGGCGAAACAACCGGTCATCCTGACCATTCTTGACGGCTGGGGCGAATCCCCGGCCGTCAAAGGCAATGCTGTGCGCAACGCGCGCAAGCCCGTCTACGACGCGCTCATGCGCGACTACCCCACCACGCTCATCAACACCAGCGGCGAATGGGTCGGCCTGCCCGACGGCCAGATGGGCAACAGCGAAGTCGGCCATCTGAACATCGGCTCCGGCCGCGTCATTCAGATGGACATCACGCGGATCGATTGGATGGTCCGCAATGGCCTCTTCCACGAAGATCCCGTGCTGCAGGAGACCGTGAAACACGCCCGCGGACGCCGTCTCCACCTGATGGGTCTCGTCAGTGATGGCGGCGTCCACTCTCATATCTCCCACCTCTACGGCCTCCTCGAAATGGCGAAGAAGGGCGGCGTCGAAGACGTCGTCGTCCACGCCTTCACCGACGGCCGCGACACCCCGCCCCACGAAGCCGCCGGGTTCCTCGAAGCCCTGCAAAACAAGATGCGCGAAATCGGCGTCGGCCGCGTCGCCACCGTCATCGGCCGCTATTTCGCCATGGATCGCGATAAGCGCTGGGAACGTGTCGAACGCGCCTTCCGCGCCATCGTGCTCGGCGACGGCCGCAAATCCACCGATCCCATCGCCTCCATCAAACAGAGCTACGAAGCCGGCGTCACGGACGAATTCATCGAGCCCATCGTCATCACCAACGCCGCGGGCGACCCCACCGGCCTCCTGCGCGATGAAGACGCCGTGCTCTTCTTCAACTTCCGTGCCGACCGCGGCCGCGAACTCTCGCAGGTGCTCACCGATTATCCGCTCGACGTCCCCTACAAGGCTCTCGCGCCCAAGAACCTGCACTACACGACGATGACCGTCTATGACCGCACGCTCAAGGTCAACACCGTCATCCAGCCCGAGTCCCACACGAATCTCCTGGGCGGCGTCCTCGCGGGCCACGGCGCCAAACAGCTCCGCGTCGCCGAAACGGAAAAGTACCCCCACGTGACGTTCTTCTTCAACGGCGGCGTCGAAAAACCGTTCGATGGCGAAGAGCGCGAAATGGTAGCGTCCCCCAAGGTCGCCACCTACGACCTCCAGCCCGAAATGTCCGCCGAAGGCGTCTGCAACGTCGTCCTCCGCGGCATCGAACGCGCCGACTTCGACGTCATCGTCGTCAATTTCGCCAACCCCGACATGGTCGGCCACACCGGCGTCTACGAAGCCGCGGTGAAAGCCTGCGAAACCTGCGACACCATGCTCGGCCGCATCCACCAGGCCATTCAACGCACCGGTGGGCAGTGGATCATCACCGCCGATCACGGCAACGCCGAAACGATGATTGACCCAACCAACGGTGGTCCTCACACTTATCACACCACCAACCCGGTTCCGCTCATCTTAGTCAATGAGGAGCGTCGCCCGCTTCGCACTGGCGGCTCTCTTCGCGATCTCGCGCCCACCATCCTCGGTCTGCTAGGCTTACCAAAGCCTGCCGAGATGTCAGGCGCCGACCTGCGAGCCTAAATTGAGCAACCTTCTCACTCATCTAACACCACTACACCGCTTCAAATACTACGAAATCTGCCTCAGCTTCTTCGTAGTCGTGCTCTTAATCTCCAACCTCGTGGCCAGCAAGCTCATCTCGTTCGGCCACGTTTCCTTCCTGGGCCTCGAGTTCGACATCATCCTCTCCGGGGCCCAGATCCTCTTCCCCATCACCTACATCTTCGGCGACATCTTCACCGAAGTGTACGGGTACGCCGGCAGCCGCCGCGCCATCTGGCACGGCTTCCTGTCGACGGCGCTCCTCACCGGCCTCGGCATGCTGATCGTCAACCTCCCGCCCGCCCCGGGCTGGACCGGCCAACCGGCCTTCGAAGCCATCTTCGGCTTCCTCCCGCGCCTGGTTGTGGCCAGCCTCATCGCCTACTGGTGCGGCGAATTCGCCAACGCCTTCGTGCTCGCCAAAATGAAGGTGCTCACCGGCGGCAAAATGCTCTGGGCCCGGACGATCGCCTCCACCGCCGTCGGCCAACTCGTCGACACGGTGATCGTCATGACCATCGCCTTCTGGGGCCGCATCGACGGCACCATGATCCGCGATCTCATCCTCACCGGCTACCTCGTCAAGGTGGGCTACGAAGCCGCCGCCACGCCGTTGACGTATCTCATCGTCAACTTCCTCAAGAAGGCCGAAGGCATCGATCTCTTCGACGACTCGACCGACTTCAATCCCTTCTCCGGCGGCCCCGCGCAAGAAGGCCCGGCCTAAATTCTCTCCGCCCCAGGGAGCTTGGATAGTTTTCTGTCAAAGGTTCCCAGGGGCGTATGCCCAACATTCTTCGCTAAGGCCACCAACAGACAGTCAGAAAAACCGAGAGCAAGTTGCGCCTTGAATTGGACGAGAGCCTCTTCCACTGCCTCGGCGTCCTGAAATACTAATCGGTCGTTCGCGAGAAGCATCTCCACAATGGTGGCTAGTTCCTTTGCGGTTCGTCCGTACACGGCGCCGAGTACCCAAACCGCCTCTGCCAGCGCAACCGTAGATACCCAGGCGCCTTCTTCGACATATCGCGCTGCCGCCGCCGTCTGTTCCTCGTGATCGGATCGCACCAGCCGCACGAGAACGTTGGTATCAATCGCGCGCATGCTTCTTCCGTATGTAGTCGCGAATCCCTTCCTTCAGTTCCGCATCGGTTTTCGGGGGCACGGGCTTATCCCCCCAGATCGCGTTCCGGATATCTTCGAACGAGTACTTTCCCGTCCTCCGGATCACGATCTGCCCGCCCTCCTCCACCCATTCCAAAGTCGAGCCCGGCCCGATCCCCAGCTTCTTCCGCACCGCCACAGGAACCGAAATCTGCCCCTGCGCCGTCACCTTCGATTTTGCCAGTGCCATACCCAAACATTACCACGGTAATGGAGCCCCGGCGGGACGCCTTTGGCGGCAATGAACATTCAACCCGGTCGCACTTCCCCCACCTCTGCTACAATAGAGGTTTGCGCTGTGCAAACAGTGCTATCCCGACCAGCGAGGAGGTGAATATCTTATGGCAGAAGTTATCGTGCAAGACGGCGAGACTCTTGAAAATGCTCTGCGTCGCTTTAAACGCAAAGTGCAGCAGGAAGACATTATCAAGGAAATCAAACGCCACTCCTTCTACCTGAAACCCGGCGAAAAAAAGCGGGTCAAAGAAGCCCTCGCTCGCAAGCGTAACCGCAAAAAGCGTCGCAGCGATCCAGAATAGAACCTCGAACGGCACCGGTCCTCCGGTGCCGTTCGTGTTTTAATGAAGCCATGACCGCCGAACACTTGGCAGCTCTCAACGAAATCGTCTGGGTCGACCCCGGCCGCATGAGCGGCGAACCCTGCTTCCGCGGCACTCGTGTCCCGGTTCAGGCACTGCTCGACAACCTCGAAGGCGATGTGCCGCTCGACGAGTTTCTCCTCGACTTCCCCTCCGTCACCCGCGAACAGGCGGTTCAGTTCATGGAACTTGCAAAGGACAGTCTCCTCTCGCACCTGTGCGTATCCTCTTAGACGAATGCGTCCCTGCTCGTGCCCGCGCCGCCTTTCCTGGCCATGCGGTAAAGACAGTCACCGAGTCAGGATGGCGTAGCATCGCCGACCAGCAGTTGCTGCCGTACGCCGAAAAGCACTTCGACGTTTTCCTCACTGTCGACAAACGCATCGAGCAGCAACACTCCCTCCACAAGTTCCGCCTCGGCTTCATCATCGTCCACGTCCGCACAAACAAGCTCGAAAGCTTCCAGCCGCTCTTCCCCGATCTCCTCGCCGCCCTCTCGCAAATTCGCCCCGGCCAGGTCATCCACATCGGCTAGCGCCCCGTCCGCAACCGCGAACGCTATCCTGTTCCTATGACCGACGAAATCATCTGGACAGATCCGGACCGCCTGAGCGGCACCCCCTGCTTCCGAGGCACCCGTGTCCCCGTCCAGGCCCTGCTCGATCATCTGGAAAGCCCCGCTACCTTTGAGGAATTTCTCAAAGGCTTCCCTTCCGTTTCCCGCGAACAAGCCACCCGCTTCATCGAACTCACCACGTAAGCCCCTGAACATGGACCCCCGAATCACCATCGAACCCGGCAAACGCTCCGGCCAACCGTGCATCCGTGGCCTCCGCATCACCGTCCGCGACGTCCAGAACTGGCTAGCCGCCGGTATGTCCGAACAGCAGATCCTCGACGACTTCCCCGATCTCAAACCCGCCGATTTCCCCGCTAGCCGCGCCTACCCCGCCGAAACAACCATTTCACGTTAAACTCTTCAAATGACGCTCTCCCGACGCCACCTCCTCGCCGCCCTGTCGACGACCTCCGCCTTCTCCCAAACTACCTTCGACACCGCCATCAACAACGGCCGCGTCATCTGCCCCGCCAACAACCTCGATGCCGTCCGCTCCATCGGCATCTCGAACGGCGTCATCACCGCCATCTCCCCTACCCCCCTCAAAGCCAAACGCGTCATCGACGCCAAAAACCACGTCGTCTCCCCCGGCTTCATCGACCTCCACGTCCACCGCCAGGACGCCGAAAACAACCGCTACAAAGCCCGCGACGGCGTCACCACCACCCTCGAACTCGAAATCGGCGTCTCCCCCATGAAACCCTGGATCGACGCTCGCCGCGGCAAGTCTCTCATCCATTACGGCGCCTCCGTCGGCCACGTCCCGGCCCGCATGACCGCGACCAACGACACCAGCGAATGGCTCCCCGCCGGCCCCGCCGCCACCCGCGCCGCCACCGACCCCGAACAAAACAAAACCCTCGAACTTCTCCGCCAGGGCCTACGCGAAGGCGGCGTCGGCATCGGCATGGGCATCGCCTACACGCCCTTTGCCTCAAGAGCCGAAATCCTCGACGTCTTCAAAGTCGCCGCCCAGGCCAAAGTCCCCATCTTCGTCCACATGCGCGGCGCCGGTGCCAAAGACCCCGGTGTCGTCGAAGCCCTCCAAGAGGTCATCACCGACGCCGCCGCCAGCGGCGCCAGCCTCCACGTAGTCCACTTGAACTCCAGTTCCGGCCGCGCCTTTGAACTCGGTCTCTCCATGGTCCGCGGCGCCAAGGCCCGTGGCATCGACGTCTCCTACGAAGCCTACCCCTACATCGCCGGCATGACCCAGCTCGAATCGGCCATCTTCAATCCCGGCTTCCGTGAACACCTCGACATCGATTACAAAGACATCATGCTCGTCGAAACCGGTGAGCGCCTCAACGAAGAAACCTTCAAAATCCACCGCAAAAAAGGCGCCACCGTCATCACGTTCACCATGCGCGAACAGGACATCGACATGGCCATGGCCGCCCCCGACGTTATTGTCGCCAGTGACGGCTGGATCACCAACGGCAAGGGCCACCCTCGCGCCTCCGGCAGCTACTCCCACGTGCTCGCCACCTACGTCCGCGAACGCAAAGTCATCACCCTCAAAGACGCCATCCGCAAGATGAGCTACCTCCCCGCCGCCCGCCTGGAAAAAATGGTGCCCGAAATGAAGAAGCGCGGCCGCCTCCAAATCGGCGCATTCGCCGACATCACCGTCTTCAACCCCGACACCGTCCAGGACAAGTCCACCTATCAAAACGCCGGCCAGTACTCCGAAGGCATCCCCTACGTCCTCGTCAACGGCACGCTCGTAGTCGACGAAAACAAGATCGTCGAAGGCGTCTTCCCCGGCCAGCCCGTCATGAGCAAAGTGGCCATCTAGTGGCCACCTACCAACTCAAAGTCACCCTCCAGGGCGCCCGCCCGCCCGTCTGGCGCCGCGTCCTGGTGCCGAACACCATCCGCATGGACGCCCTCCACACGGTCATCCAAATCGCCATGGGCTGGACGGATTCCCACTTGCACTCCTTCACCAAAGGCGGCAACTGTTGGACCCTCCCAGACCCCGACGCCTACACCGTCTCCCTCGATCTCGATGAACGCAAATACCGCTGCAAAGAGATCCTCAAAAAGGTGGGCGACAGCCTCCTCTACGTCTACGATTTCGGCGACGACTGGCGTCACAAAGTGGTACTCGAAGCCATCCTCCCCGATTCAAAAACCACCATCCCCACCTGCACCGCCGGCAAAGGCGCCTGCCCCATGGAGGACTCCCGCGGCTACGAACCCGAAGAGGACGACGAACCCGCCCCGCCCTTCTCCGTCGCCGAAGCCGCCGCCGTCCTTGCCGACGAACGCTGGGACCCCGACGCTCTCCTCTAACGCCGTATGCGCCTGCCCCTTCTCCTCCTCGCCGTCGCCGCCGCAGCAGCAGCCGCCCCGCTCGCCAGCCTCTCCGGCACCATTGTCGACGCCCGCGACGGCAAACCCCTCCAAGGCGCCAAAGTCGAACTCTACTATTTCAAAGCCCCCCAAACCACCGGCACCGACGGCCGCTTCGAGTTCGCCAACCTCGAACCCGGCTCCTTCACCATCAGCGTCGAACACCCCGGCCACGCCAAGCAAAAGACCCCCGCCATCCTCCTCGCCCCCGGTCAGAACATTCCCAACTACGCCATCCGCCTCGAGCCCGAAGCCATCCTCTCCGGCCGCGCCACCGGCGCTACCGGCACCGCCTCATTCACTCTCACCGACGCCAATTCCAACGTCTTCATCGCCACCCAGTACAACCGCGACAACCGCTTTGAATTCCGCGGCCTCCCCGCCGGCCGCTACAAACTCGCCGCCGAAGCACTCAATCAACCCAAAACCTACTTCCCCTCCACCCTCTCCGGCGACCTCGCCGAACCTATCGAACTCGCCCCCGGCGCCCACCGCGAAGGCCTCGAAATCCGCCTCATCACCCAAACCCTGTACCCCATCCGCGGCCGCTTCACCGGCCAGATCCCACCCGGCGCCCGCGTCAACGTAGCCGCCGAAGCCCGCGCACAAAATGGCGGCGGCCGCCTCCCCAGCGCCCTCCTCGCCGAAGACGGCCGCTTCGAAATCCAAGCCGCCCCCGGCGACTACCGCCTCAAAGTCACCGAAATTCCTAACAGCTCCGGCCAGCGCCCCAAAGTCCTCGGCCTCCGCGATATCACCCTTACCCCCGCCCCCCTCACCGATATCGCCATCCCCCCCAGCCAAATCCGCTCCGTCCGCGCCCGCTTCCGCACCCCCGCCCCTAACGCTAGCGTCACCCTCAACCCCACCGCCGGCCTCGGCATCCTACAATGGGGCAACCGCCAACCCGACGGCACCCTCCTCACCGAACAACTCAGCCCCGACATCTACGCCATCCTGATCGGTGGCCTCCCGCCCAACACCTACGTCCGCGCCATCCTCGCCAACGGCGCCGACATCACCGCCGCCGGCCTCGATCTCATCACCGGCACCGCCACCGATCTCGAAATCGTCCTCGCCACCGACGGCGCCACCCTCTCCGGCCAAATCCCCGCCAACTCCGGCACCATCATTCTAGCCCGCCCCAACGCCCCCCGCCCCCTCCGCGAGCTCCATCTCTACCAAACCACCGTCAACGCCAGCGGCCAGTTCACCATCCCCGCCATCGCCCCCGGCGACTACGAAATCTTCTACCGCGGCGCCGCCAACAAATCCCTCCGCCTCGACTCCCTCACCGCCACCCCCCGCGCCCAAATCCAGCGCAATCTCCAACTCCCCTGATCATCTCCGGGAACCCCAACCCCCAAAATCCCGTACTTCCCAACATGCTCGCCGTCTACCAATCCCACCTCCACCAAATCCAATCCCAACTCACCCAGCTCCACTCCCGCCAGTGGCTCACCGCCGCCGCCCTCGCTCTCACCGCCGTCATCGTCCTCGTCCTCGCCGTAACCACCCTCCGCCGCCTCACACCCCTCTGGTCCGTCCCCACGCCCCTGCCAATCGCCGCCCTCTGCGCCCGCCGCTACGGCCGCCAAAACCGCCGCCGCTCCACCCTCGCCCGCCTCCGCAATTTCTACGAATCAGGCGTCGCCCGCCTCACCCACCAGTGGCAATCCGCCCCCGACACCGGCGAAGAATACGCCGAACCCGGCCACCTCTACGCCCACGATCTCAACCTCTTCGGCCCCTCATCGCTCTTCCAACGCCTCTCCATCGCCCGCACCGAACCCGGCAAACGCAAACTCGCCCAATACCTCCAATCCCCCTGCTCCCTCCCGGAAACCCTCGCCCGCCAACAAGCCGTCCAGGAACTCACCGCCAACACCGCCCTCCGCGAACAAATCGCCACCCTCGGCCACGATTACCAACAAGCCCACGCCGCCACCTTCTCCGATTGGCTCGCCCACCCCGCCCAGCCATTCCCGAAATACCTCCGCCTGCTCGTCCTCCTCACCAGCCTCGCCGCCGCCACCCTCAGCCTCATCTCCTTCCCGGCCTTCTACACCGCCCTCGCCCTCCAACTCGCCCTCGCCTGGGCCCTCCGCCCCCGCGTCGCCGTCATCATCCAAAACGCCCGCCTCCTCTCCGTCGAACTCACCCTCATCCAACAAGCCATCAAACTCCTGTCCCAACAAAACTTCCAATCCCCCAAACTCACAGAAATCGTCCAAACCCTCCAACCC
>JBIKOG010000405.1:0-4597 GCA_044358225.1 Bryobacteraceae bacterium | reverse complement strand
CGTCCCGAAGTTGCTTGCAGAAGTACCTTACCGGACGTAACATTCCGGCCCATTTTTCGTCCATCTCTTACTCTTGAAAGACAACATGCCTGTATCCCGCCCCCCCGTCGCCAACAAAAAACCGGTTCCGCCGGACCAGACCAACGCCGAGAACTTCTATTACATGAAGCAGATGCAGGCGAAGACGCCCATGGTCATCTCTCTCACCGATGGGGAAGTGATTCAAGGCGTAATCGAGTGGTACGACAGGACTTGTCTGAAAGTGAATCGCGAAGGCGCGCCCAACCTGCTGCTGTTCAAAGCCAACATCAAGTACATGTACAAAGTGGGCGACTAGCCTACGGCTACGCCTGATTCGTAGTCCGCGCTTTCATTTCCAATCGATGCCGTCGACGCTCCCCGGCATCTTCGAATCGCCGTAATTCTTCGTCTGACTCCGGAATCGCAGGTGTAATCGGCACCTTGTTGCCAGCCTTGTCGATGGCGACGAATGTCAGGTAGGCAGACGAGGTGTGTTTGACCTCCCGGGAGCGCAGGTCTTCCACGAATACCTTCACCCCGACCTCCATTGACGTCCGGAACACCCGGTTCACCTGCGATCGAAGGATCACGAGCTGACCGATGTGGATGGGGTGGAGGAAGGTCATGTAGTCGACCGACGCCGTCACCACCGGGCCACGCGCATGCCGCACCGCGGCGAGCGAACCGGCGAGATCCACCAGCGACATCACTTTGCCGCCAAACAGCGTACCCAGCGTATTGGCGTCATTCGGCAGCGCGAATTCCGACATCTCCGAAATCGAGTCCCGAACGGGCCGTCCCTGCAGTTCTTCCGACATATCTTCTTTGAGTGTACCCGCGCCAGTTACCATGGAGGAATGAGTGCACGCGCCAACGCCCTGCGAGCCCTGCTCGAACAGGATCCCAAGAACTCCTTCGCCCGCTACGGTCTGGCCCTCGATCACGCCAACAACGGCGACCTCGAAGCCGCTATCACCGAATTCAAGACCGTCATAGCAAACGACGCCAACTACTGCGCGGCCTATTTTCACGGCGGACAGACGCTCGAGAAGCTCGGCAAGCTAGCCGATGCCGCCGAACTCTACAAAGCCGGCATCGAAGCCACCAAGCGAACCGGGGATGCCCACACTCGCTCTGAGCTCGAAGGCGCCCTCAGCATGATCGCCTGATCACTTCGCCATCGTCGCCAACACCATCTCCAACGCTCGATGCAGCTCCGCGGCATGGTCACCCATCTGGGCCGATGCATCCAGTAATTCGGAGGCTGTTTCCGTCGTCTTCCTGGTGGAACTACTCACCAGCTCAATACTCTCCGACACGCCCCGCGTCTCTCTCGCTGTGGAGTGAATGCTGCTGTTGATCTCCGCCGTCGCCGTTCGCTGCTCGTTCATACCGGCGGATATCGCCGCCGAGATCGCGGCCAGCCGCTGAATCGTCTCGCAAATCGTCTGAATCGCCTCGCCCGCCTCTTCGGCCGTTCGCTGAATCGCGCTAATCTCGGCGCCGATCTCCTCCGTCGATTGCCCGGTCTTTCGCGCCAGCGACTTCACTTCCGAGGCTACGACCGCGAAGCCCTTCCCTGCCCCACCCGACCGGGCCGCTTCTATCGCCGCATTCAGCGCCAGTAAATTTGTCTGCTCGGCGATCTGCGAAATCAGCTTCACCACCCGGCCAACCCGGCGCGAGGCATCCATCAACGCCGACATGACTTCCTTCGTTTGAGAGGCATACTGCTCCGCCTTCCGCGTTACCTGGGCCGAATCGCTCGTCTGCTTTTCGACTTCCCGGATCGCGGCCGCCAACTGCTCCGTTGCCGACGCCACAACATCCACATTCGTCGACATGTGCGCCGCCGCCCCGCGCACCGCATCGCTCCGCTCCGACGCCGCTTCGGCGCCATAGGCCAGATCGCTCGCCATCGTCCGAATCCGTTCGGCCGACCGCCCCACCTCCTCAGCCACCTTCCGCAGACTTCCCTCCACCTGCCCGGCCGCCTTCTGCCGGGAAGTCTCCATCTCCGACAGCGACTTCGCCTGATCCCCCATCCGCTTCACACCAGCATTAATGACCTTGGCCGCGTGCTGAAACCGCCCTCGCATCCCGCGCACCAGCATCTTCCGAAAATACTTTCCATTGCTGGCGTGCTCCAACGCCGCCTCCGACTCGCGGACATAGGAGTCCACCATATCCAGCAAGTGATTAATCGATACCACCAGCCGTCGCATCTGCGGATCCGGCTGATCGTTTCGCAACCGCGGCTCCAGATCCCCCTGGGCCGCAATCTCGCACATGGAGACGACGTCTTCCAAGGTCACCTCGGCAACTTGCACATTACGCATGAACAACCTCCAGCGAGAACACGAACTCTTCGTAGCTCATCCCCACGCTCTCCAGTGTTTTCACCAGATGCGCCACCCCGGCCTTGATCGCCGCATCGCTATTCGGCTGCGCCGCCTCAATCCGCAGCAACTCCCGATAGATTCCCGATATCGTCTTCACCGCATCCGGATGCGCTGTTCTCCGGTTGGAGTGATAACCGATTATTTTGCCCTGCGCGTCATATGTCGGCGTCACATGCGCCAACACCCAGTAATGATCCCCGCATTTGGCCTGGTTGACGACATAGGCGAAAATCTCGCGGCCCGACCCGATCGTATCCCACAGGAGTTGAAACACACACATCGGCATGTCCGGATGCCGAATCAGATTATGCGGCTGCCCCATCACCTCGGCTTCCGTATAGCCCGCCACCCGCAGGAACACCTCATTCGCGTACGTGATGATGCCCCGCGCATCTGTCTTGCTGACGATGATCTCATCGTCGCCGAAATGTCTTTCCCTGCCAGTGGGCGGAACCGGTAGCCGTCGCATTTTGTCCTCGGTCTATGTATCGACCAGGACCGCCCAATTCCTTATCTCAGACTTTCCCGACCACCTCAACCAGCTCCCCAGCCACCGCCACCTCCCTCTCATAGAGCGCCCCCAGCCGCCCCGCCAACTCCGCCAAAAACAACCCCACCTCCGCATCATCCCAAGGGAACGCCTCCTCCCGCAGCCGCTGCAACCGCTCCACCTGCCCCGTATCCCCCGCCGCCAGCCGCCCCATCGCCTTCTTCGTCTCCGCGAATGGCTTCGGCAGCAAAAAGTCGGCTAACGCCGTCCACTCCCGTCCCAACTCCCGATATAACCCAGCCACCCGCGACAACTCCGCCTTCCCCAACAGCTCCGCCGCCTCCTCCAAAAACGCCGCATACAACGGCCGCATCAAGCCCCCGCCCGTGCCCAACTCAATCGACTCATACAAATCCCGCATCGGCAGAAGCACCAGCTTCCCCGGAAACAACACCGGCCACGCCCGCTTCCCCTTCCCTGTAATCACCGCTACGCCTTCCTTCAATCCCGGCAGGTTAAACGTCCCCAGCCGCGGCTTCACAAAGTCCCCCGCCGTCTCCTGCAAACCCGCGCGCACCGCCCCCTTCCAGTCCAACTTCTTCCCCACCGTCACCGTCATCGTCCGGTTCTTCAACGAACACACCCGCTCCCGCGCCGCCGTGAACTCCGCCAGCCCCATCTCCCGCACCGACACGTGGTCGCTATAGCGAACCACATCTCCAGCCACCTCCCGCACCAGCACCGTGTACATACCGCAGGTCGCCGTCCAGTTCTGTGTCAACGCCAGGCCCAACGGCGTCGTCCACGCCACCACCATCTTCCCGTCGGCCAACCCCGCCGCCAGGTTCTCCCGCGCCGCCTTCTTTCCCGTGCTCTCCCGCACGTCCATCGCCACACCCAGCCGCGAAAACGTGTCCCGGTACCAGGCCCCATTCGTCGTCATCAGCTTCACGCGCGGAATGAACTGCGCGCCCGAAGACGCCAGCGAATGATAGTTCTGCACCGACGGGCAGAACTGATACCCCGCCGCGATGCCCCCACCAATGCCCAGGCACATCGCCTCGGAAACCTCAACGCCAGAAGCCAATAGCAAGTTCCGGACATTCGCCGTCTCAAAATGCGCGCCAGCCACAAAGGGAAACATGCGAAATAGTCTAACTGATCAGTTGCTTCACCGGGTCCCCATACACATCGGTCAACCGCATCTGCCGCCCCTGATAGGAAAACGTCAGCTTCGTGTGATCCATTCCGAGTAAGTGCAACATCGTCGCGTGTAAGTCATGCACCGTCATAACCTGCTGTTCCGCCAAGTACCCGAACTCATCGGACGCCCCCACCGCCTGCCCTCCGCGAATCCCCGCGCCGGCCATCCACAGGCTCTGTGTGCCCGGGTTATGATCACGCCCCAGTCCGCGCTGCGAAATCGGCATCCGCCCGAACTCGCTCTGCCAAACGACTAACGTATCCTCCAACAACCCGCGCGCTTTCAAATCCGTCAACAGCCCCGCAATCGGCAGATCCGTCTCCGCCGCGTGCTGCGTATGATTCTCTTTCACAGTCCCATGCGCGTCCCACGTATCGGTGTTCTGATTGCCCAGCCCGCCATGATACAGCTGAATGAACCGCACGCCCCGCTCCGCCAGCCGCCGCGCAATCAGGCACTGCCGCCCGAACGGCCCGGTGA
>JBIKOG010000181.1:0-15504 GCA_044358225.1 Bryobacteraceae bacterium | reverse complement strand
TCCGGCGTTTTCGAATTAGTAGTCCATGGCGGAGATCAGACCGATCTTGTGCCTAAGTCAAGCAGGGGAATCAAATGATTTCGAGTATCGAATCTAAACAGGGTGCGCAGCAGTTAAGCTGGGAGCAGCGACTGCTGAAAAACTCCAGCCAGAAGAAGGCCGGTCTCAAGCCTGAATATCAAGAGCTGAAGTTCACGCTGCACCGGAAACTTCTCGACAAAATCAATCTCGAAGCACTAGCCACGATCGACAATCAACGTGTTCGGGGTGAAGTGCGGCAGGCTTTGTTTACGCTGATCGAAGGTGAGCCCACGCTGTTGAGCTCCAACGAGAAGCAGCAGATTTGCGATGAAGTTTTGGATGAAGTGTTTGGTCTCGGTCCGCTGGAGCCATTGCTGCAGGACTCAACTATCTCTGACATCCTCGTAAACGGCAGCAAACAGGTTTATGTGGAGCGCCGTGGGCAGCTTGAACTCACGAACGTGACGTTTCGGGACGACCAGCACCTGCTTCGAATTATTGACAAAATTGTCTCCCAGGTTGGCCGTCGCGTTGACGAATCCACTCCGATGGTTGACGCCCGTTTGCGAGACGGGTCGCGCGTGAATGCCATCATTCCGCCGCTGGCCGTCGACGGTCCATTGATGTCGATCCGCCGGTTTTCCCAGGACAAGCTGATGCCAAGTGACCTGGTTGCGAAAAAGGCACTTACGCAGGGCATGATGGAACTTCTCGAAGCGGCAGTAAAGGCGAAAATGAACATCATCATCGCCGGCGGAACCGGTGCTGGTAAAACAACGCTTCTCAATGCGCTGTCCGCGTTTATTGCTCCCAAGGAGCGCATCGTCACGATCGAAGATGCCGCCGAATTGCAGTTGAAACAGCCGCACGTCGCGAGGCTGGAAACGCGCCCCCCGAACTTGGAAGGCAACGGAGCGGTACGTCAGCGGGAACTGCTGATCAACAGCTTGCGTATGCGTCCTGACCGAATCGTTGTTGGCGAAGTCCGTGGTCCGGAGGCCCTCGACATGCTTCAGGCGATGAATACGGGTCACGATGGTTCGTTGACCACGATTCACGCGAACACGCCCCGTGACGGTGTTTCGCGACTTGAGGTCATGGTGTCGCTTGCCAACGCCAATATGCAACTTGTTTCGATCCGTCAACAAATCGCGGCTGCGGTTCACGTGTTCGTCCAGGCGGCGCGCATGTCGGACGGTAGCCGTCGCGTTACCAGCATTACGGAAGTAACGGGTATGGAAGGGGATATTGTCACTCTCCAAGACATCTTCGTGTTCGAGAAGCGGGGACTTGGCCCAAACAACGAAGTCCTCGGACGATTCGCTGCGACCGGGATTCGGCCGAAGTTCTACGAAAAACTCCTCTCGCATGGCATAAAGTTACGCCCCGATTTGTTCGATGAAGTAGTAGAGGTCCCATAACGGGCTTCGGAGGGTCCAGCAATGATGTTTTTCGCAATCCTAATCTTAGTGTGGGCCGTCTCCCTGGGTGCCTGGTGGTTCCTCAGTCGTACGTTCCGGAATGCGGACGTTGGAAAGATCCGTTCGCGTCTAGTTGATCCAGGCGGGAAGAAGAAAGAGACCAAGAAAAAGAAGTCGATTGCTCTTATCTACGCCGATGAAGCGGCCGCCGGGCAGATGATCACGCGCTTGTTGCAGCGCCTGGAACTACGCGATCGGCTTCACCGGTTACTGGAGCAGGCTGGATTGCGTTGGAAGGTTGCCCGGCTCATGCACGGCTGCCTCGCGATGTTCCTCGGCGGGTATGCTGCGGGATGGTTCCTGTTTCCGGCACAACACCGCCAATTTGCATTCATACCCGCGCTCATCTCGGGGATGGGGCCGATCGCTTATGTGATTCGAAAGCGGGCTGCCCGGCTGCATAAGTTCGAGGAGCAGTTCCCGGAAAGTTTGGAGTTCGTTGCGAGGTCGATGCGTGCCGGCCATGCGTTCTCGGTATCGCTGGAAATGCTTCATCGTGAGTTCCAGGAGCCCCTCTCGGGTGAGTTTCGGCGGACCTTTGAAGAACACAATCTGGGAATGCCTTTGGAACTGGCGCTCGAAAAGCTGGCAACGAGAGTTCCGTCGCTCGATGTGCATTTTTTCGTCTCCGCCGTCATGCTGCAGAAGCGCACGGGCGGCAACCTTGCTGAAATCCTAGACAAGCTAGCGTATCTGATGCGAGAGCGGTTTAAACTGCGGGGGCGAATCAAGGCAATCAGCGCACACGGCCGAATGACTGGTACTGCACTGACGATGATTCCTGTGGGCGTTGCGTTGCTGATGTTTTGGGGGAATCCCGATTACGTACGCTTCTTCTTCAATGATGAGTTGGGCAATTACATGATGGGTGGCGCGGTTCTTTTGCAGCTGATCGGCTACGGCATCATTCAAAAGATTGTCAATATCGAGGTCTAAACCAATGCCATTACTCATTGCCTTTCTCGTATTCTTGACAGTGGCTGTCGCGGTTGCCGCTGCGGGGTTGAAGATGTGGGTTCGCCCGAAGGAAGCCATCGAACGGGTGACCGGGATGGAGTCACATGTGCAGGACCGCATGCCCGTGCATCCCAGTCTTGTTTTTCACGATTTGATTAAACGTTTGGGGAATCTGGTGCCAGCCTCTCCCAAGGATGTCAGCGTGATGCAACGGCGCCTTATCCGTGCTGGCATTAAGGGGCAGAACGCACTTCGGATTCTGTATGGCGCCAAAATTTTCCTCGGTGTTCTATTCCCGATCCTGATGAGTTTGGCGGTCGCCAACTCAGAGGCAGATTCGACAAACAAGATCGCCGCCATCTTGGTGGCCGGCGCAGCTGGCTTCTTCGGGCCGAACGAATACGTAAAGATCAAGTCGCAACGCCGTCAAAAGGCGGTCCAGCGGGGGTTGGCCAATTCGTTGGACCTTCTGGTGGTCTGCGTGGAAAGCGGTTTGGGCCTGGACCAGGCGATGATTCAGGTTGCCAAAGAACTGGAGCACGCGCACAAGGAGATTACGGAAGAGTTCGCGATGATCAACCTTGAGTTGAAGGCTGGCAAACGGCGCGTCGAGGCACTCCGAAACCTTGCCGATCGAACTGCCGTGGACGATCTTAAAAAGTTGGTTGCCGTTCTGATTCAGGCGGATCGGTTCGGTACCGGGATTGCGCAAAGCCTTCGTGCGCATGCCGACTTTATGCGGATTCAGGCCAGGCAGATCGCCGAAGAGAAGGCCGCCAAGCTTGGCGTGAAACTGATTTTCCCGATTTTCTTTTGTATTATGCCATCGCTCTTCGTTGTTACGGTTGGGCCAATGGCAGTCAGAATTGTGCGCGAGTTGCTCCCGATGGTCAACGCCATCTAGAGCTCTCGACGCGCAGAGTATCAATAAGCCCGGGTCGAAACCGGAGATCTAATTCACTTAAGGAGAGTAAGTTATGGATTCGAATATGGTTCGTATCGTGTGTGCCGCTATGGCGGCGTTGTTTCTCGGCGTGATCGTTCTGCGCCGTCGCAAGACGGAAGAAGAGTAGTCGAAGCTTCAGCCGACGGAGATGCGCCGTCGGTGAGTCTCGACCCGAAAGGCGCGCAATACCCGATTGCGAAGAAATAGGGCGGCGAGGGATCGCGAGCTCAACATCCGGCCGGAAGTGCAGGACTGGATCACGCATTGGGCGTCAGAAAAATTTCGTAAGGAAGCGGAAAAGATATGTCAGCGAAAGTCAGCCTCAAGAAGTTTGTGTGTCTGTTGGCCTTTTTAGTTGGAGCAATAGTGGCTCCGATGTGGGGTGCAAGTGTCGGGAAAGTTGTCGCCATCGGCGGCAATGCCTCCGACATCGCTCTCGATGAGTCGCGCCGCGTACTGTACGTAGCCAACTTCACGGCGAACAGGATCGAAGTGATGTCGCTCGGCGACGGTCGTATCCAAACGTCGATCAATGTGGCTCCGAATCCGGGCGCGTTAGCTCTATCGCCGGACGGCCGATTTCTCGTCATCACTCACTATGGCAACTTCCAGGCACCGAACACCCCGACAAACGCGTTGACGATCATCGATCTAGTATCCAGCGGACGGCAAACATTCGCGCTTGGATCGGCTCCGCTAGGCGTGGCGTTTGGTATTGATGGGCGGGCGCTAATCGTAACGACAACGGAGTTCCTGCTATTGGACCCTTCTACAGGTACGACCCAAACACTCGAGACGATTCCGAGCATCACGGCCAAAGCTCTTCCGGTTGCGTCAGGGAACGTCCCGGCGAACATCGTCGCCAGTTCGATGGCGGCATCCGGCGATGGAACGCGGATCTTCGGCATCCTAGCGGGCGGGGCGACCGACAACTTAACCCTGGAGTTTCGCTATGATGTGGACGCACGCCGGTTGAGTGCGTTCCAGGCCACTTCGACTCCGCCGCTTGGGCCCCGTGTTGTGAGCGTAAACCGGGACGGTTCGCTGCATCTGGCTGGCTGGGCTTTAGGCGATTTAACTGGATCGCTCGTTGCGCAGTTCCCGGATCCCGCCGGTGTGCTGAACATAGGCTCTCACGTTTTTGATAACGAGCGAAACCTCGTTTACGCGCAGATGACGCGCACGGGAGCGGCGGCCCCCGGCTCTGCCGTCACGGCGCAACTCCAGATTCTCGACCCTGAGAATTTGACTGTTCTCGATCGGCTCATTTTACCGGAGAATCTCTCCGGGCGGAGTCTGCTGTCCGGCGATGGAAGTACGATGTATTCGGTATCTGAAAGTGGCGTTACTATCATCCCGATTGGTAGGCTTTCCGAATTGCCGCGAGTGGTCGCTTCGACAGAAGATGTCTCCTTCCGCGGAAACTTCTGTGATCGTCAGGTCGGGACGCAGCAGATCACAATCCTGGACCCTGGTGGAAACCGGACGGCGTTTCAGCTCAACTCCCGCTTGGCCGGCGTAACGGTTAGTCCATCCTCAGGTGTTACCCCTGCAACCGTCACCGTGCGCGTGGATCCAACTCTCTTCCAGAACTCCAAAGGAACAACGACCGGGTTGATCGACATTTCCTCATCACAGGCTGTCAATGTTACCGGGGCTATCCGGGTGCTCATCAATAACAAGGAACCAGATCAGCGTGGGATGTTTGTGAATGTGCCTGGTCAACTTGTTGACCTGCTGGCGGATCCGTCCCGGGATCGCTTCTTTGTGTTGCGCCAGGACAAGAATCAGGTGTTGGTATTCGATGGCTCCAGCTACTCACTGATCGCGACGCTGAAGACCGGAAACACGCCGACCCAGTTGGCGATTTCTTTTGATCGCCGCTGGCTGATGGTTGGACATGACAACTCGCAGATCATCAGCGTGTTTGACCTGGAGACGTTGCAGGCTGGCGCTCCCATCCGGATGCCCTTCGGCCACTATCCGCGTTCAGTTGCCAGTTCAGGCCGCGCCACTCTGGCAGCTTGTCGTGTCGCTGGCCCGGTACACACCATTGATCGCGTCGATCTGCTGAGTCGTTCGGCGAGTATCCTGCCGACGCTTGGCATCTTTAAGAACGAGGTCAATATCAATACGACGCTTGTGGCCAGTGGCAACGGGTCCTCGATCCTCGCGACCCAGGCCGACGGTACCTTGATGCTTTACAACGCCAACGTGGATACCTTTACGATTTCGCGGAAGGAGGGTACCTCGTTAAGCGGTGCCTACGCCGCCTCGAACTTCGATCAATTTGTGGTCGGAAATCTTCTTCTCAATGCGTCTTTGGTGCCCTCCCGGCAACTCGAGACATCGTCTGGTACTAGTTCCGGCTTCGCCTTCGTCGATCAGACCGGTTTCCGGACGACTGCGCCGAATGCGCAGAGTCCCGGCATCATCCAACGGGTAGACCCGAGTAGCAGTAACGCGATGCGCTCGACGCGCCTGGCGGAAGCCCCGCTGCTCAGTGATACAACCCGCCCGTTCACGCGAACACTCGCTCCGCTATATGGCCGCCAGGCGATCGTCAGTCTCACGACAAGTGGTGTTACCGTTCTCCCGTGGAACTACGATGCGGCTGTCGCGCCGCCACGCATTGACCGAATTGTGAATGCGGCGGATTTCTCACAGAACACGGCACCGGGTAGTTTGATCTCGTTGATCGGCAGCAATTTAAGCCCTGTCAGCCAGGCAAGCAGCACTACACCGCTGCCGACGGCGCTAGGGGAAAGTTGCCTTACCGTTAACGGGGTTCCGGTTCCAATGCTCTTTGCGTCGGGCGAGCAGATCAATGCACAGATCCCCTACCAGGTCGACGGGAATGTTACCCTGATTCTCCGTACTCCGGGAGGCGTGAGTGATAACTTCAATCTCACGATTCTGCCGGCGGCTCCGAGCATCTTTCGTTCGGGGACCAATGGCCCGGAATCGCAACTCCCGGCCGTTGTGCGCGCCAGGAATAATGAGATTGTTACCGTGTCTAATCCGATTCACCGGGACGATGTGATTTCGATCTACCTTACGGGCATGGGAAACACGTCGCCTGCGGTTGAGGCGGGTTTTCCAGGTGGTTCCAGCCCCGTCGCGACACCTCTCATAGCGCCTTCTGTTCGCATTGGAGGGGTGGCTCTGGCGGTCGAGTTTGCGGGTCTAGCTCCCGGGCAGGTTGGTGTCTACCAAATCAACGCAAGAGTTCCCCGCAATACGCCAACAGGGTTTGATCTCCCCTTGAACGTGGCGCAG
The DNA here is from genome assembly GCA_044358225.1 of Bryobacteraceae bacterium. Lineage (GTDB taxonomy): Bacteria > Acidobacteriota > Terriglobia > Bryobacterales > Bryobacteraceae. The sequence continues at coordinate 8,820 of JBIKOG010000181.1, read as the reverse complement.
GGCGGTCAAGGTACCACCGTTCCGGTCCGAGTTGTGGAATAGTCAATCCTCTTGTCGCTCCTCAAAACGCCGCAGAGAATCTTTTCTCTGCGGCGTTTTGATTTTAGGGTAAAGCCCATTTGGAAATCCGTCGATAGAAGATTGCTATGCGAAATTCGCTTGCTCAGAAAATCACCCTCTCGATCCTGATGTTGTCACCGGCCAGTCTCAGTTGGGCCCAAGGACAGCCCGCCGGCCCCCGCTACGAATTTGGCGGCGGCGTCGTCGGCAGTTTCTACGACAAAAAGACGTTCACGTCTACCGCCGGGAACGCCGATGCCGGTTTCGATACCGGAATCGGTGCGAGTGCGTGGATTGGCCACCACATGTACCCGAAGCTCTCGGGAGAAATCCGCTATGATTTCCTCCGAAACGACATGAAATTGGAAGGTTCCGGCGCCAAGGCAACATTCGGCGGCGACTCTCACGCGATTCACTATGACGTGCATTTCCACTTTACGGACAGCCAGTCCCGTGTGCGCCCGTTTGTCCTCGCCGGGGGCGGTGTCAAGATGTTCCGTGGGACCGGTACAGAACGTGCTTTTCAGCCCCTCAGTCAGATTGCCGTATTGACGCACACGACTGAGTTGGCGGGGCTCATCACCTTCGGCGTCGGCGTCAAGATGCAACTCACCGAGAAAGTGCTTCTCCGGCTGGAGTTTCGAGACAACATGACCCGGTTCCCAAAGAAGGTGATCGCCCCGAATCGCGGGAGCGGCGGTGATGGTTGGGTTCAGAACTTTGCCCCGACTGCCGGTGTCAGCGTTCTCTTCTAATCCTTAGAGGGGCACTACGGCAATCCCGAGGTGCCCTTTGCAGCCAGGCGGATTAAACACTGTGTTTCCGTCAGGCGCGAACAGGGTTGAGCCGATTTCGCTCCTGACGTGGGTTTATTGGGGCGGTGTGGTTCGGGACGCCTGGAGATCCTGGTTTCGGATTAGGCGTCGAGTCGTCTCTCCCGGGGTGCGACAGTTGGAGCGCCTCCGCCTTTGCCGATGGATCGTTGTTCGCGGCCGCCTCTGAAGTGGACCTACTCTCGCCTCCAGGTATAAGCGCCCCCCAGTCGGTCTATTCCCCCCGCGTTGTTCCTCTCCTCGTCAGTAAGATTTCACACCCGTGACCGTTTCCCTCTTCGTATAGTTAAAGACGTACGCTCATGTCCTTCCTCCGCGCCATCCCCCTAATTTTTTCGCTGTTGGCCGTCTTGGGTGCTTGCAGGCTCGCTGCACAGCCGACGGGTGCGAAATCGGCCGCCGCCAGCGATGCCTACGCCGGCAGCAACGCCTGTCGTACATGTCATCCGAATGTGGCTCTCCAGTTCTTCCGGAATCCACATAACAAGTCTGGTGTCCTAGCCAACACGCCAGTCGACAAGGCCGGATGTGAAGGTTGCCACGGGCCTGGTAAAAAGCATGTGGACGCGAAAGGGGGGAAGGACTCGATTGGTGCCTTTTCTCAGATGACGCCCGGTCAGGCTCTGGATGCCTGTATGCGCTGCCATTCGAAAGATCAGAATCGGGCGAACATCCGGCGCAGTAATCACACACAGGCCAATGTTGTATGTACCTCGTGCCATTCCATTCACCAGCCGGAATCGAATCGCAGTCTGCTCAGTAAACGTCAGGCTGATGTTTGCTACGGATGCCACAACGATGTGAGAGCTCAGTTTTCACTCCCCTCCAAACATCGGGTCAACGAAGGCTTTATGACGTGTTCGGATTGCCATAATCCTCATGGTACGAACGCGGCTACTTGGAAGATGGGGCGACGCCCGCATCTTGTGGATACGGGATTGAACAATGAGCAGGCGTGTATGAAGTGCCACGTCGATAAACGCGGTCCCTTTCTCTACGAGCACGCCGCGGTGCGTGTTGACGGATGTGAAAGCTGCCATTCTCCCCATGGCTCGGTAAACACCCGCCTTTTGAAGCGGCCCGTCATCCTCACGGTCTGCCTGGAATGCCACAATGGCGCCGGAAGTTTCGGCCGCCAGGCCGACGGCGTAACGACCCAGTCGGCGTCTCACAACATGGCTGACCCACGGTACCGAAACTGCACTACTTGCCATGTTCGAATTCATGGCTCCAATGCCGACAGGACCTTCTTGCGATGAGAGCCCTACTTCAATCCTGCCGGGCTGTTCAGGCCGCCGGCCTTCTCCTCTGCTTTTGCCTTTCTGATCTGCCAGCACAGCCTGTCGTTGCGCCAACGCCCCAGCAGGCCGGTAGCCCCCGTGGCGATAATGTTGGCGATTACAACATCACGAACTCCTGGGAGGTCGGCTACCGATTCCATTCGGTCGATGGCAACATCGGGAAGTATCGGAGCGATGTGAATTTTGGGAACGGAATCCGTCTGCTAGGCGGAAGCCTGGGCGTCCATTCGCGAGATGGGAAGGGGAAGTGGTTCGACGAACTGCTACTCGACGTGCGCGGACTGGGAAACGATCCCTACCAGTTCAGTTCGTTTCGGGCGCAGAAGAACGCACTCTATCGCTATGACCTGTTATGGCGGTCCAATGAATACTTTAATCCGGCGCTGACGATTTCCGGCGGGAATCATTTCCTGTCGACGAATCGTCAGATGCAGGATCATGACCTGACTCTTTTGCCGCAGAGCAAACTTCGTTTTCGAATGGGCTATTCCAACAACAGCCAGGGGGGGGCGGGGTTGTCGACCGGACAGTGGTTCGACTCTCGCGGAGACGAGTACACCTTCCTTTCGAATATCCGCCGGTCCCAGCGTGAGTATCGCCTGGGAACCGACATTGAGTGGCGGAAGGTTAAGTTCTCGGTGACCCGCGGCTGGGAGGCATTCAAGGACGATACCGTCTACGGAACGCCGACGTCCACAGCAGGCGCGAACATCAATGACAACAATACCCTTTCGTTAATCCGGCGGAACGAGCCGTTGCGCGGCAGGACTCCCTACTGGCGGGCTCATTTGCAGGCCGAGGCGGCGAATGTCTTCACCTTGCAGGGTAAATTCACGCATTCCGATGGCCAGCGAAACTTTGTCTACGATGACTTTGCCGTTGGGACCGATCGCCTTGGAGGGGCGCGCAATCGCCAGATTCTGCTCACTGGAACCGGCAGTCGCCCGGTGACTACAGGCTATCTGACGCTGATTTGGCGTCCGACTACGAAGTGGACCCTTACGAATCAGACCGCCTATCACAACACCCGAATGAACGGGCAGGGGCGATATTCGGAATTGAACAACGGGGACGCAGGTCTGTCGCTGGTCTCCTTCCAGGATTTGGGAATCCGAACCCTCTCCAACACCAGCGATGCTGCGTGGCAGCCGAAAAAGTGGGTGGGCTTCTTTGGAAACTATCAGTATGCGGAACGGCGGATTCGCTCGACTGAGATTACTGAGTTCGAACTTCCGGCCAGTGTTCGCCCGGACGAGCAGTTCAACCGGCAAAAGGCGGGAACTGGCGGTCTGCGGCTCCAGCCGTTGAAGCCGCTTCGCATTTCGTTCAGTGCCGAAGTGGGGCGAAACGATAGGCCCTTTTATCCTACCAGCGATAAGGATTACCACGCCCTGAACGCGCGCCTCCAGTATCGAGTCGCCAAATACAACTTCAATACAGACTATCGTTCCTTCACGAACACCAACTCCACCTCCCTGTTTGTGCATTCCTCCACCGGCCGCACGTGGTCGGCCAACGGCGGTTGGTCGCCTAAAGCGGGAATCCAGTTCGACGGTGGTTATAGCTATATTCACCTGGATACCTTGACCGGGCTGGCGTATTTTGCGAGCTTCGATCTGGTGGAACGGGATCGCTCCTACTACCTGAGCAACCTTCATACGATTCACGGTGGCGCGCAGTTCCAAATCCGCAAACGTGTGGACGTTTATGCGGGATATGTTCGGACCCAGGATCGGGCGGATGGCCGTTCGACGGCCGGCCAGTCCGGACGCCCCGATGTACTCGTCAACCCTTCGACACTGGCACTGTTTACGGGGGCGCAGGTTTTCCCGGTTGCCTATCAATCGCCGGTAGCGCGGATCTCTGTCGTGCTCCATCGCAATTTGCGTTGGAACGCCGGCTGGCAGTATTACGACTACAGTGAACGGCTTCTGCGGCTCCAGGATTATTCGGCTCACACAGGATATGTCAGTCTGAGTTATTCTTTCTGAGAGGGATGTCCTTTCGATTCACCGATATCGAGTTGGCTGCACTGGTTGCTTGTGCGATCACCGGGTGGCTGTTTGCTGCCCGTGGGCGCATGGCATCGGAGAGCAATTGGCCGCTGGTCTACTACCTGGCAATGGTTTTTTACCAGAAAACCATCGGACATTTCCTTGAGGCGAATTTCATCTACGCCGGTGTGGTTTGCGCGATGTTGATCCGCTTCGAGTTCATGTCGCCCACCGTGGTCAAGATATTCCGGTTTATCGAGGGCATTTGTTTGATCTACGTGGTCTGGCGCACCCTGGACTTCGTCCTGTTTACTTAGATTCCGGGCCCTCGACCGGCAATCCCGCTTCCTGCCACGCCCGCCAACCGCCAGCAAGCGAGCGCACATTCGTGTAGCCCATCCGTTGGATCGCCTCAGCGGCGAGCACGGAGCGGTACCCTCCACCGCAGTAGAGAATCAACAGGCTGCCTGTATCCGGTTGTTTCGTTTCGATATCCCGCTCGATGATCCCTTTCCCAAGATGCACGGCCCTGGCTGCGTGCCCGGCGGCAAATTCGCTCTCTTCGCGTACGTCAATGAGAACGTGACTCGTACTCGCCGTGAGCATGTCCTGATACTCGTCCGTCGAAATCTCCATCACTTTCGCCCGCGCCTCTTCCACAATGGCGAGAAATCCCGGTGTGTGTTTCATCGTCTGTCCTCCTGTTCAGATTTCAACTCCGCTCACGGCGGATGCGCGCGCCGAGGCCCGCGAGCTTACTTTCTATCCGCTCATACCCGCGATCCATGTGGTAAACCCGGTCGACAATCGTCTCCCCTTCGGCGACCAGCCCGGCGAGGACGAGTGAGGCGCTGGCCCGCAGGTCCGAGGCCATGACGTGAGCGCCAGTCAGCTTTCGGGCACCGGCGACGATGGCTTGGCGGCCATCGATCCGTATACTGGCACCCATGCGCACCAGTTCCGGGGCGTGCATGAAGCGGTTCTCAAAAATGCGCTCAGAGACGATGGCAATCCCCTCCGCCTGTGTCATCAGCGACATGTATTGCGCCTGGAGATCGGTGGCGAAGCCGGGGTGTTCTTCCGTTACGATGTCGACGCTCCGTAGGGGGCCGCCGCCTTGCACCCGCAGTTTGTCGGGTGCCGTCTCGGTGACAACGGCCCCTGCCTGTCGCAGTTTCGCTGTCAGTGCGCCCAGATGCTCCGGCACGCAACCGGCCAATTCCACATCGCCCCCGGTGATGGCGGCGCCGATGGCAAAAGTCCCGGCTTCAATCCGGTCGGCAATGATCGTGTGTTCGGCGCCACGGAGTCCCTTGACGCCCTGAATCCGGATCGTGGATGTCCCGGCGCCCTCGATCCGCGCCCCCATCTTGGTCAGCAAGTCAGCCAAATCGACCACCTCCGGCTCGCGGGCGGCGTTCTCGATGACCGTTTCCCCGTTTGCCAGGACGGCGGCCATCAGGATGTCCTCGGTCCCCGTCACCGTGATGCGGTCGAAGTGAACGACGGCGCCTTGCAACCCATTTGGCGCCGTCGCCTCAATATAGCCGTGTGTTTGTTCGATCCGGGCGCCCAGCTGCTCCAGTCCCCGCATATGCAAGTCGATCGGCCGGGCGCCGATGGCGCAACCGCCGGGCAGGGAAACACGTGCCCGCCGGAAGCGGCCAACTAAGGGCCCCAGCACCAGGCTCGAGGCGCGCATGGTCTTCACTACTTCGTACGGTGCTTCCGGCTGTAACCGGTTGCCCGCCGTCACCGTGACCGGCCCGGAACCGCTGTCGATGACCTCCGCGCCCATGTGGACCAACAGATCCATCATGGTCCGGATATCCTTCACCCGCGGGATCCGGTGCAGGATTACCGGCTCCTCTGTCAGCAGGCACGCCGCCAAAACCGGCAACGCCGAGTTCTTGGCGCCGCTGATCTCCACGCTGCCACGCAGTGTCACCCCGCCTTCGACGACAAATCTATCCATGCAATACCTCCGCCAGCACACCATTCTTCGCGGCCAGCAGTTCCGCCGCCCGTTCCCGCGCTACCTTCAATTTTGCCATGACGATGGCCGTTCTGACGTCCCGGCCGGCCGCCTCAAACAACTCCGCCGCCATCGGGGCGTCCACACCAGCGGCATCGGCGACGATCCGCCTGGCCCTGTCTACCAGTTTCTCGTTCTTCGGCTGCACGTTCACCATCAGGTTTCCGTACGTGTAGCCGAGCCGGATCATCAGACCGGTGCTGATCATATTAAGGACCAACTTGGTTGCCGTCCCGGCCTTCATCCGCGTCGAGCCCGTCACCACTTCCGGGCCGACCGGAACTTCAATGGCGTACTCCGCCACCTTCCCCATCGCGCTTCCACTCACGCAAACCAACGCTGCCGTCAATCCCCCCATGGCGCGCGCAGCGCGGAGCGCCCCGATCACATAAGGCGTTCGGCCACTGGCGGCGATTCCCACCAGCGCGTCACCCGCCGCAAAGCCCCGCGCCAGCAGATCGCGCACCCCGCTCTCCGGGTCGTCTTCCGACGCCTCCGTGGCTCGGCTCAACGCCGCCTCTCCGCCCGCGATGATCCCTTGTACCACCCCGGCCGGCACCCCGAATGTCGGGGGGCATTCCGATGCGTCCAGAACCCCAAGCCTCCCGCTGGTGCCGGCACCGATGTAAAACAGCCTCCCGCCCAGCCGAACCCGCTCCACCAGCCGGTCCAAAAACGGCGTGATGGCTGGGATTGCCGCGCCAACGGCACTGGCTACGCCCAAATCCTCCTTATTAATCACTGTCAGTAGCTCTTCGGTGGGTACCCGATCGATGTGCTCCGAGCGCGGATTCCGCTGTTCTGTCCCCAATGTGCCTAGTTGGACCATGCTTCTCAGAGGATCGCACGAACGTGGGGATCGCTGTTTTCCATGCGATCAAGTACTGTAGTTCCCCACGGTGTACCACCCCGTTGGGGGTGCCACTGGAAATGATGAGGGGGTAGGGTGTAGAGAGGGAGTTTGCTTAGATCCGGCCCATCCTTCTGATTAAAAAGCACTTGCAATCGAGTGCCCCCTCCGGTGGTACTACCTGTGGCCATTCGGGGGAATGTCATGCCGTTTCCGATAAGAGTCCTGGAATCAGTCACTTGGTGTGGATACGGCTCCGGCCAGTAGAGGGATAGTACTTGTGGAATTCACCCTTAATGAAGTTCTTGACACTACTTTAGTTCCACTCGTATACTGAATGGGTAATGAAGACACATGTATAGCCCGTTATACAAATGCTTCAGTAATTACGGCTCGACCTTCGGAGGTTCTCTAAATGAAAAAATTCTTCCTCGCAGCACTACTCGCTGCCGGTACCTTTAACGCCTTTGGTGCGGCTTGCGCCACTGGCTCCATCCAAGCTCAGATCAACGCTGGTTCTTGCACGATCAACGGCTGGACTCTGGACACCTGGGGTCTCAGCCCCGCCGCCACCGCTAACGGCTACAACGCGGTGCCGATTGCTGACAACATCCTGGTTAGCTTCCAGTCTTTGATGAACGGCTCGACGCCGGGCTTCTCCGTTACGTTCTCCAACAACGGCTTGGCCAACAATGGCTTCTTCACGGCCGTCCCCGGTACGCCGAACCAGTCCGCGAACTTCAACACGAACTTCTCGATTGTCGGCGCTCCCATCGCGGTTGTTGATCTCTCGGTTCAGGGTGCTTCGGTGATTTCGCCTTCCGGCTCCGGCCAGATCGCTGTTCAGAAGATTGTGTACAACCCCCTCGCTCCGCCCCCGGCCAGCCCCTCGCTCGGCGACAGCAACGTTCTGACCATCAACGGTTTCCAGAGCTCCAACCCGATCAACGTCTACAACAACCAGAACAATGCCCTCGGCCGCGTTTCGGTTGCTGACGTGTACCAGATCACCGCGGGCAACAACGGCGCTGGCGCCACGTTGACCTCCTACACCAACACCTTCTACGGCCAGACGCCGCAGACCGGTGTTCCGGAACCGATGTCCTTCGTCCTGATGGGCGCTGGCCTCGTCGGTATCGCGGCTCTCCGCCGCCGCAACGGTTAATTCTTTAACCAACGCGAGTAGCTCAGAAGAAGGCCAGCCGCAAGGCTGGCCTTCTTCTTTTTGTATTCCCAGTATCGCCGTTCCCCCCGCTACAGCCAGTCGTCGTCTGCCTCGTAACCGAGCGCGGGAACCATCCCCGGATACAGGGCCTTGAACTTGGCCGTCACCGGTGGCGTGAAGTGGTTCCTCCAATCGCCCGCCACTCCGGAACGCAGGTGGCTGGAGCGGGACTCCTCCCCCTTTGCGCGGCCCGCCGTGAGTTTCTGGAACGAGTTGGCGTCCATGATCGCTTCCCACGTTGTCGTTGGGACCCGAAACGTCAACGGAGCGCCAGCCGGGGCTTCGTACCCTTCCACAACGATTCCTGTATGGGCAAGGAGCCGCGCCAGTTCCACGGCTGGATTCGGCATCAGTGTCTCAAACCGGGACTCCAACATATCGCCGTACCCATACTCCCAGAAACGGATGCGATCCAAGTGTGTCCGCTGGTGCGCGCGCAAGCTCGGGTTCTGGCGGACAGCCGACGCCCGGTATCCGTGGATGCGTGAGTTCGGCAAGGCGGTTGTGATGCAATCCGCTTTG
>JBIKOG010000404.1:0-4624 GCA_044358225.1 Bryobacteraceae bacterium | reverse complement strand
TTCTTGAACGACCCGATCATGCCGAGCGAGTCGGGGTCGAACTGTTTTTCCATGAGTTCCATTTTTTCCATGCCGACGCCGTGTTCGCCGGTGATGGAACCACCGACGGAGATGCAGAAGGCCAGGATGTCTTCCCCGGCATGCTGGGCCTTTTCGAGTTCACCGGGTTTCCGGGCATCGAACAGGATGATGGGGTGCATGTTGCCGTCGCCGGCGTGGAAGATGTTGGAGATGGTCAAGCCGTACTTTTCGCCTACCTGCCCGATATAGCGCAGAGTCTCGGCAATGCGGGTCCTGGGGACGACGCCATCTTGCACGTAATAGTAGGGGCTCAAGCGGCCGACGGCGCCGAAGGCGTTCTTGCGGCCCTTCCAGAGGAGGTCGCGTTCGACGGCATCCTTGGCGACGCGGAACTCGCGGGCGCCGCAGGCGAAGCAGGCTTCTTTTACCTGTTCCACCTGTTCCTCGACGGCTTCTTTGAGGCCTTCGAGTTCGATGAGGAGCACGGCGGCGGCATCGAGCGGGTAGCCGGCGTGGGTGGCCTCTTCGACCATGCGGAGCATGACGCCATCGAGCATTTCGACGGCGACGGGGGTGATGGCGCGGGCGGTGATTTCGGCGACGGTATTGCCGGCTTCGTCGGCGGAGTTGAAGATCGCGAGCGTCGTCTTGACCAGTTCGGGCTGGCGCATGAGGCGGAGGATGATCTTGGTGACGAGCACCATGGTTCCTTCCGACCCGGTGAGGAGGCCGACCAAGTCGAAACCGACGGGGTCCTGCGCTTTGCCGCCGACTTGGATGACCGAGCCATCGGGGAGGACGGCTTCGAGGCCGAGAACGTGATTGGTTGTGACGCCGTAGGCGAGGGTGTGGGGGCCGCCGGCGTTTTCAGCAACGTTGCCGCCGATGGTGCAGGCGCGCTGGCTGGAGGGGTCGGGCGCGTAGAAGTATTTCTGGCCCTGGACGGCGAGGGTGACGTCGAGATTGACGACGCCGGGTTCGACGACGATGCGCTCGTTTTCGAGATCGATTTCGACGATCTTGTTCATTTTGGCGAACGAGATCATGATGCCGCCGGTGCGCGGGATGACGCCACCGCTCAAGCCCGTCCCGGCACCACGGCCGACGAAGGGGATGCCGCGTTCGCGGGCGAGGTTGACGACTTTGACGACGTGATCGGTGGTTTTGACGAAGACGACGGCTTCGGGGCGGTGTTTGTCGACGCCGCCATCGTACTCGTAGAGGCGGAGGTCGATGTCGGTGTCGAGGACGTTGTTGTCGCCGACGATGGCGCGGAGCCAGCGTTTGGTATCGATGTCGACCATTAGCGGGCGTATCCCTTCAGGCGGGCGATGATGGCGGGGTCGGTCCAGGGCTGGTCGGCGATGAACTTCTCGAGCACTTTGCCGTCGCGATTGATGACGTAGGTTTCGGGGTATTTGAACGTGCCGTACTCGGAGGAGATGTCGGCGGCGGGGTCGCGGGAGGTTTCGAAGTTGAGCTTCACCTTTTTGAGGAACTTGTCGTAGGCGACCTTGTCTTTATCGACGCTGATGCCGAGGACGACGACGCCCGAGCCCTTCACTTCGGCCGCCATTTGGTTGAGCGACGGGAGTTCAGAGATGCAGGGGGGGCACCAGGTGGCCCAGAAGTTGACGACGAGGATTTTGCCGCCGAAGTCACTGGTAGAGATTTTTCGGCCGGTGTCGGTGGTGACGGAGAAACTGGGGGCGGAATCGCCGGCGACGACGAGGCGCTCTCTTAACGTACTGGCTACTACCGCCACGAGGGCGACCGTCAGGACCAGTATTCCCAGGCGGAGCGCTTTGTCGATTCCGAATTTCTGCATGACCATCCCTCTATAATTTTAGTGTATCGTCTCCCCGCCCTCGCGAATCCAATCCAGTAGTATCTTCCGCCATGATCATTTCCCGCCGCGCTGAATTTTCCGCCTCCCACATTTGCCGGAACCCTCAACTTTCCGAGGAGGAGAACGTGCGGCTGTATGGCGCCGCGGCGAATCCGAACGGGCACGGGCACAATTATGTGCTGGAAGTGGCCCTGGAGGGGACGCCGAACGCGGTGACGGGGATGATTTTCGATCTGAAAGATCTGAAGGATATCATGAATCGGGAAGTCATCGACCCGATGGATCACCGCCATTTGAATTATGAGGTGCCGCCGTTCGACAAGGTGATTCCGACGACGGAGAACCTGGCGATTGAGATCTGGGGCCGGCTGGCGCCGCAGTTCGAGGGCACCCCCGCCCGGCTGCATGCGGTGCGGTTGTACGAGACCGAAGACACGTTTGTGGATTATTTCGGGAAGTAATGGCGACGCTGCGGTTGACCCATACATATCGCTTTAGTGCGTCGCACCGGCTGCATGCGCCGGAGTTGAGCGCGGAGGAAAATCAGCGGTTATATGGCCGTTGTAACAACCCGCACGGGCACGGGCACAACTATGTAGTGGCCGTGACGGTGGAGGGCGCCGTTGACCCGGCGACGGGCATGGTGGTGCCGCCGGGGGCGCTGGATGAGTTGCTCCAGCGGCAGGTGGTTTCCGTGTACGATCACAAGTACTTGAACTTCGACGTGCCCGAGTATGCCGGGATCACGGCGACGACGGAGAACATGGCCGTTGCGATTCAGGAACGCCTGCGTGCCGCCTGGCCGGCGGGCTTCCCTGCCCTGGTACATCTACGGGTCCAGGAAACAAAAAGGAACTCGATCGAACTTTCCGTCATCGAAGAGGTCGTATGAAGAGAAAAGGTGTAGTCCAAACGATGCCCCTTCCGCAGGCTGGCAAGATTTCCGAGAACGTCCGGGCGATTCTGAGCGGTTTGGGCGAAGACCCGGAACGCGAAGGGTTACAGCGAACGCCGGAGCGCGTGGAAAAGGCGATGAAGTTCCTGACTGGCGGGTACACGGAGAATATTCCGAAGCTGGTGAACGGCGCGCTGTTTTCCGTGGATTACGACGAGATGGTGATCGTGAAGGACATCGAGTTCTTCAGCATGTGTGAGCATCACATGCTGCCGTTTTATGGGAAGGCGCATGTGGCGTATATCCCGAATGGGAAAGTAATCGGGCTGAGCAAGATTCCGCGGATTGTGGATGTGTTTGCGCGGCGGTTGCAGGTGCAGGAACGGATGACGCAGGAGATTGCGCAGACGTTGATGGACATTCTGAAGCCGAAGGGCGTGGCGGTGGCTTGCGAGGCGCAGCATTTTTGCATGATGATGCGCGGGGTGGAGAAACAGCATTCGGCGACAGTGACGAGCGCGATGTTGGGCGAGTTTCGCGAACGGAAAGATACGCGGGATGAGTTTTTGTCGCTGATTCGCGGCGGGCGGTAGGAGGACAATTCCTAGGTGACAGTCACTTAGGGATTGTCCGGGGTTTGCGGGCGATGATGGCGTGCATGCCGGGGTAGAGGCGGAAGCTGCCGTACCCTGGCGTTACTCTTGCGATGAATCCGATGGCCTTCAGATCGGCCACGATCTCTTTCGGGTCGTGAAGGCGCAGGCGGTGGAGTTCTTCGCTGCGACGATAGAAACCGTCGGCGTTACGGCGGAAAGAAACGATTCGGCGGGTCATCCAGCGGGCTTGGGCGTTTCCATCGACGTCGACGAAGATGGACCAGTCGAGGGCCTCCTTCCAGAAGAGTGCCGGGACCGTTTTCGGGACGCGGTCCGGGCCGGCAACGTCGAAGATGAGGAGTCCGCCGGGGCGGAGTGCCTTGTAGGCGCGGCGGAAGAGGCGGGAGAGGGCGGAGCGGGTTTGGGTGGAGTCGAACTGATAGTTGACGATCTCGCCGATGGCGGTGATGGCGTCGCAGGCTGGGATGGCGACGGACATTAGGGATTCGGTTTGGAAGCTGGCTTTCGGGGCTCGCTGCTTTGCGAGTTCGATTTGGGCGGGGGAGAGATCGACGCCTAGGACTTCGTAGCCGGCGCCGGTAAGTACGTTGGCCCAGTGGCCGCTGCCGCAGCCGAGATCGACGACCATGCCGCTCTCTACACGGTAGTGGCGGAGCAGGGCGAGGAGGCCGGGGGAGGCAGCTTCGGTGAAATCGGAAAAACCGGTGTCATTGATATGGGCGAGATCCTCACGGTAGCTGCTCACCTTTTCAGACTAGCTGATAAGCTATCGCGTGATGCGATTTCTGCTGTTCGCTCTTCCCATGTTGGCGGCCAATCCTGGGGCCGAAGTGGTGCTGTTTCCGGGCATGAATGCCGATGCGCCGGCGGAGGTGACTCGGCTGGCGCCACCGCGCGGCGAACGGGTGGTTTCCGGCGTGCATAGGCCCACGATAACGCCGTACCTGCCCGCAATACCGACGGGCGCGGCGGTGATCATTGCGCCGGGCGGCGGGCACCGGGAGATGTGGACCGACCACGAGGGGCACAACGTGGCGAGATGGCTGAGCGACCACGGGGTGGCGGCGTTCGTGTTGAAGTACCGGCTGGCGCGGGAAAAAGATTCCAAGTACACAATTGAGGGCGATGCGCTGAACGATACGTTGAAGGCGCTGGAGGTGATACGGGCGCGGGCGGCGGAGTGGAAGGTTGATCCGGCGAAGGTGGGCGTGATGGGATTTTCGGCGGGGGGCGAGTTGGCGG
>JBIKOG010000180.1:0-15585 GCA_044358225.1 Bryobacteraceae bacterium | reverse complement strand
CAATCCAACGGCAACGTCGGCATCCTCGGCATCTCCTACGACGGCTTTCTCCCGCTAATGGCCCTCGTCAACCCCCACCCCGCCCTCAAAGTCGCCGTCCCCATGAACCCCATGGTCGACGGCTGGCGCGGCGACGACTGGTTCCACAACGGCGCCTTCCGCCAAACAGGAATGTCCTACATCCACGACCAGCAAGCCACCCGTGCCAACGACGTCAAATGGTACACCACCCACTTCGACGAATACGACATGTACATGAAAGCCGGTTCCGCCGGCAACCTCGGCCGCCAGCGAGGCCTCGAACAGCTCGGCTTCTGGCAGAAAATCATCGAACACCCCGCATACGACGCCTACTGGCAGGACCAGGCCATGGACCGCATCCTCGCCGCCCAGCCCCTCAAAGTCCCCGTCATGATCGTCCACAGCCTCTGGGACCAGGAGGACATCTACGGCGCCCCCGCCGTCTACAAAGCCATCGAGCCCAAAGATACCAACAACGACAAAGTCTTCCTCGTCATGGGCCCCTGGCACCACGGCCAGCAGATCGCCGACGGCAGCTCCCTCGGAGCCATCAAGTTCGACAGCGACACCGGCCTCCATTTCCGCCGCAAAATCCTCCGCCCCTTCCTCGATCAATACCTCCAAGACGCCGCGCCGAAACACTCGATCGCTCCCGTCACCGCCTTCGAAACCGGCACCAACGAATGGCGCCAATTCCCCAAATGGCCAACCGCGCCATCCCGCCCGCTCTATCTAAACCCCGGCAACAAACTCAGCTTCACCGCCCCCCAATCCGGCCCGGCGTTCGAAGAGTACGTCTCGGACCCCGCCAAGCCGGTCCCCTTCCGCGCCCGCCCCATCCAGCCCACCGGCTACACCGGCCCCCTCACCTGGTCCCGCTGGCTCGTCGATGACCAGCGCGAAGCCTCCGGTCGCCCCGACGTCGTCTCCTTTATCTCCGAACCCCTGACATCCCCTCTAAAAATCAGCGGCGAACCCATAGCCAACCTGGTCGCCGCCACCACCGGCACCGATTCCGACTGGGTCATCAAGCTCATCGACCTCTATCCCGACCAAGTCGCCGGCCAGCCCGAAATGGGCGGCTACCAGCTCATGATCTCGGCCGACATCTTCCGCGGCCGTTACCGCGAAAGCCTCGAAACCGCCCGCCCCATCGAAGCCGGCAAACCCCTCCCCTACAAGTTCGCCCTGCCGGTAGCCAATCACGTCTTCCTCCCCGGCCACCGCCTCATGGTCCAGATCCAATCCAGCTGGTTCCCCCTCTACGACCGCAACCCGCAAACCTTCGTCGCCAACCCCTTCTGGGCCAAGCCCGAAGACTACAAGAAGGCCACCCAGCGCATCTACCATGCCCCCGGCCAGGCAACGTTCATCTCCCTACCAGTAACAACGCTGAAGTAACATACCCACGCAGCCACAACCCCCTCCGGGGACATACGTGCCGGAGGGAGCGAAGCGACCGTAGGCCGTGTGTCCCCCAAACCCACACTCGCCCCCACCCACGTCCGAATAGCGAATAACCCCCCTAAAACCGCACCCGCCACTTCACCGTCACACTCCGCCCCGCCCCATCCATCCCCCACCCCAACCCCCGATAACTCTTATCCCCTAAATTCGAAAAATCCAAGAACAAATCCGACCTCTCCCCCACCGTCACCCCGCCCCGCACTCCCACCGTCCCCCAACCCGGCACAGCCAAATACATCGGCGCCGAAGTCGCATTCCCCAACACCCGGTCTTGCACCTGCGCCAACGTCTCCCCCGTCGGAACCAAAATCCCATTCACCACCAACCCCCGTACCCGCGCTCCGTTATGAAAGAAATTCGCAATATTCGTCCGCGACCGGTTCGCCCCCGTCCGCCGGTCCGCAATCGAAATCGACGGAATCCGCCTCTGCCGGTCGGCCACCGTCGAATACCCCTCCGCCCAAAACCGCCGCCCCGCCGGCGCCCACCGCAACCGGAAATTCGCCATCGTCGGCGGGCTCCCCGGCTCAATATCCGGAGCCAACCCCGTCGCCGCATCCTCGGCATAGATATACGTCAAGTTCTCCTCGAACGTCACATCCCGCCGAATCTTCAACTGCAACCGCTGCTCAAACCCCTGCAGCCGCGCCCCCGTGAAATTCGCGCGCACCAACACCGGCTGCGTCGCAATCGGCACAAACACCGCCCCCGTCCCCAACTGCCGCGTAATCACCTGGTCCCCCAACACCTGCCCCACCGCCCCCGGCGGCAACAACAGCGTCTGCGAAACAATCGTGTTCGCCATCCGCGTCCAAAACCCAGACCCCTCCAGCACCACCCGCCCCGTCCGCACCTGCATCCCAAAATCGTAGTTGTCCGTCTTCTCCGGCCGCAGCCGCTCCACGCCCAACCCGCTGTCCACCGCCATGTCATCGGCCCGCGTCCCAATCCGCGCCCCCCGCCCCATCACGTCGTTCCCATTCGCCTCAAAAAATCCGTTCCCCTGAATCCCCAGCGTCCCCAAATCGGTCATGCTCGGCGCCCGAAACCCGCGGCTATAGGTCGCATGCAAAGACACCGGCCCCGCCACCCGCACCACGCCCCCCGCCCGTCCCGAAACCGCATTCGCCGTCAAGGAATCCGTCGGAAACCCCGCCCCGCCCGGCGAACGATACGTCGCCCCGCCAAACCGCAACGCCCCGCTCAACCGCACCCGCCCCGACGCCATCGGCGACCACACATCCTGCACAAACAGCCCATGAATCTTGTACGTCGCCCCATCCGGCACCCGCGGCCGCGACCCCACCGTCACCCCAGTCACCGGGTTAAACGTAAACGCCGGCGACACCATTCGCTCGTGATACCCCTCCCCGCCAAACAACCCCTCGTGCCCGCCCCCCAGCCGCTTGCTAAACTGAAACTGCACCCCCGCCACCCGCGTCCGCTCGTACTGGTTCGTAATCGCCGCCGCCGGATTCCCTTGCCCGCCCTGGTTCACCCGCTCCTCGCGCTGCGCGTTATACGACACCGTCACCGTCCCCTGGTCAATCCAACCCATCCCAAACCGCTGCACCCGCAAGTACCCAAAATCCATCATCAGGTTCCGCAAATCCGCCACCAGATTCCCATCCCCGCCCAACAGCTGATCCGTGCGCTTCCCGCCGTCCTGCTGGCCCCGCTCGTAATGCGCAATCACCTGCGTCTTCGCCGTCACCGAAAACTGCCCATGCGCCATCCCCCCATACTGCGTAAACCCGGAATCAGCCACCCGGTCACTGCCCATCACCGTCGATGGCAGCCCGAAAAACCGCGTCACCGCCGCGTGCGTGTCAATCCCGCCACCCGGCCGGAACCGGTTCACCCGCCGCTCCGCCAGGTTCACCACCACGCCCATCCGCCGCCCCGAATACCCCGCCGACCCATTCCCGCCAAATCCATTCGACGCCGAGTGAAAGAAGGGAGAAAACTCCCCGTACCACTTCCCCGCCCCCGACGCCAACGGCGCCACCTGCGACTGCAAATTCACCGTCCCGCCCACCGCATCCGACCCATACTGCGCCCCATTCGGCCCCCGCACAAACTCCACGGAGCCCAAATTCGAAGCGTCCACCAGGTTCTGAAACGTGCTCACCCCGCCCCTCTGTGCCGACGTCGTGTACCGCACCCCATCCCGGTAAACAGCCACATTCTTCCCCGTCAACCCGCGGATGAAGAAGGAGCCCATCGTCGAACTCGTGCGGACCTGCTCCACGCCCGTCTCGCCCGTCCCCGCCTCGGTCAACGCCATCACTGTGCGCTCCCGCACCTCCGCCGCGTCCAACACCGTCGTCCGCTGCGCCGCCATGTCGGTCGAAACCACCTGCCCCGCCTCGGCCGCCACGGTGATCTCCTCGGCAAACACGCCCACCGCCAGCGCCACCACCGTGCGCCCCGGAACGGTTGCCGTCACCGTGCGCTCGGCGAACCCCTTGGCCGTCACCGTGATCAAAAACCGCCCCGCCGCCGCGCCGCCAAACCAGCACCGCCCCAGCCGGTCCGTCTCCTGCGACGCCATCACCGCCAACGGCCCATTCCGCAACGCCACCCGCGCCCCTGCCACCCCAGCCCCGGACGCATCCACCACTTCCACGTCCAAACCGGCCCCCGGGTTCCGCTCCTGTCCCCAGACGCCAGAACTTACCGCCATCGCCAATAAAAACCATCTCGCCCCGCTAAGCGGCATAAATCCCCAACACCTCAAAGAGCAAAGTATAAGGATAAGCCGGAATCCGAACACCAGGCAACCTACGGCTGCCAGATCGTGGCCGCGATGAACCGCACTTTCGCGTTGTCCAGGTTGTAGTAATAGACCGAGACAATCTTGCCATCGGGCCGCTCCACCGAACGCGGGTAGCCCAGATCCGTGTTCCCCCCATCGGTGCGAAGGATCGTTTCGTCGCTCCACGTGTGGCCGTTGTTCTTGCTGATCCGCGCGCGCATGCCAAACGGCGGCCGACGGAACCCATAAATCAACGCCAGTCGCCCGTCCTTCAGCTTCAGCAAACTGGGCGGATTCCCGGCGCCAATCTCCGGCGCGATCTTGCCTTCGTACTTCCACGTCTTCGCATCGTCCGTGCTGCGGTAAGCCTCAATAAAACCCTTCCGCCGGACAGCGGTATAAATCTCGGTCGCCCCCAATCGCAGGCTGGCCGGCATAATGGCGTAGTCTTCCGGTTCGGGCCCAAGGATCGATTCCAGCGTCCATGTCTTCCCGCCATCCCGCGTACGCGTCGCCGCCACCCGGCCCTCCTTGCCGTTCGCCTTGGCAATCGTCGTAAACAGCAGCATGTCGTGCTTGCCGTTCACAATGTAGTCCGTCCGCGCGGCCGTGCCGCCGTGGCCAAAGTCGGGCAGCTTATAAGGGCCCGCCCACGTCTTGCCGCGGTCGTAGCTGTAGTAGAAGCGGCTGGGCCCGGGGTTCCCGGTCATCCGCGCCGTAAACGCAAAGTTCGGGTTCGTGAAGTCAATGCCGCCGGGCGAATCCTTCGGCGCCGGCCCTTTCCCGCCCGGGAACGATTGATACTTGATATTCGGAGGCAGTTCCAGGCTGGCAGGCTCTTCAATCTTCCAGCTTTCGCCGCCATCGGTCGAACGCGCCAACAACTGCTGCGGCGCGAAGTTCCGGTTGATCGCGTGCCCCTTCTCGTGGAACTCCCACACGCCGGAATCAAAGCCGACGACCATCTCACTGCCCCACGACCACATGCCGTGATTCGCCGGCCAACCCGCAAACCGGCCAGCTTTCTCGTAGACCACCGAGTGGGCGGGCTGCTGAGCGGTTAAAGCCGCAAGAGACAAAAGGAGAAGGAGCGGAAGGCGCATCCCGCTAGTCTATGCCCTACGTCAGATACGCGTCCAGGTTATCGGACGAACTCCCACGCCCCGGCCGCGGCAACACGATCTTCCGCTTATCCGGATCCGGACACGGCCGGTAGAAAACCGCCGTATGGCCGACCATGGAAACCAGCGTGGCCCCCGTGTGCGTTTCAATCTCCGCGGAAAGCTCTTTCCGCTCTTCCTGCAGATTGGTAAAGCGAAGCTTCAAAACTTCGTGACAAAATAATGCGGTTTCGAAGCTCTTGTAAAAGTTGGGAGTAAGACCGAACTTGCCGAGTTGCATGGACGCCGGAGCGCCGTGCGCCAGCCGGCGGATGAACTTCTTTTGCGAATTGGTGAGATGGCTGGGCATTCCCTTTCAGTCTAGCGGGTTTGGCTGCAGTTCGCGTTGCAGGATCACCGTGTCGATCCAGCGGTCGAACTTGAACCCCACGTTCGTCAGCGTGCCCACCCGCCGGAAACCAACCGATTGGTGCAGCGCGATCGACGCCGTATTCGCACTGTCACCGATAATCGCCACCATCTGGCGCCACGGCCCGTGCTGGCAGTTTTCGATCAGTGCCGAAAGCAGCGCCTTGCCGTACCCCCGCCCCGTATACGCCGGATCCAGATAAATGGAATCTTCGATCGTAAAGCGGTAGGCCGGCCGCGGACGGTAGTGGCTCGCATAGGCGTAACCAATCACCTCCCCATCGGCGCCTTCGCAAACCAGATGCGGGAGTTTGTGTTTGAGTGCCGCCGCGCGCCGCGCGGCTATCTCAACCGCACTGGGCGGGTCGAGCTCAAACGTCGCTGTGGTGGACTCCACATAATGACGATAAATACGGGAAATGGCTGTAAGATCGGCTTCAGTCGAGGGGCGAATCATCGGACACCCTCGCCTAGCATATACCCGGCGAGGGCGTCACAAGTGTTACGCCTTACAGCAACGGATGGGTTCGTTCCCCGCGTTCGTAGACCACGTGCGCCCGGCCCACCAGCAACGGATCCAGCGGCCCGATATACTCCAGGTTCTTGTTCGAATACGGGAGCTTGTGGAGTAAGTACCGCATCGCGTTCAACCGCGCCCGCTTCTTACAATCCGACTTAATCACCGTCCACGGCGCATCGGCGGTGTCGGTGTAGAAAAACATCGCCTCTTTGGCCTTGGTGTAGTCGTCCCACTTATCGAGCGAAGCCAGATCCACCGGCGACAGTTTCCACTGCTTCAACGGGTGGACCTTCCGTTCCTTAAACCGCCGATGCTGTTCTTCCTGACTGACCGAAAACCAGAACTTAATTAAGTGGATGCCGGAACGGACCAGGTTCCGTTCGAACTCCGGCGCCTGCCGCATGAACTCCGCATACTCGGCGTCGCTACAGAAACCCATCACCTTCTCCACCCCGGCGCGGTTATACCAGGAGCGGTCGAACAGCACGATCTCCCCAGCCGTCGGGAGGTGTTCGATGTAGCGTTGGAAATACCACTGGCCGGTCTCGGCGATGGTGGGTTTCTCAAGGGCAACCACGCTCGCCCCGCGCGGATTCAAGTGCTCCATAAGGCGCTTGATGGTGCCACCCTTCCCGGCCGCGTCGCGGCCTTCGAAGAGGATGACCACCTTCTGGCCCTCTCTTTTAACCCAGCTCTGCAGCTTCAGCAGTTCCACCTGCAGGCGGTACTTCTGCCGCTCATAGGCCTTCCGGGTCATCAGGTTGCGATAAGGGTAGGCCCCCTCCCGCCAATTGGGCACCAGTTCCAGATCCTGGTTCACGGGGTTGGGATCGACGAGCCGTCGGTGTTCCTTAATCCGGCGGCGAATCAGTGCCAGGTCGTCCGGAGAGGTGCCCTGCAACAGAGCGGTCAACTGTTCCAGGAGATGGGCGCTTCGTTCGTCACTGGCGGCGTCATCAAGAACGTCCTGGATGACGTTCGCGCGGGCCTCGATGGCGCCGGCGCCGGATTCCTCGGCGGCGAATGTCTCTATGTTCGCTAGCGTCTTGGCGGGAGCGATATCACCCTGGCGGGTGCGGCGTGGCCGGGGAGTTTTAGCGACTCCGTTGGGCTTGGAAACGGTCTTCGGGTTCACGGTAGGCCTGCTGCTTCGATTATAGACCCTTAATGCCCGCAGCCCCACTACCGAAACCCAACCCAAAACCTCCCGCTACCGAACCCCGACCATAAGGGAGGGGCCCCCGGGCCAAACCCCGGAACCGACCAAACAATTTTCCGCCCCCTGATCAAATCCGCCGAACTCCTTTGCTGTGTGGGGAGAAGACGCAGCAGCAAACAAGCCGCCGCGAAACACTCCAAACCAAGGAAGCAGAATCATGAAACTCAAGACCAACATGAAAGCCGGCGCCCGTACCGGCGGCTACTCCGAAGTCAACCACAACCAATCCCGCTAACCCCACCGCGGCCAGCGCCGCCAAACACCGCCGCGCGGGCCGCCCCCCCAAAAAACACCAAAACCTACCCCTGTGGAAAAGTCAGTCACAAGGGAAGTGATGTTTTTATTCCCCGCCTTATCAACACCATACAGACTTTTCAAAATCGGTTACACTACCCCGGCGAGAAACGATCGAAGTATGAGGATCGTACTTGTCCTGTGCCTGCTCGTCCCGCTCTCCGGCGGTGAGGAGTCGCCCGCCGCTCACCGGGCCGCAGCCATCGCCTCCGCCCGTCTCGGCAATTGGCGCTCCGCCGAAACCCATCAGCGTCGCGCACTCGAACTCTGTCCCAACTGCGCCCCCGAAGACCGCGCCCTGCTCCGCTCCGAACTGGCAACCTATCTCGTCCTCGCCGGATTCCCCGAAGCCGCCGCCCCGCTCTGGCGACGGTCCATCGCCGAACACCCGCCCACCAGCCCCCACATCGCCGTTCAGTACATAGGCCTCGGCGTCGCCCTCCACGCCGGCGGCCACACCGCCGAAGCCAACGCCGCCTGGCAAAAGGCCTGCCGTGCCGCCAACGGGGACAAGTTCGAAGACGCCGCCTGCCGGTTCAACATCGCCGTCGTCCGCGCCGACTGGAGCGAACTCGAATCGCTCCTCCCTACCCTGCTAACTGTGCCCGGCGCCCTCACCCGCGCCACGGCCCTGCTGCAGACCGCCAACGCCGCCATCACCGCCGGCCAGCCCGCCCGCGCCCGCCTCCTGCTCGATCAGGCCGACGCCGTCATCGTCTGGGAACTCAGCGAAACTCACCCCTTCCGCGCCAGCGTCTACGACGCCCGCGCCCATCTCGCCGAAGCCGCCGGCGACGCGAAGGAAGCAAAACAATGGCGCCGAAAAGCCCAAAAAGAAAACGGCGCCGAGCGGTATCCGCGCGGCGCCGTTTCTCTGGAAGAACTCAAGCGGAGGCCCCAATAATGGAGCCCCGCCAGAAACTACTGGGCCAGAATGTCGTAAGTCGTCGTGCCCGCCACGCGGACCTTCTCGTACTTGGCCATCCATTCCTTGTGGAACGGGTTGGCGGTGTATTCCTTCAAAGCGTCCGGGCCGGTCATGAGCATGCAAACGCCGTGCTGCCGCACCACGCGATTGGCCTTCGTCTCGACGTCCTTCTCACCGGCCGTCAGCTTCTTGCGCGCCTCGGCCGAAACCGAGAACTGCGCCAGCGGCGAACGGAGCTTGCCGTGCCATACGCTCTTGATGCCCTTGAACTTGGACGGCCACTGGTCGGTCGCTTCGCCGAACGCCTTCCAATCGGCCGCCGAAGCTTCCGGAATCACCGTGAAAGCAAAGCAGTGCATCATGCCCTTGTCTTCGGCCATCGCCAGGCCGGAAGTCAGCAGCAGCGTCGCTGCCGCGGTCAAAAAGAATTTCATTGGGTTGGTCTCCTGAGGATCAATAATAACAAGCTACTCCGGGCCGCCGCCGGGTTTAGCCGGCACGTCCGCGGCGTTTATCTTCGGCAGCCACTTGGCATGCTCGGTTTTCACGGAAGCATACTGCGCCTCACCGGCCAGATTCTTCCATTCCATCGGGTCCTTGGAGCGGTCGTACAGCTCCTCGGTCCCGTCGCTGTAGCGGATGTACCGCCACCGGTCGCTCCGCACCGCGTGGTTGTCTTTCCCGAACGTGGTCAACGCCGGCCGGTCCCATTTGGCCGCCGGATTGGCCAGCAACGGGCGCAAACTCACGCCCTCGCACTCCTTCTTCGACGGCAGCCCGCATACGTCGGTCAACGTCGGAAATACATCCATCAGGCTTACCGCGCGGTCACACCGCCCGCCAGCCTTCGTCAACCCGGGGACCTTCATCATGAGCACGTTATGCGTCGCCTCTTCCCATAGAGTGAACTTCCGCCAATGGAGTTTCTCACCCAGATGCCAGCCGTGGTCGCTCCACAGCACCACGATGCTGTTCTTGGCCATCGCGCTCTTGGCGAAGCCGTCCAGCAACCGGCCCAGCTCGGTATCGGTAAACCGGATCGAGGCCAGGTACGCCTGCACGCCCTCTTTCCACTTGCCGTGGTCGGTCACCGTCTTGTGGTCCCCGTTCGGCTTGGCCATCTTCCGGCCGAGCGGCGGGACGTCGTCCAGATCGTCGCCGTTCACCTTCGGCAGCGTGATCTTGTCCACCGGGTACATATCGAAATACTTCTTCGGCACATACCAGGGCAGGTGCGGCCGGAACAGGCCCACCGCCAGAAACAGGGGTTTCCCGTGGTCCTTGTTCATCTGGCCCATGGCCCAGTCGACAACCTTGTGGTCGCCCATCGCCGCGTCGCCTTCGGCGATCGGGCCCCAATCGAAATGCGCCATCGCCGGCAACCCGCTGGCCGGGATCTTCGCCGGTTTCGGATCGGCCGGCTTCTGCTGGGTCTTGGAGGGAAAATACTCCTCCCAGCTCTCCGGGTCCGGGTAGGAGTCGTGGTAAGTCTTCCCGCCGCCGATCGACTTGTACCCGTGGTCGCTGAAGTGCTGCGGCAGCGTCCGGGTCTTCGCCAGCGCCGGCGCCGTCCGCCACGGCTGGTTGTTCTGGTACACCCCGGAGGTCGACGGCCGGATCCCGGTCATTAACGCCGCCCGCGACGGATTGCACAACGGCGCCGCGCAGTGGGCGCTCGTAAACAGGACGGACTCTTTGGCCAGCCGGTCAAAGTTCGGGGTGACCGAATCCGGATTGCCGCCCAGGCAGCCGATCCAGTCATTCAGATCGTCCACACAGATCATCAGGACGTTGGGCTTAGCCGGCGCGCCGCAAAGCAGCCCAGCGCCAGTTAACGAAAGAAAGGTTCGCCGATTGAGTCGCACCGAGATAGCATATCCCGATCACGGCCAGTTGCGCCGCCTCGACCCCCAGGTTGAACCCGGCCAGCGCTGTCACGAACTCCGCGCGCGGCAGCCCAAGTTCGGTCAGCACGCTCGCAAAGCCCATGCCATGGAGCAGCCCGAAGCCGAACACCAGCGCCAGCCGCCGCTTCGCGGCGGCGCGGCGTTCAAAGAAAATGTAGACGATCGAGAGCAGGATCGCCGGTTCCACGATCTCCGCCGGCAGCCGGAAGACGTTGAACATGGCCAGGCCGAGCGTGATCGAATGGGCCACCGTGAACAGGGTGGCCTGCGCCAGCAGGCTCCGGACGGAGGAGCTGGTCAGGAACAGGCCCAGGATGAACAGCATGTGATCCCAGCCGAGAGGAAGGATATGAGTGAAGCCCAAAACCAGATACTGCCCCGCGACGCGCCAGCGCCCGGGAGCGGGAGCGGCCACCGCGATCGGCGCCGAAGTTTCCCCGCCGTCGAGCCAGACGCTGTTCGGCCCAACAGTCAGCGAGTAGGCGGAGAAGGTCCAGCCGTACTTCCAGGTGAAGGTCTGTGCCCCCGCTGGCAGCACGCCGGTCAACCGGATCGCCCCGCCCTCCTGGTGCATGGAGGGGGTGGCGCGGACGCCGTCGAACCGGAGGTCGACGCGAGCCAGGAAGGCCGCTTCCCCGCCCTGCCACTTCTCTTTCAGGGCCTCCGGGTCGGTCGTAATCTCGACCAGGTAGGCGCCCGGTTCCGGGAAGCTGACCGCGACCCGGGTGGTTCCGATTTCGTGGGCCTGCGCGCCGAGCGCCAGGAGGAACAGGAGGAGGGAGCGCATGGGTTACCGGGCCCCTTTCGCGAAGGTCAGGCTGGCCCAGTAGCTCTGCCAGTCTTCGCCGTCCGGGACAATGTGGACGGCCTTCACCAGCCACATGCCCTCCCCGGCGAGCGGCAGCCGGACGCGGCCATCGGCCGCGGTCCGGGCGGAGAGCTTCTCCTCCGGGTGGCCCTTGCGGAAGGCGACCACCAGCGCGCCCGGGAGCGGGCGAGTCTGATATATCAGCCGGTAGGTACCGGGCGCTTCGGCGACCAGTTCGAGCGGGAAGCCGAGGACCTGGTCGGTGGCGCCGAGCAGGCTTTTGGCGCAGCGGGTGAAGCGCTCTCGGACCTTCGGTCCGCGAGCGGCGACGCCGCGAACGCCCTCTTCCTGGACGTAGGCGTTGAACTTGGCGGCGTCCAGCTCCACCGGGCTGGGATGGCTGTGGTAGCCCACCACCGTGCCGCCGGTGGGGGGCTGGAGGACGAAGCCGGCCGGGTCGGAGCCTTCGCGTCCGACGACCAGTTTCCGGCCCGCCGCGCCGGCCGCGATGAACTCGCGGATCAGCGCGGCCGAGCGGGGGATCGGATCCCCGATGAGATCCTGGCCCACGCGGAGCTTCACCGCGACGATGCTCCCCGGTTGGGGAGCGAACGTCGCCGGCTCTATCCACATGTCGTGGGACCACGCGGTCAGTGTTGTGAATATCAGGGCCAGGGTTCTCATCATGGTTTCCTCTACGGGTTGGGGATGACCGGAACGGTCGGGGTGTTGGTGCCGCCGTGGCCCTGCAGAAGGCCCTGGTGGGCGGGCGCGAGGAACGGGAAGTTGGGGTTGTAGTCCTTGTCGTTCACCTCGACGCCTTTGGCGAGGCCGGCGGCCGGGTCGCCGGCGGCGATCAGGCTGAGCAGGACGGTGTTGACGTTGACCTGGTTGCGATTCGGAGCCGTTCCACCGCCGATTTTGCGGCCGTTGGGGAAGCTGGAATCGATGGCGGCGTCGATGGTGAGGACGTCGCCGGTGAAGCCGTCTTCGATCGGGATCGGGCGGCCGAGGTTGACGGCCTTGATGATGTCCAGGCGGGGCCCGCGGAGGGTCTTGACGGCCTCATCGGGGACGCCGAGGGCTTTGTAGATCCCGAGGGCGTCGAGGTCACGGACGAGGACCGGGAACAGGATGTCGGCGCCGAAGTTGCTGACGTCGGTCATCGGGCTGCTGCGGAGGTACTGCGTTTGGCGCTGGGCGCCGACGAGGCCGGCGTTGAAGAGCGGGAGGCCGTTGCGACCGACCTGGACCCAGGGGCCCGATCCTTTGACGCCGGTGATGATGTTGGAGGCGTCGCTGGTTTGGGTGGCCTGGCGGCTGATGGAGCTCCAGACGCGGAGGAGGCTGTCGGTGGAATTGGAGAGGCCTACGCCGTTGTGGGGGATGCCGTTGGGGAAGATGTCGGCCATCGGGATTTCGAGCGCGATGGAGAAGACATTGAAGCCCGTGAACACGTCCTTGATGGGGCCGCGGCGGGCGCCGGAGATGTTCCCCAGGTCGGTACGGCCGAGGTTGACGAGGTCGAAGATGCCCTTTTCGTCGAGCTGGTAGGGGTCATCGAACTGGCCGGCGATGGCGCGGCCGCCGTTGGACAGTTTCTGGATGAACTTGTCGACGAAGGCCTGGTCGTAGAGGCCGACTTCGCGGCTGGTGGCGTCGCTGGAATCGTAGCCCTTGAAGGCACCGAGGCCGTAGACGAGGCGGTCCGTCTGGGGCCCGTGGTTATTGGGGAGGACGGGGACATCGCGGACGAGGGCGACGTCGCCGTCGCCGTTTTGATTTTCCGAGCCGGCGACGCGCCAGACGGTCATGGTTTCGGTGCCGCCGGTGAGCTGCCAGAGGAGTTCGTTGCCGCCGCCGAGCGGGTCGTTGGGGCCCGGGGTTTTGGAGGGTTTGATGGTGTTGTTGAACTCGACGCGGTAGACGATGCGGTCCTTGAGGGACGTGCCCTTCCCGATATGAAATTCATAGCGGTAGCCATTGCAGGCGCGTAGGCCGTGGTTGCCCTGGCCGGGCTCGTGAAGGGGGTTGAAGTTCATCACGAGGTACAGCTTGTCGTGAGAGCCATCGGAGACCCAGGCGTAGGTATCGGTATTGTCGGCGCAGGGCTCATTGAGCACGGCGAGGGCCTCGCGGTGGCTGGAGGCGAAAGCGGACGACGCCAGTAGAGCCAGGGGGAGGACCCGTTTCCATGTAAAAAGCAGTGACATGTTGGTGGTGGTAAATCCTTTCAGAGGGGTATACGAGACCCACTCGGAACCGGATGTGGCTGGGCAACATTTTTTCCGCGGAAGGCGGCTTCGATGACTTCTCGCGAGATGAAGCGGCCCTGCTCCTTCTTGAAGTCGCAGAAGAAGTCCTGGCGGAAAGTGAGCGGGAACAGGCGGCGCTGTTCGGCCAAGAACGCAGGAGTGGCGAATGGCGCCACGGCGGCCGTGGCGTGGACGCGGTGCCAACCGGGGAGGCCTTTGGCGCGCCAGACGTTATAGAAGAGGCCGGCTTCGCCGTTGGGCACCGAAAGGAGCCAGAGTTTGCCGTTCGCATTCGCGAGAGCGCCGGAGGCGGCGGCGATGACGGGATCGGGAACGAAGGCGGCTTCGTCGACGATCAGGATGTCGGCCGTGTAGCCGCGGGCGGTATCGGCGGCGTTGGCAACGGCGAAGATCTTGGAGCCGTTGGGCAAGTGGAGCGAGTGGTCGTGGCCGTGGACTCGCTTGCGGGCGTAGCCGATTTTCCCGGCGAAGTTACACACGATAGTTAGTAAGTGGCCGGCCTGTTTTAGGGATCGGCTGAGGACGGCGATTTCGGCGCCAGGGTTGAAGATGGCATGATGCAGCGCCTTGACCGCGACGATGGTGGTTTTGCCCCAGTGGCGGTGGCAGCAAAGGATGAGGCGATGGGCGTCGTGATCGAGCGTTTTCGCCTGTTCGGTGGTGGCGGTGAAGCCGAGCGCGGACTGGGCCCAGGCGGATGGGGACACGGCGGGCGCTGTGCGCGGCGCGCTGTCGGTTTCGTCGACGAAGAGGTCGAGGAGTTGACGAAAAAGGGCCTGGGATTCCATGGTTTTCTAGGCCGCTTCGGGGTCGAGGGGTTCGTGCCCGACCAGTTCGAGGTGCGACGGGTGGAAGATGGACGTATAGAGTTCGACGACCTTGGCGGTGACGGGACCGTTGACGTGAAGCTCTTCCGGCGTGTTTTCTTCGGGTTGCGGCGATTCGGCGTCGGTTCGAACGTCGTCGGGTTCGGGACGGACGAGGTGGAGCTTGCGATCCGCTTCGGGCGTCGGCGGGACGACTTCTGCGGCGGGCCACTTGGCCTGCAGGTGGGCGAGTCGGCGCTGGAGGGCGGCGACGGCGCGGAGGTTGGTCTGGGTGTCGCGGCGGAGCTCGGCGACGGTCTTGTTGCCGGTTAGGGCTTCCTGGGCGGCGAGGGAGATTTCGAGGTCGCGGAGTTCCGGGAGGCTGGGCTGGATGCGGGTGCCCTGGCGGACGAGCTCGCGATTGAACAGTGCCGCTTCCATCTGCTTATTGCGCGTGTTTTTCCATTGGAATTCGGCGATTTCGCGGACGAGAGCGAGTTCGGTATCGTCGGCGGGGCGGAATTTGGCGGTCAGTTTATCGAAGAGGTTGTAGAAGGCCTGGCGGTCCTCGTTGGCGAGACAGGCCGAGTGCGGGGGGACGAGGAGCTTGAGGGCGGTGGCGCGCTGACCGTGAGTGATGCGGTTGCGACGGCTGTGTTCCTTGCCCTCGGGTGTGACGGGTCCTTTCGATTTTGCGCCGTTTTCGCGGGCGATTTGAGCTTTCTGTTCGCGATCCATATGGTTGCTCTCCTAGATTCCTTTGGTGGAAATGGAAAGGCCCCGGGGACCGGTGATGATCTCTGGGGAGAGTCGCCGGTGGCCGGGGCCTTTCGTTCTGACCACACTCTAGCAGGCGGGAGGCGAGCAGTTAGGGGGTGGATTTTTTCAGGTTATTGGAAAGAAAGGAAATATAAATTTCCTACTTTTGTGAACGACTTGCAGAACTCGGTCAAAATGGGGTTGACTTTTGCCTGGCGATTCTGAAAGTAATCGTTTTTATTGGGGTTTCGCGGTGTGGGGCGGACGCCATACGGGTGATTTTGGCATTTCAG
>JBIKOG010000179.1:0-15598 GCA_044358225.1 Bryobacteraceae bacterium | reverse complement strand
GCCTCTTCGACGAAGAGAAGAAGTAGACCCCAAAAAAGAAAAGCGCCGTGACCGAAGCCACGGCGCCTTTTCAATCAAACCGCGAACTAAAACGCCAGCTTCAGCGCAAACTGGATCACGCGCCAGCTCTCGCCATTCTGGTTGGTATTCGCTGAACTGGTCGTCGACAGCGTCACGCAGCACGCCTGCCCGAACAGCGGCGAGTTGATCGCCGGCGTGCCGGAGGAGGCATCCCGCGGATTGCGGAAGTTCGCATGGTTCAACGCGTTGAAGATCTCCGCGCGGAACGTCAGCCGAACCTTCTCCGCCATCTGGAAGCCCTTGGCAATGCCCAGATCCATGTTCCAGAACGTTGGGCCCTGGAAGATGTTCCGGCCCAGGCCAAGCTGCCCCGGTCCCGGGTTGGCGAACATCGAAGCATCCTGGAAATACACCGGGCCAACCACGCCCGCCTTGCTCTGCAGCTTCGCCTGCGGCAACGTTGTCACGCCCGGCGCCAACGCCGCGCGGCTCTGCGAAACGTTATTCGCCGTCAGGAAGCCGGACCGGATCGAGAATGGCTCGCCCGATTGGAACGTGTAGATCCCGTTCAGGCTCCACCCGCCAATCGCCGTGTTCACCACCTTATTGGCATTCCCAAATAGCGGCTTACCCTTCCCGAACGGCAGTTCATACACCCCGGTCATGTTGATTACATGCCGCTGGTCATAATCGCTGCGCGCCCGTTCGTTCTGGTAGTTGCGTCCATCCACCGGCGTCCGCGCCGCTGTCGTCGTCAAGCCCCCGCCAGTCGTCGCCGCTACCGGGTCTACCGACAAATTGTCGATCGACTTACCCAACGTGTAGCTCCCGCCAAACAGCAGGCCCGCCGTGTCGAACCGCTTGTGCAGCGAGGTCTGCAGCGAGTGGTAGTTCGAATCCGCGCCATTGTCGAGCATCAAGATCTGAGCGAACTGCTGGTTCGGCCGCAGCCGCCCCGCCAGTGTGTTCTGCTCCAATCGCAACGCCATGTTCCCGGCCGCATTCGCAATCGGCGAAAGGTCGGTCGTCGATGCCGCCGAATTCGCAAACGCCGGCGTAATGATGCCCGACTGAATCCACGGCACCTGAACCGCTCCACTACACGCCGTGTTGTTCGCCAGCGTGCCATCCGCGCGGCAGCCCCCACCCAACGCAATGTTGCGTTGCATGGCGATAAAGCTCGGCAGCATCGGACCCGCGTCAATCTGGTTCATGTCCCAGCTGCGCCACAGCCGTGTCCCGCGCCGGCCTACATAACCAACGCTCGTCACATACCCTCGGCCAAGATCGCGCTGCACCGTCAGGTTCCACATGTGCACCGTCGGCAGCTTCAGGTTCTGGTCAAACACGCGTGCGGTCGCCGCGTTGTTCTGCAACGAAACCGGAGGCGTCAACTGGCTCGACGGCTTGGCTGTCGGCGGCGCCAGCTCCGTCGGGAATTCGCTCAGGCGCACATTCGGCACGTTCGCGCAGCCCGCCGTCGTCGCGCCGCCCACCGTCGCCGTGCACCGGTACACCTGCCCCGGAACCGCCGACGCCACCGACGTCACCTGGAACGTCGCCACCGGATCAAACGCCAATCCGTAGCCCGTCCGGATCACCGTTTTCGTCGATCCACCCGGCGACCATGCAAAGCTCAACCGCGGCGCCACCGCCCCGGCATTATTATTCCGGAACCAGCGGTCGGCCTTCACAAAACTAACCAGCCCCTGGCCGCCCACAATTTCCTTATCCGGAACATACACCCGCCCGCCGGCTTCGGTCGGCGGAGGATTCAGTTCCCACCGCGCGCCAATGCTCATCGTCAGGTTCCGCTTCAGCTTCCATTCGTCCTGGAAGAAGAAGTTGTACTGCTTCGTCCGCTGTCCCTGCGCCCACAGGCTCACCGATTGCGGCCCCGTCAGAAACGGCGCAAACGTGTCGGACTTCAAGTCGCCCAGGAAGTTGTGCGACAGCGTCGCCGGAATCCCCAGCAGATCATTCACCATGCCCTGCAGCCGGTTCAGATCGTTGGTCGCAATGCCGGGCGTCGTCGCCGTTGCCAGGGCAGGGAAGGTGAATCCCGCCGGTGGCCGCACCGTCCGCGAAAGCGAAATCGCCGGCGTCAACGAAACACCCCCCACGTCGCCGCGCTGATCGTTGTGCTGGTACATGCGAATGTTCCCGCCAAACTTCAATACATGGGCTCCGGTCACGTACGTCAGGTTGTTGATGATCTGATAGGTGTTCACCACCCGCCGCGTGCGCGGCCCGGCGATGTAGTCCACATCGGAGTTGTTGAATGTGAAACGTGGTGCGTTCGGGAACGCCGGATTCGCCTCTCCCTGTGTGAAGAGGAAGTCGAATCGCGAAAAGCCGAGCGTCAATTCATTGATCAGCCGCGGCGACAATACGCTGCGCAACCCAACTGCAATGTTCGTCGCTGGCCGAAACACTTCGCCGCGCGCCGGATACCCCGGCAGCACCGCCGGCCGTGAGTTCAGCGGATCGCCGCCCAGCGTGCTCTGCTCCGCACCCAGATACCGCCCGAACAAGTTGTGCTTGTCGTTGATCACATGGTCGATACGCGCCAGGTACTGCGGCCCACGAATCTGGAACGGCGTGTTCCATTGGAAGTTACCCGTGTTCAACCCGTCGCCAGCGTTGTTGGCGTTCGGCGCCGGATACCCGCCCAGAACCGCCTTCACCGCCGGGTCCAAACCACGCCGAAGCGGGTCGTTCTGGAAGATGTTAAAGCTCTGCACGCAATTGGCGTCCGTATTGGTCGCGCAGTTCCGCACGCCATTCGCCAGCGATCCGTCCTGATTCACCAAAACCGGCGTATTCTGCGTAATCCGCTGCCCGTTCACCGTCAGCGGGTTCCGGTTGTCCACCACGAAGTAGCGGAAAATCCCGCTCAGCGCCGTCGCCCGGTACAGGTCCACTGTCTCGCCAAACGCCTTGTCCACCGGATCGGCAAAGTTCACCTTCTGCCCCTGCCACGATCCAAAGAAAAACGTCTTGTTCTTCTTGATCGGCCCACCCAGTTCAAACCCATACTGGTTCAACTTGATGACGGGCTTTTGCAATCCCTGCGCGTTCGAATAAAACTCATTCGCGTTCAGTGCCGTATTCCGGAAGAACTCAAACGCCGTCCCGTGGAGCTGATTCGTGCCGCTACGCGTGGCCACCGAAACGTTCGCCCCCGAGTTACGGCCCTCATCGGCCGAAGGGTTCTGCGTCGTTACCTTGAACTCCTGCACATTGTCCGGGTTCAATCGAAACAGGTTCTGCGTCGGGTTCGGATTGGTGCTTTCATTCGCCTCAATACCGTCAATCGTGACGTTTCCCGCGCCCGTGCGCGACCCGTTCACGCTCACCTGGTTCCCGCTGCGCTGCACCACGCCCGGCTCATAAATCAGCAGGTTCAGCGGATTCCGCCCATTCAGCGGCATCGCCTCAATCACCTTGCGTTCAATCACGTTGCCGATCGTCGCGTTGTTCGTCTGCAGCGTCTCGGCCGTAGCCTCCACCTGCACCGTCTCCGTCGCCGCGCCAATGTCCAATTTGGCGTTCACCGTCGCCGGCGAATTGATCTGCAGCACAATCTTCGTCAACTGAAACTTCTTGAACCCCGTCTTATCAATCGACAAGGTATACGACCCCACCGGGATCGACGGAAACGCATACAGCCCCGCCTCCGTCGTCACGACGGAGTATTTCAGGCCCGTGGCTTCATTCACAGCCGTAACATTGGCGCCCGGAACAGACGCGGAAGTACTATCAGAAACCGTGCCGCTCAACTGGGTAGTCGAGGTCTGGCAAAAAAGTCCCAAGCTCGCAACGAGGAGCAGGGAAGGTGCGCGCAAAGCCGTACGCATGAGTAACAACCCCCTGAACATGGATTGTTCCCATGGTAACGCCTTTGATACCAACTACGGCAGTTCGCGAATCGCGATGTTCCGGAACCGGTGCTTCCCGCCCGGTACCCAGCGGTTCCCCGCATGCACCTGCACGGCCACCATCCCCTCGGTCGCCCCGTCCGCCGCATGGTTCGCCGTGTCGGTCCAATCGGTAATCTTGATCCCGTTCATCCACACCTGAATGTGCGGCGTCTCACCCTCAATCCGCGCCCGCAGATGATTCCAATTCCCCCGCTTGAACCACTCCTGCCACACCGGTACGAAAGTCTTCACGTCTTTCAATCTTTCCCCGTAAACCCCGCCAACAGCCCCTCCATCCAGGTAATCCAACAACACCTGATATGCCTCCCCCTTCTCGCTCGCCCGCAAAAACAGCCCGCTGTCGCACCCATAATCCGGGTTGATCTCCAGGCTCACCTCAAAGTTCTTGTACTTCTTATCCGTGAGAATAATCCCCCCGTGCCCCGGCTTGTCCTGCGTCCCGGTAATGGCTTGTTTATCCACCACCCACCCGCTCGTCTTCCCGTGATGGTTCACTTGGCTCATGTGCCAACCGCTCAAATCCCGCCCATTAAAAATGCTACGGAATCCACTTCCGCCCGGCACCAGCTCAAACCGGTGCGGCTTCGGCATCGCCATCGCCCGCTGCTTGGCCACCAACTCCGCCTCCACCTTGTCCAACGCCGCCATCCCCTCCGCCATCGTCTCCTGCACGTCGTTGGCTAACGGCACCTGCAACGACCGCCACCGCGCCTGATGCACCCCCGTGTGCTTCACCGTCAGCGAATGCACCCGCATCGCCTGCTCCCACATCGGCGTCTGCAGCATCGCCACGTTCACGCCCTTGGCCCACTCCGCCGCCGACTTCGTCACCACTTCGGACCCATCAATCCGCAGCGTATACTCGCCCGCCGCCAACCCCTCCACCCGCACCACCTGCTGGTTCAACGTCTCCACAAAATCAGACGACTTCACCGCCAGCGCCATCAGCGGATCCCGCATATCTACCGGCATCGGCAACGCATCATCGGTCTGCGTCCACGCCGCCCCCGCGCCAAACCCAACGTTCACGACAGAAGCATTCTCATACTTGGTAACCCGCCGCGCCTTGGCGTCAATGGTCACCGAACTCACCACCGCCGGCGCATTCCACGCCCGCAGCAACGCCGCCGCCATAATCAAATGGCCCGACGCTCCAGGGTGCACCCGATCCGGAATAATCTTCTGCGACAACGCCGCATCCGCCGCCTTCGCCCGTGCCAACATCGCCGTCACCGGCCGGTTCAAATCCGCCACCGTCAACCCCTGCGCCGCCCCCAACTCCTTCACAAAATCGGAGTACTTCAACAGCACCCCGTTGTACCCGCCCGCGAACCGCGGCTCATACGTCACATCGTCATAAGGCGAAGGCTGAATCGCCGTAATCCGCGTCCCCCCATCGGCCTCCTTCACCCGCTTCACAATATCCCGATACCCCTTCGAATACATGTCGAAGATCTGCGCATCAAACGGCCGCACGCGTCCGTCGTTCATGCCCAGCATGATCGTCATCACCGTCGGCTTATACGCAAACACATCCCGCGTCAGCCGCTCCTGAATCCCGCCGCCCGCGCCGCCCGTCACCCGGTCCCCGCCCCACCCCGAATGCACAAACGTGATGTTCCGCTTCGGGAACCGCGTCACCGCAAACGTCTCCGCAAACGTCGTGTACAGCCGCTGGTCCGTGATGCTGTCTCCAAAGAAGACAACCCGGTCCCCATCTTTCAAATGAAACTCCTGCGCCGGCATCAGCCCGGCCAGCAACAGAGCGGCGTAACGAATTTGCATGCCGCAATCTTATCGAATCACACGCTCCAATGAGGACATCACCACCGGCGCCCGGTGCCCCGTCATCTGAAATGCCAACCCCTCCAAATGCTGCGGCGCCACGCTCTGGTAAAGAGCCTCCACCGTCACCGTCACCGGCCCGCCAACCTTCACCGAATAATGCACCTTGTCCGAACCCGCCTTAAAGTCCGCATCCCCCGCCACGCCCACCGGCGCAATCTGTGCATTCGAAACAAACCCCAACGGCAATATCCGGTTGTCTTTCGAATACCCCGCGGCCCGCAGCAAAGACATCGTCGGCGCGCCATCCGGCGTCTTCATCGCCGCCTCATAAACCGCCACTTCCGACCCACGAGTAATCCGGTCCCGATGCTCCTGCCGCGTCGGAGCCCCCACCAATTCGCCCGAAACCTTATCCCAAGCCCCACTCTCAAACACCACCTTCCCGCCCGCGTCTTTCACGCGCACGTGCAGCCACATCCGTCGGCTCGGAAACCCGGTCGGCAGCTTGTGCCCGGTCTTGTTGAACACCTCCACCGCCAGCGCCAATTGCCCGTTCTCCACCCGCCCGTCAACCTCCAACGCCACCGCGCCCCGCAAAAACTCCTCCGTCCGCCCCGCCGTCTCCACGCCCATCACCCGCAACATCTGCGCATTCCCGCCCAAAAACAAGTGCTGCCCAAACGGCTTCCGCGGCCGCGTCGGCGGGAAGAACCCCGCGCCCCTGTGCGGCATGTGCGCAATGTACTGCTCCACCTGCGCCCCCGCCGCGTCCTTCAACGTCGGCACATGGCAGCTCTGACACGTCACATTGCTCTTCTTGAAATCGCTCGCCAGCCACTCCAAATACGGCGCCTGCTCCACAAACTCCCCAACCTGTTTCCCCTCTGCATTAAGCGTCGGCGTAATCACCGTATGGCAACTCCCGCACAGCGCCGCGTCCAAAATGTGCCGCCCCTCTTTGGGAAACTGCTCCGCGTGATGCATCATCGGCATCGGAAACGGATCTTTATGCGGCCCGTAAATCTCGTTCTCCGTATTGATCTTGAACCCGCCCGTAAACGAAGCCCGCGTCCCCAATCCCTCCGGTACAATCTTGTGGCACACCGTACAGCTCACGCCCTCCGCCCCTTCCGGGCTCAACGTCCCCATCCGCGCCAACTCCCCCTTCGCCCGCAGCGGATACTGCTGCATCGGCGCATGGCACCGCATGCACTTGTCCTCAATCACCGCCCGCGCCGCCGGCGTCGTGTCGCCTTCGAACTTCACCTTGGCCTTCCAATACGGGTCCTTCCCCGCATGCGCCATCATCGATCCCGACCACAACGGAAACTGCCCCACCACCGCCCCCGCCGGCCCCGGAATCTTCGTGTGGCATTGGGAACAAGTCTCCGCCGGCTCAAACAACTTCTGCTGTCCCCAAGCCATCCCCACCGCAACCAAAACCAAGACTGACCGCATATATACCTCGATGCAACTCCATCCTAGTCCGTGACAAGACAAAATAGAACCATGCCAGAATTCGAATTCGCCGTCATCGGCGCCGGGGTCTTCGGCGCCTGGCTCGCCCGCGCTCTCCACCGCCGCGGCCGCCGCGTGCTTTTGATCGATCAGTACGGCCCCGCCAACAACCGCGCCTCCTCCGGCGGCGAAACCCGCATCTTGCGTATGGGCTACGGCGCCAAGGAAATCTACACCCGCTGGTCCTGGCAAGCACTCCAAATGTACAAAGAGTTCTACGCCACCACGGACCCATCCCTCCTCCAAACCACCGGCATCCTCTGGCTCTCCCGCCCCGGCCACCAGGCCGCCCTCGATACCCTCCAAACCTTCGCCAACTGCGCCATCCCCCACGCCGTCCTCACCGCCGCCGAAATCACCGAACGCTTCCCCCAGTTCCAAGTGCCCCCTGAGTACTGGGCCATCTGGGAGCCAGACGCTGCCGGCCTCCTCGCCCGCCGCGGCGTCCAAACCGTCGTCCGCAAAACGATAGCCGAAGGCCTCACCTACCGCCAGCAACAATTCACCGAACCCAACGGCGAAGCCGAAACCTATATTTACGCCTGCGGCCCCTGGCTGCCCAAGTTATTCCCAAACTTACTCGCCGATATCATCCGCCCCACCCGCCAGGAGGTCCTCTACTTCGGCGCCACCCCCGGCGATCGCACCTGGCACGCCCCAGCCATGCCCTGCTGGATCGATAGCGCCCACGGCCTCTACGGTATCCCCGACATCGAATCCCGCGGCTTCAAAATCGCCATCGATACCCACGGCCCCGTCATCGATCCCGATACCGAAAATCGCTCCGTTCCCGAACAAACTGTCGAAAAAGTCCGTAGCTACCTCGCCCAACGCTTCCCCAAAATCAAAGACGCCCCGCTCCTCCAAGCCGAAGTCTGCCAATACGAAAACACCGCCTCCGGCGACTACCTCATCGATCGCCATCCGCAAAGTGATAATGTGTGGCTACTCGGCGGCGGCTCCGGTCATGGCTACAAACACGGTCCCGTCATCGGCGAATATGTGGCCGACGCATTAACGAACAACGCCCCCATCGACCCCATCTTCTCCCTGGCCGCCAAAATCCCATATAACAACGGCACCCGCAACTCGACAATATGATCCCCCTCTTCTTACTCGCCGCCATACTCCCGCTCGAACTCACCCACGTCAAAATCACGCCGCCCCGCCCCAACTGGGAACTGGGCATGATCTCCTCCTCCGCCTCCGACGGCAAAGGAACCATCTATCTCCTCCAGCGCGGCCTCTCCGCCGAACCCGTCGTCGCCATCAACGAAAAGGGCAAGGTCCTCCGCGAATGGGGCAAGGGTCTCTACCAAATCCCCCACAGCATCCGAGTTGATCCCCAAGGCAACATCTGGACCGTCGACGCTGCCAGCAGCCGCATCCTCAAATTCACCCCCCAAGGTAAAATCCTCCTCGATTTCACCGTCGGCGAACAACCCAAAACAAAAAGCCAATTCAACCGCACCGCCGACATCGCCTTCGCCCCCGATGGCCACCTCTTCATCGCCGATGGCTACGGCAACGCCCGCATCCTCGAATATGATGCCAACGGCAACCGTCTCCGCCAATGGGGCACACCAGGCCAAGGCCCCGGCCAGTTGAACCTCCCCCACGGCATCGCCATCGATAAGGACCAAACCATCTACGTCGCCGACCGCGAAAACGGCCGCATCCAGCGCTTCACCAGGGAAGGGAAGTACCTCTCCGAAATCCCCGGAAACGGCAACAAAACCTTCTCCCTCCACCTGCAAAACGGTGCCCTCTGGATCGGCTGCCAGCCCCGCAATGAGCCCAACGGCGCTCCCGGCTGGATCATGAAGCTCGACCCCGCCACCGGCGCCATCCTCGGCCAAATCGATAGCCCCGGCCACCACTCCATCGACGTATCAAAAAAGGGCGAAATCCTTACTGGAGTCCGCCCTGATCAGTTACTCTGGTTCCGGCTTAAGAAAGGATCTCAGTAACTACCCGCGCCGGGAACTGATCCGTCAGCCGTTCTTTCAGCCCGTGCCGTTCAAATACTAAGTCACGGTGCTTTAGCCCCAGCTGATTCAGAATCGTCGCATGGAAGTCATGGACGCTCACGCGGTTTTCCGCCGCCTTGAATCCAATATCGTCGGTCGAGCCAAACACCGTCCCGCCCTTCACCCCGCCGCCCGCCATCCACACGCTAAACCCGTTCGGCCCGTGGTCGCGCCCGGCGTTCTTAAACGCGCCCTGCGAAATCGGCAACCGCCCGAACTCGCCGCCCCAAACCACCAGCGTCGAATCCAGCAGCCCGCGCTGTTTCAAGTCCTTCACCAGCGCCGCCACCGGCTTGTCCGTCTTCCCGCAAGCGTAATTCAAGCTGCCCTGGATATCCCCGTGGGAATCAAAAATCTGGCTCTCAATGTAGAGCTGCACAAACCGCACGCCGCGCTCAATCAGGCGCCGCGCCATCAGGCACCGCTTCCCGTACGAAGCCGTCGCCGGATCGTTCAGCCCATAAGCCTCCCGCGTCGCCTCGGTCTCCTTGTTCACATCCAGCGCATCGGACGCCGCCATTTGCATCCGCGCCGCCAGCTCATAACTCGATATCCGCGCGTCCAACTCCGGCTGATACGGCCGCTCCGCCAAATGCGCCGCGTCTAACTTACGCAGTAAGTTCCGCTCGGCTTCCACTAAGGGCGTAGGAATCTCCGCCCGTGGCTCCAAATTCAACACCGGCGGCCCCTCCGTCCGGAAACGCGTCCCCTGATAAATCGGCGGCAGCCATGCCGATTGCCAGTTCGAAATCCCGTTAATCGGCAACCCCTTCGGATCGTCCAGCACCACATACGCCGGCAGGTTCCGGTTCTCCGTCCCCAGCCCGTAGGAAACCCACGAACCAATCGCCGGACGGCTCGCAATCGTCCGTCCCGTATGCATCAGGAATAGCGCCGGCTCGTGATTGGCGTGCTCGCCATACATCGACCGGATCACCGCAATGTCGTCCGCGCAAGTCGCCAAATGCGGCATCGCGCTCGAAATATCCATCCCGCTCTTGCCATACTTCTTGAACGTAAACGGCGACGGCATCAACACGCCCGGCGTGTCGCCATTCGAAATCGCAAAGCTCAACTCTTTGCTCGGTGCCGTCCCAGCCAACTTAGTTAACATCGGCTTCGGATCAAACAAATCCACCTGGCTCGGCCCGCCATTCATGAATAACTGAATGACAGCCTTCGCCTTCGGCTGAAAGTGCGACTTCTTCGGCGTCAAATCAAATACGCCGCCGTTCGCATACAAGTCATTTCCCAACAACCCGGCCAGCGCCGCTCCGTGCAGCCCATTCGCCACCGAAGAGAAGAAATCGCGTCTGGAAGTCTTAGCCATAAAAGTCCTTAGTCAACAAAGCTGAACTCAGCCGAATTCAAAATCGCGTGGCAGAAGTTCGCCACCGCCAACCAACTCGCCGTCGCCGCCCGCGGCTCGGCCCCGTTGTCCGATTGCAACCGCGCCGGCCAAGCCTCGCGGAAGCTCGCAATCGCCTCCATCCCCATCTTCACCTCGGCCTCAGTCGGCCGCCGCGAAAGCGCCCGCAAATACACCAGTTCCACCTGCCGCGCCCGGTCGCCATCGGCATCATCAATCACACGCCCCGCCATGTACCGCGATAGCTCCCAAGCCATCGATCCGTTCATCATATGCAGCGCCTGCGTCGCCACGTTGGACCGCCGCCGCTCCGTGCAGTTCGGCGTCATCGACGGCTGGTCAAACGCATCCATCAGCGACACCGGTGTCTGCCGCCGGTGCAACACATAGATACTCCGCCGGAACCCATCCTTACCCGCTTTCACCGTAACTTCCTTGTCCGGCCGAATGTCCAGTTCCGCCGCCGGTCCAAACGCCGTCGTGTCCAGCCGCCCCGCGGCCGTAATTAAACTATCGAACAGCGTCTCCGCATCCATCCGCCGCAGCGGCATCCGCGAAACCAACACATTCTCCGGGTCCGCCGCCAGCAGCGCCGAATCCACCTTCGAAGTCTGCCGGTATGCCTGTGAAGTCATCATCATCCGGTGCATCGTCTTCATGCTCCAGCCCTTCGCCACAAACTCCGTCGCCAACCAATCCAGTAACTCCGGATGCGATGGAGCCATTCCACTCCGCCCAAAGTTAGAAACCGAAGCCACAATCCCGCGCCCGAAATGCCGCATCCAAAGCTGGTTCACCGCCACCCGCGCCGTCAGCGGATGGTTCGGCTGCGTCAGCCATTTGGCCAACCCCAACCGCCGCCCCGTCGTCCCCGCAAAAGCCGGCTCCGGCGCGTACGGCTTCAACGCCGCATTCGCCAACACCACCGGCACGCCCGGCTCCACAACCTCTCCAAAGTTCGTCGGCTCCCCGCGCCGCAACAGGTAATGCGCCGAAGGCTCCGCATTATCGGTCAGCACCCGCACATGCGGCTTCGGCTTCAGCTTCCCGCGCAACTCCTGCATCTCCCGTTGCAACGGTCGCACCGCCCCGGCATACTCCGGATACTTCCGCTCCAGGTCCCGGTCTTCAATCTTCAACGTCGCCGCAAACTTATCCGCCAGATACTTCTGCGCCTCGGTTCGTTTCTCCGCCGGAACCTTCAAATCCGCCCGCACACCCTCCGGCAACTCCTTCAACCGCTCCTCCAGCAACTGTGCCCGGAACGGCTCCCCCGCCTTCTTCATCGCATCTTGCAGCTTCTTGATATCCGCCTGAATCGGCGCATTCACCTTCTCCGTCTCCGTCCGCTCGGATTCCAACGCCAAGTCCAGTTCCCGCTTGTTCGGCGTCCGCCACTCATACGGGTCATAAGCACCCTGCAGAATCGCGCTCAACCGGTAATGATCCCGCTGCGGAATCGGATCGTACTTGTGGTTATGACAACGCGCGCAGCCGACAGTCAATCCCATCACCGACGAAGTCAAAACCTCTAACTCCTCCGCCACAATATTCATCCGCTCGGAAATCAATCCGCGCTCCGCCGAGTTAGTCGGGTCCGGCGTCGTCCGCAAAAAGCCCGTCGCCGCCAGCCGGTCCAAAACCTCCTGCGACGCCACGCCCTTGGCCTTCTTCCAGTCGTCCGACATCTCATCCCCAGCCAGTTGTTCGGTCAGGAAAACCGAATACGGCTTATCCGCATTCAACGACCGGATCACATAATCCCGGTACCGCCACGCAAACCGCCGCACGCCGTCATCCTGCCCAAACCCTTCCGAATCCGAATAGCCAGCCAGGTCCAGCCAATGCTGCCCCCACCGCTCGCCATACCGCGGCGAAGCCAGCAACCGGTCAATCAACTTCTCATAAGCGTCCGCCGACGAATCCGCCAAATAGGCCGAAATCTCCGCCGGCGTCGGTGGCAACCCCGTCAAGTCCAAAGTCGCCCGTCGCAACAGCGTCAACTTATCCGCTTCCCGCGAATAACTCAGCCCCTTCGCCTCTAATTGACTCAACAAAAACGCATCAATCGGATTCCGCGCCGTACCCTTCACCGCGGGCACAGAAGGCCGCACCGGCGGCTGAAACGACCAGAACTGCTTGTCTTTATCGGAGACACCCGCAACAGCCGGCAACGGCTCCGGCCCCGGCGCACCCTGCGCAATCCAGGCCTTAATCTTCGCCGTCTCCGCCTCGGTCGGCAGTTCCACCGCCAACTCCTTCGCCATCTTCTCCGGCGGCATCTGCCCGCTAACAATCCGCGAGTACATCGTGCTCGCCTCCGGCTTCCCCGGCACCAGCGCCGGCCCGGACTTCCCGCCCTTCAGCCGGCTCGCCATCGTGCGTAAATCCAACCCGCCCTTCTGGCTCAACCCGCCATGGCAAGTCACACACCGCGCCTGCAAAATCCCCCGCACCTCATGCTCGGAAACCCGCGCCACCGTCTCCACCGGCGGCAACTTATCCACCCACCCGCGGATCACGTCAATTTCGGCGTCGCTCAACTTCGCCTTGCCCGGCGGCATCTGCCCGGTCACGATCTTATCGATCAAGAAACTCTTCGCCGCGTTCCCCGCCACAATCGCCGGCCCTGACGCGCCGCCCTTCAGCGTCGCTTCCGCCGTGCGCAGGTCTAACTTGCCCTGCGCCGCCGCCCCATGGCAACCCGCGCATTTGGCCTTAAAAACAGGCCCCGCGGACGCATCAAAGTTCTGCCCGGCCGCAGCCAGGGCCAGGGTAAATAGAAGAAAGGAGGTTCGCACGCTCCCAGCATTATATAGCGTTAACGTACCGCGAAATCGTACAGCGCCGTTGCCGTCCGCACCCACATATGCCCATCCGCAATCGCCGGCGTCGCAAACACTTCCTCGTCAAAAGTCCCCGAAGATCGCACGCCCCAATTCGCCCCCGCCTCCAACACCGTCACGTTTCCCATCCGGCTGATAAAATACACCTTCCCATCCCCCGCCACCGGCGAAGCATAATACTCCTCCAGCGCATTCGGCAGCCGCCCTTGCTTCTTCATCTCCCCCGTCGCCGAATCCAGCGTTTGCAAGATCCCCCCATTCCGCACCATATACATCACGTTCCGATATACCAACACCGACGGCACGTCCGGCAGCGACTTCTCATACTTCCACATCACGTGCGTCTGCGACACATCCCCCGTCCCGCCCAACTTCATCGCCATCGCAAAGTTATTCGCCCGCCGCCGGTTCTGATAAACCTCCCAATCCCGCGCGCTATAAACCCCGTCTTTATCCAAATCCTGCATATCCCAGTTACCCGGCATCAGCGGCTTCGGCACTTCCGTCTTCGCTAACTTTCCATCCTTGTTGGCATCATACTTCTCCAACATTTCCGGAAAGTCCGG
This sequence comes from Bryobacteraceae bacterium, assembly GCA_044358225.1. Classification (GTDB taxonomy): domain Bacteria; phylum Acidobacteriota; class Terriglobia; order Bryobacterales; family Bryobacteraceae. The sequence continues at coordinate 1,516 of JBIKOG010000179.1, read as the reverse complement.
CATCACTAACTTCTCCGCCGGCTCCGCCCCCGGAGCCCACCCATTGAAGTACAACGTATCCCCCTCCACCACCGGCACAGACTTAACCTGATAAGTCATCCCCCGCACCCGCCAGATCTCTTTCCCCGTCGCCTGCTCATAGCCCACCATCTGGTACGAACCCGGCACAATAATCTGGTTCTTATAAATCACCGGCGTCGAAAAACTATGCACCGCCTCCGGCCGCATCGTCTTCCAAACGGGCTTCCCCGTCCCGGCATCCAGCGCCAACAGATGCGCCTCCAAGTCCTGATCCACAATCATGAACACGCGCCCGTCGGCATACACCGGCGAAGCGCCCATCCCATGAAAATTGGAAAACGGCCCCATCGCCGTCCGCCACCGCTCCACCCCATCGGCCGTATACGACAGCAACCCAAACCCCGCAAAAAACACGTAAACATTGGTCCCATCGCTAACAGCGCTCGGCGCCGCCGGATCGTTCAACGCGTTCCGCTTCTCCTCGCGCGCCCCCGGGGCCTCCCGGGTCCACAGGATCTTCCCCGTCTTCCGATCCAGCCCAATCGTAAACAACTTCCCGCCCTCGTGCCCAGTCAAGAAGATCCGGGACGAAGTCACCACCGGTGACGACTTGCCTTTCATCAACGCCGTCTTCCACACAAACGGCTTATCCGCACCCAACTCCGCTGGCAGCGCCGCGCCATCGGCCACCCCCGAACCATTGGGGCCGCGGAACCGCGGCCACTCCCCCGCGGTTCCCAAACCAATGACCCCAATAGCCAGGAGCAGGTATTTCATCGACTTACACCGAAATCTTCCACGGCGCGCGTTCCGGACGGCTCATATACTTCCGCAGTTCCGGCTGCGCAATGCGATTGTTGGCTTCGTCCCAATCCACGCGCTGCTTAGACTGGATCGAGATATTCGCCAACAAGCAAGTAACGGTGGATTTATAACAGATCTCAATATCCGCCGCCGGCCGCTGCCGCGTCTTGATACATTCCAGGAAGTTCGCCCAGTGTTTCACATTGGAGTTATCCGACGACTTCGTCTCCACCACTTCCATCGATTCCGATCCCGCCTCCGGCACAATCCGATACAGCGAACGGTCCACAAACATCGTGCCCTTCGTCCCGTGGAACATCGTCCCGTAGCCCTGCTTGAACATCGAATTCGCGTTGAACATCCGGTTCTCATACTGCGCCATGAACTTCGGAAACTCGTAAATGGCCGACAGCGTGTCCGGCGTATCCCGGTTATCTTGAATCAGGAACTTCTGCCCCATCGCCGACACAGCCTTCGGCATCGCCTCGCCCATGCCCATGCGCGCAATATCCAAAACGTGCACGCCCCAATCGGTCATCATGCCGCCCGCGAAATCCCAGAACCAACGGAAGTGCGAAAACGCCTTCGGATCCACACCCCAGCGATTCTTATTGAACTCCTGCTTCGGCGCCGGCCCCAACCACATATCCCAATCCAGGTCCGACGGCGGCTTGGAATTCGCCGGATTCCC
>JBIKOG010000178.1:0-15793 GCA_044358225.1 Bryobacteraceae bacterium | reverse complement strand
GATTTCCAGCGGCTGCAGCCGGAAGTCGGGGAAGGTGCATACGTCGACGTAATCCACCTTTGGATGCCGGCACACTTCTTCGTACGTGCGCACGAATTCGCAGCCGTTGGCTTCGGCGAATTTGCGGCCGTACTCCTCGTTCACATCCGTGCAAACGACCAGTTCATACCCAATGTTTTTCAGGGCCCGGGCATGCATATTCGAGATAGCGCCCGTGCCGATCATTCCTACGCGCAAATGGTTTCTCCTAAAACAGTTGAGTATATCGCAGGGGCCCCGGGGCACGTCCCCTCCACGGCATCCAATTGTGCATTATCCTGTGGGCATGACGCCCCGTCCCTGCCTGCACCGCCGCCGCTTTCTGCAGACGCTTCCCGCCGGCCCGTTGGCGCTCAGTTCGCAGTTCGCCTCGCACGCCGCCACGCTGAAGGGCCTCGGTATGCCCGGGCCGTTCAAAGGCCGCGTTATTGACGTCGAACACCCCGGCTCCATCGTCAACGGCGCCTACCAGGCTGGGCCCATCACCACCATGATGCGCCGCGGGATGCAGGATCTCACCGGCGCCGACGGCTGGATCGACGCCTGGAAACGCTTCTTCGAACCGGGCGACGTGGTCGGCATCAAGGTGAATCCCGTCGGGCAACCGCACGTGATTTCCGCGCCGGAAGTGCTGCGAGAAATCATCGCCGGTGTGATGGCCACCGGCGTGAAGGCGCAGGATATCGTCGTCTACGACCGCTATCGCCGCCAGTTTCTCCAGGCCGGTTTCGATAAGTGGTTGCCCGAAAAAGTCCGCTGGATGCACGCCGCCGAAGACTACGAGGAGATCCAACTCGGCATCGACGGCTACGATCGCGACCACTACATGGAAATGGCGCTGGTGCAGCCCGGCCAGGACCTCGCCAACCTCACCATGCGCCGCTCCTTCGCCTCCAACTTCATCTCGAAATCCGTCAACAAGCTCATCAACCTCTGCGTGCTGAAAGACCACCAATCGGCCGGCGTCACCCTCGCGCTGAAGAACCTCTCCCACGGCCTGGTCAACAACGTCGCCCGCAGCCACTCCAGCGTTTCCCTGAACGCCTGTGGCGCCTTCATCCCCGCCGTCGTGCAGATGCCCGTTATTCGAAACAAGGCCGTCCTGCATATCCTCGACGGCGTCAAGGGCCTCTACCACGGCGGCCCAGGCGCCAAGCCGCAATTCGTCTGGGAACACAAGCACATCTATTTCGCTACCGATCCGGTGGCGCTCGATCACGTCGGTTGGCGCGTCATCGACGCCAAACGAGTGGCCGTCGGCAACTCAAAACTCGTCGACGACAAACCCGACGAGTTCAGCCATTTCATTCACCGCCAACCGGAACACATCGAGATCGCCGGCGCCATGGGCTTGGGCGAATGGAACTGGGACAAGATCGACCTGCGCGCTGTCCGTTACTAAACCGCCTTTTTATGGGCCTTTTGTGCTATCCTGACAGAGGACGGCAGGGCGGAATGTTGCCTCTGCGTGTGTACGATGAGTCGGTAGCTCAGTTGGTAGAGCATCGCACTTTTAATGCGGTGGTCCCGGGTTCGAGCCCCGGCCGACTCACCATCCCTCCCCCCTTATACCCCTTGGAGGCGATGACAAAATGAAACAACCCCGTTCCAAACTCCTTCTGCCTATCACTGGGGTGTTCACGGTCTTCACGCTCCTCTGCGTCTATGGCTTCGCGCACAATCTCTGGGCCTACGCGCGCATGCGCACCATTCCCGTCGAAGTCGTCAGAAGCTCACTCTTGATTGACGCTTCTTCCGATGTCACCGCCGATCCTACTGACGTCGATTACACCCTGCGTCTCGATCTCATCACCACCGATGGCAGCGCCCGCCCGATCCACTGGGAAGATGTCCCCGCCAGCGCCGCCTACCCGGAGGAGGCCTTTGACGAACTCACTCGCTGGGCCCCCGGTGCCCGCCATCAGATATACCAGCTCCGCGGCGAAGCTCGCGCCATTCGCCTGCCCGGTTCCTTGGCGTTGCAGGAGTTGAACGCCGCCATCGGCTTCCTCATCGCCATCGTAATCTTTGGCTTTTTTGCTCTAGCCCTCGGCACGATCGCCGCTGAGGAATCCTCCTGGTTAAAAAACTCGTGGTTGAGGCGGCACCTCGGCATCTGGATTGTCTTCTTCACCGTGGGCGTCTGCGCGCTGACTGGCGATTTCCTGTTCATCGCCACCCAACTCCCCAAGATCGTTTCCTGGACAAGCGCCACCGCCACGCTTCAGTCCGCGCCCGCCGACTACGAACCGCAGTCCCTCCCTCCCAACGTCCAAATCACGCCGGAAGCCCGTAGACGCATCCAACTCCATCCGCACAACGTACTCACCTTCCAATGGAACGGCGCCACGCTCCACGGTGGCCTCGGCGCTAACCAGGGTCCCTACGATGAACTCGCCCGGGAGGTCTGCATTTCCAAGAGCACCCCTTGCCACTTCCGCATCAGTCCAACGGATCGCTGGAACGTCGCCGCAAAGCCGGGTTGGAATGTCGAGTTCTTCGTGCCTGTCGGGATGTTCACTCTATTCGGCGTCGCCTTTACCGGTGCCGGTCTCATGATCCGGCGCCACTAGCCCCAACGCCGCCAGTTGGCCATCCAAGTGCTGCAACGCCGCCTCTAACTGCGCGCGCTGCCGCGGATGACTCGCCCGTTCCAAGTCATTCATGACTCCCTTCCGCGACAACTCCAAACCGTACTTCTTCTTCTCCCACGCCAGTTGTTCCGCCGATTTCTCAGGCTCGCGGTGCTTCGGACGATTGTCGTGATCGTCCATCATCCCTTGCACCGATTTGTTCTCCCAGCCCCGTGACATCCCTATTTCCTCTGCCGGACAACACGCATGCCCAGGTAGGGCCCTTTTGCGGATGGCTCGTCTGCGCTGCGGTTATAGTAGAACGCCACTGCGGCGCCCATGCCCGCATGGCCGCCGCGAAACATACGCATCTTTCCCGACGCCGGCCCCTGCGGATCTTTTTGGGGGCTGTGTTGGTAGTAATCCATTGCCAGCCAATCGCTCGTCCACTCGCTGGCATTGCCAAGCATGTCGTAGAGTCCCCAAAGGTTGCTCAGTTTTGCGGATGCCACTTCCTGCAACTCCCCGCTCGCATTGTTGGACGTCCATGCGTAATCGTCAATGTTCCGTGGCCCCAGTCCCCTATCCCCGGCACGCGCGCAGTACTCCCATTCGGCTTCTGTCGGCAGCCGGTAGTGGAAACCATCTCCGCGGGCGTTCAGTTTCGCCAGGAACGCCTGCGCATCATTCCAACTGATGTTTACCTTTGGCTTATTCGTCCCGGACGCTTTACCCGTCATGACCGCATTCCAGTGTTTTTCTGTCACTTCCGTGCGGCCGAGTTGGAATGGCTTGGTGATATCCACCCTATGTTCCGGCTTCTCCGCCATGTCGCAACTGTCGCACCCCATCACATATTGCCCGGCCGGGATCTTCGCGAAGTCCATTGGAATCCCGTCCAGAATTAACGCGAGCGACTCTTCCTGCGGCGGCGGCGGCAACGTTGACGGCGCCGGGGCCACTACCGGATTCGCCGGTGTCGTCGCGGCCACTGCGGGTGCCGCGCTCGGTTGCGGCGCCGGCGTTTCCATCGTCCGTATCGCCTGCCGAATGATCATCAGCGTAAATCCCGTTGCAAGGACAAAAATCGGAATCAGAAGCCATCGGTTATCGAACTTTGATTTCTTTTCTTCGTGGGCAACAACTGTCCCGGCCAACGCATCCACGAACGCTTTGCAAGTCGGAAACCGCTGCATCGGGTCCTTCTGCAGCGCCACGCCGATTGCCATCGCCACGCTCGGCGGCAGGTTCGGATTCAGTGATTGCAGCGGAATCGGCGCTTCGTTCAGAATCTTGTACGACTGCGCAATCCAGGTCTCAGCCTGAAACGGAAGTTGCCCGGTGAAGAGCTGGAACGCCAGCACCGCCAACGCGAACTGGTCGGACCGCCCGTCCAGCTTGTCCCCACGCACCTGCTCCGGCGACATGTAGCTCAGCGTGCCCGCCGTCGTGCCCATCGATGGCGATGTCTGCGTCACGTTGCCCGTCGTCAGCCGCGCGATGCCGAAATCGGCAATCTTCACGTGCCCCGTCTCGTCGAGCAGAATGTTGCCCGGCTTTACATCGCGATGAATAATCCCAGCCAAATGCGCCGCGTCCAGTGCCGATGCCGCTTCTCGCAGGACCTGCAGCGTCAGTCCATGGTTGCTCGTGTCGCCGGTCGCCAACAGCGCCTCCAGGCTGGCGCCCCGCACAAACTCCATCACAATGAACGCGCGATCCCCGGAGCTGAAAAAGTCGTAAATTGCCACCGCATGCGGATGCTGCAACCGCGCCGCCGCCCGCGCCTCGCGCGACAAATACTGCTCGTTCGCAACCCGCTGCTCGGGTGTGATCCCTTCCAGCATCACGCTCTTCAACGCCACTTCCCGGTCCAACTCCGGGTCGTAAGCGCGATAAACCACACCCATCCCGCCGCGTCCCAATTCCTGCCGAAGTTGATATCGCCCGATAGTTTGCATGGTGTCCCGTTCGTTTCGGCCGCCATTCTTCCAGCGGACCCGATGCCAATGATTATAATAAGGCCACCTGCATGAGATGCTTACCCGCCATACTGCTGGCCGGCGCCGCCCTGTTCGCCGCCGAAGGCGACGAGTTCTTCGAAAGCCGTATTCGGCCTGTTCTCGTGGAAAAATGCTACGGTTGCCACAGCGCTAAACTCCGCGAACCCAAAGCGAATTTACAACTCGATTCCCGCGCCGCGCTCCGCAAGGGCGGTGACTCCGGCCCCGTCGTCGTCCCCGGTAAGCCCGAAGACAGCCGCCTCTGGAAAGCTGTCTCCTACACCGATTTCCATCTCCGCATGCCGCCCACCGGCAAACTGCCCGATGCCGTCATCGCCGACTTCAAAACCTGGATCGGCATGGGCGCGCCCGACCCGCGCGAAGACGCCGCCGCCACCACCCGCAAATCCCCTGCCGGCATCGATCTCGATCGCGGCCGCAAATACTGGGCCTTCCAGCCGCTCGCCCCCGCTGCGCCCCCCGCCGTGCAAAACAAAGCTTGGCCCCGCACAGCCATCGATCCCCATATCCTCGCCAAGCTCGAAGAAAAGTCCCTCACCCCCGCCTCGGAAACCTCCCGCCGCGCCTGGCTCCGCCGCGTCAGCTTCGATCTCACCGGCCTCCCGCCCACCCCCGCCGAAGTCGACGCCTTCGAAGCCGACAAGGCCCCGCAAGCCCACGCTAAAGTCGTCGATCGTCTCCTCGCCTCTCCCCACTACGGCGAACGCTGGGGCCGCCACTGGCTCGATCTCGTTCGCTTCGCCGAAACCAACGGCCACGAATACGACAACAACAAACTCGACGCCTGGCAATACCGCGACTACGTTACCCGCGCCTTCAACGAAGACGTCCCCTACAACACCTTCGTCCGCGAACACATCGCCGGCGATCTTCTCCCCAAGCCCCGCCTCTCCAAGGACGGCGCCAAGCTCGAATCCCCCCTCGGTACCAACTTCCTCTGGTTCGGCGAAGTCCTCAACAGCGCCACCGACTCCGTCAAATCCAAAGCCGACGCCGTCGACAATCAACTCGATGTGATCGGCAAAACCTTCCTCGGTCTCACCGTCGCCTGCGCCCGCTGCCACGATCACAAGTTCGATCCCATCCCCACCGCCGACTACTACGGCATGGCCGGCATCATGCACTCCACCGCCATGCGCGAAGCCGTCATCGATTCGCCCCAACGCGCCGCCGAAATCCGCGTCGCCCATAGCCGCGTCGCTCCCGTCACCCGCAAGCCCGGCAAGTTGAAACTCGCCCTCCGCCCCTCCGACGAGATCTTCGAAGACTTCAACGGCCCCACCTGGGGCAAGTGGATCCCCACCGGCGAAGCCTTCGCCAACGGCCCTCGCGATGGGGTGGCCGATTCCGCCGGCCGCGGCGCCAATGAACTCGTCGGCTCCCTCACCAGTCAGAAATTCCGCATGCCCAAACACTGGGTCCATGTCCGCTTGACCGGCACCAAAGGCGACAAGAACCTCATCGAACGCGAACCGCTCCGCCTCACCCTCGTCGCCGATGACTACAAGAGCGTTCACTGGCTAGGCAACGGCAAACAGGATTTCGAATGGGTCAGCTTCCGCATGACGCTCGCCTATGAGCGCAGCTGTTACTTCGAATTGGTCGACCGTTCCCGCACCGGCAGCATCGCCATCGATACCATCATCTTCTCCGAAGAGTCCAAACCCCCGCCCACCGAAATCGTCGAGCCCGCCACCTGGCAGGAACCTGTTCCGCTCCCCGCCGCACTCCCCGAATCCAACTTCGGCATGATCGCCTGGGACGAAGCCCCGCAGGACATTCGCCTCCACATTCGCGGCAGCCATCAGAACCTCGGCGACACCGTGCCCCGCCACTTCCTGCAAGTCATGTGGCGCTCGCCCGAACCCCCTGCCATCAAAGGTTCCGGCCGGCTCCTCTATGCCGACTGGCTCACCTCCGAAGCCGTCCCGCTCCTGGCCCGCGTCTACGTAAACCGCGTCTGGAAACACCACTTCGGCCACGGCCTCGTCCGCAGTGCCGACAACTTCGGCCTCACCGGCGAACGCCCCTCGCACAAGGAACTTCTCGAAACCCTCGCCGCGAGATTTGTCGCCAGCGGCTGGAGCACCAAACAACTCCACCGCGAAATCGTTCTCTCCGCTGCCTATCGCATGAGTAGTCGTGCGGACGAAAAAGCCGCCACCGCCGATCCCCGCAACGACCTCCTCCACCACTACCCCGTCCAACGCCTCGAAGCCGAATCGGTTCGCGACGCCATGCTCAAAGTCTCTGGCTCGCTGAACCCGCAGCTCTACGGCCCCAGCGTCGGTCCGTATATCAGCAAGTATCAGGATGGCCGAGGCAAACCCAAGTCCGGCCCGCTCGATGGCGATGGCCGCCGCAGCCTCTACATACAGGTGCGCCGCAACTTCCTCACCCCCATGTTCCTCGCCTTCGATTACCCGCTGCCCATCTCCACCATCGGCTCCCGAGGCACCTCCACCGTCCCCTCGCAAGCCCTCATCCTGATGAACAACGAGTTCGTCCTCGATCAGGCCGAAAAGTGGGCCGCCCGCGTTACCCGCGAAGCCGGCGCCGCCAACAGCGACCGGATTCGACTCCTCTTCCGCCAGGCCTTCGGCCGCGCCCCGGAAAAGTGGGAAGCTGACGAATCGCTCCAATTCCTCGAAAAAGGCCGCCCGCTGGCCGACCTCGCCCACGTCCTGTTCAACTCCGCGGAGTTCCTCTATGTCGAATAATCGCCGCCAATTCCTCACCCGCGCGGCCAATGGCTTCGGCTCCCTGGCCCTCATGAACATGCTCGCGCAAGGCGCCACCAAAGCCGGCATGCACCATCCCGCCAAGGCCAAGAACGTCATCTTCCTTTTCATGGACGGCGGCCCGTCGCAGATGGATACCTTCGATCCCAAGCCCCGCCTCCGCCAGGATCACGGCAAAAAACTCCCCTTCCGCCCGCCCACCACCGTCTTCAATATCAGCGACCTCGTCTACGGCTCGCCCTTCAGCTTCAAGCAATACGGCCAGTCCGGCGCCACCGTCAGCGAACTCTTTCCCCACGTCGCCGGCTGTGTCGATGATCTCTGCATCGTCCGCTCCATGGTCGCCGACCACTCCGAACACACCGCCGCCAACTACTTCATCCACTCCGGCTCCGGCTTCCAGGGCCGCCCCAGCATGGGCGCTTGGGTCAACTACGGCCTCGGCAGCGAGAGCGAAAATCTCCCCGGCTTCATCGTCCTCGAAAGCGGCCTCATCCCGCCCGGCGGCCTCGATTGCTTCGCCAGCGGCTTCCTTCCCGCCAGCTACCAGGGCACGCTCTTCCGCCGTGGCGAACACCCCGTGGCCGATCTGACTCCGCCCCCCGCCCACGCCGCCGCGCAGCGCGAAAAGCTCGGCCTGCTCTCGAAATTCAACAAAGGCGTCGTCGAACGCTTCGGCCAAGTCAGCGAACTCGACGCCACAATCAAGAACTACGAACTCGCCTTCCGCATGCAATCGGCCGTGCCCGATCTGCTCGATATCTCCAAGGAATCCGACGCTACCAAAGAGCTATACGGCCTGAACGACAAGCTCACCGAAGACTTCGGCCGCGAATGTCTGATGGCCCGCCGCCTCGTCGAACGCGGCGTGCGCTTCATCGAACTCCTCACGCCATCCCGCCCCGGTCTTGACCGTTGGGACCAACACGCCAACCTCGACAAAGGCCACCGCATCAACGCCCAGTCCACCGACAAACCTATCGCCGGCCTGCTGAAAGACTTGAAATCCCGCGGTCTGCTCGATTCCACTCTCGTCGTTTGGGGCGGGGAATTCGGCCGCACCCCCTGCGCCCAGATGGGCGAGAACGGCTTCGACTCGAACACCGGCCGCGACCACAACCCCTACGGCTTCACCATGTGGATGGCCGGCGGCGGCGCCAAACCGGGAACGGTCTACGGCGCCACCGACGACTTCGGCTACTTCGCGGTCGAAAACAAAGTGCATGTCCACGATCTGCACGCCACCATGCTCCACCTGCTCGGCATCGATCACAAGCGCCTCACCTACCGCTACAGCGGCCGCGATATGCGCCTGACCGACGTGCATGGCAACGTCATCAAAGCTCTGATTACTTAAGCTTCGCCAACTCCGCCACCCCGGCCCCGGCAATCTGCCCGTCCTGCTGCGAAGTCACGCCGCTCACGCCAATCGCGCCAATAAACTGGCCGTCCACCACCAGCGGAAGCCCGCCTTCCACCGGCAGCACGTCTGGCAGTTTCAACACCGCGTTGCGCCCGCCCGCCACCGCATCTTCCAACACCTTCGACGGCCGCTTCATCTTGATCGCCGTCCGCGCCTTCATCTGCGCAATGTCCACGGAGCCGATTTGCGTCCCGTCCATCTTCTGCAGGTACATCAGATTTGCGCCGTCATCCACCACGCAAATCACGACGTTCCAATTGTTCTTCTTCGCCTCCACCTCCGCGGCGGCGGCAATCTTTTTTGCCACCTCCAACGTCAGTGCTTTCTTGTTCGCCAATTGCGCGAAGCCCGGCAGTGCCACCGCCAGGAATGTAAGGGCCATTACGAAATTACGCATGGGACTTACAGTATCAAATGTCGACGGAACTGTTGCGACAGCGCCAACACCTCCGCCTTCACCTCCGCCGGCAACTCGCGCCAATCCATCTCCAGCACCGCCGCCGCCAGCCCGTAACCCGCATTCCGGTTCAGTCGCCCCGGGTAGCGTTCAATCAGCAGCGCCCACGCCTCCTGCCAGCCAATCGCAATCAGCTCTTCCTTCGTCGTAATCCCCACGCGCCGCAACTCGGCCCCCATCGTCGGGCCCAGTCCGCGCGCCTGCTCAATCGGTGTCACCCCTCTAGTGAACAACAATCCCGGGGCCGCTCGACGGGCTTCCATCCGTCGTCCGCCGCCGCGTGACCGGCGGCACCGGCTTCGGCGCTGGCCGCAGCGGCACCACGTTCAACTCCTCCTCCACCGGCGCGCCCGCCCCCGAAGAAGCCGCCGCTACGTACGTCCGTTTATAGCGCACCGTTGCCTCCGGATACTGCCGCCGCACCGTGTCTTCCAACTCAATGTCCACCGTTCGCCGGTCCCCCGCCACCACGCCCGCCGGCAGGTTGAAGTACAGCGCGTACCGCTGCCGCAACCGGTTCAACGTCGTGTCCAGCGCGGCCGACTCATCGGCTTGCATCGCGTCTCCGCCAGACTCCCGCGCAATCTCCGCGCTCCCCGCGGACCGGCCTCGCTGCCCCCCGCCGCCCGGATATCCACCACCGCCACGCCGCGGATACCCGACCCCACCGGGAATCCCGGGAATACCGCCCCCGCCAATAATCACTCCGCCAATCCCTCCCCCGCGCCGTCCGCCCCCGCCTTGCGGATACCCGCCTCCGCCGCCCCGCCGCATCGCGTTAGGCACCAGCAACACACTCATCACTGTATCCGCCCCGTTCAACGCCACCACCACCCGGGACTCATCGGCCTCAAACTCCGTCTGGTCGTCGGTCAACAACACGATCGCCCGCCGCGCCTCTTTCCGCCCCTGCCGCCTCATATACTGCGCCGCGTCAAACAGCGCCCGCGTAATGTCGGTGCCGCCATTAAACGACTCCATCCGCAACAAATTATCGAACTCCCGCTGCGCCTCGTTCGGCCCACCACGGAACGGCATCCGCACCCGGCTCGACCGGTCGAACACCATCACCGCCACCCGGTCCTCACTCCGCAACGATGGCAACGACCGGTGCGCCGCCTCCGCCATCCGTTCCACATGCGGCCGCATGCTGCCGCTGACATCGATCAGAAACAGCAGGTCGATCGGCATCTCCTCCCGCACGAAGTTCTTAATCGCCCGCTGCTGGCCCTGCTCCCGGAACAAAAACGCTTCCCGCTCCAGCCCGGTCACCGGCCGGTTGTCCCGGTCCAACACCTGCACGTCCACGCGCACCAGCGTCGTGTCGCTGCGGAAGACCACCTCGTCGTCCTGCGCTCCCGCCACACCGGCCATCAGCAATGCCACCACGGTCCACTTCATGTTCGATTCTCTAAAAACAAAACCCGCGTCCCAACACTGGGACGCGGGCCAAAGGAATCCGGGTATGCTAAATCGCGTTAAATCTAGAACGTGATCGAAACAATCGCTTCAAACTGGTTCTTCCGAGAGAACGTCGACAGCGTGTCGAACGTCGGCTGAATCCAGCGCGTGTAGCGGAACTCCGGCACCAGTTTCACGCCGAAGTCGTCCACGAACTGCGCGCCAATCCCGCCCGTCAAGCCGCGTCCCATCGTGCGCGACGGCACAATCGGCTTCGTGTCGGCCACCGTGTCCACGATCGTCGTCTCCCGCTCGGTCCGGATATTGCGCACGTTCCGGAAGTTCATCCCGCCTTCGAAAAACGCGCGATGTCCCGCCGCCTTATGGTCCTTGGTGTACCGGCGCAACATGAACGTATAATCCCAATACTTCACAATCGACGTCTCGTCGATCGTCGTGTGCTTCCGGTCGTCCAGCGGCGTGTTCGGGTTGTCGATGCCGTCGTACTGATCCAACGTCGCCGAATGGCTCGACTTGTGCTGGATGATGCTGCCCACTACGGCAAACTTCCGCGGCAACCGAACCTGCGCATTGGCGCCGAAGCCAATCCGATACCCGCCCGGCCCCGTGATGGAGTCCCTCGTCTGAGTCGACGACCCATCAGAGAACGCCCCCTCCTGGATCGGAACCTGGCCCAACACCGCCAGCGTCACGCCCACCGAGAAAGGCTTCACATAGCTCTTCTTCTTCAAATCGGTCGATTCCGAGCGCGGCGCGTTCGGAGACTGCGCGGCACTCGGCTTGGCCGGTTCGGCTTTCGCCGGTTCCGGGGTCTGTGCGGCCTGCCCATAAAGGCCGGCTACCAGGATGGCTTGGACGGGAAGCGAGGAGAGCCCTCGACGTAAGAAGGACATATTGCTATTCGACTAGTGTAAGCCGTTCCGGGTGTACGCTGCTTGCCCATTGTTTACATGGAAAAAGTACACCGCTTTATCAAGACCCCTCCGACCCCGCCCTCATCGATCTCCCCACCCTCCCCAGCGCCTTCCTCCGCAAGTAAACAAACCGGAAATCCTCGCCATCCTCCGCACCGTATAATCGTTCTATGGCAACGTTAGTCCAACTGGCGCCCTCCGCTCCAGCTCTGAACGAATCCGATCTGCTCCGCAAGGAAGCCGCCCTCTTCTCCCTCCTCCAGGAAATGGGCCACGTCATCGTCGCCTACTCCGGCGGCACGGATTCAGCCTACCTCGCCTGGGCAGCCGTCCAGGCCGTCGGCCAAAACGCCGTTGCCATCACCGCCGATTCCGCCTCCATCCCCGAATCCCACAAACGCGACGCCGAACAGTTCGCCCGCGACTTCCACATCCGCCACGAATACATCGAAACCTTCGAATTCGATAACCCCGAATACGTCAAAAACGATAAAAACCGCTGCTTCCACTGCAAAGACGAACTCTTCACCCGCCTGGATCAGGTGTGCGAGGAACGCGGCATCTCGAATGTTGTCTACGGCGTCAACGTCGACGATCTCGGCGACTGGCGTCCCGGCCAGGGCGCCGCCAAAGCCCACAACGTCAAAGCCCCCCTCGTTGAAGCCGGCCTCTCCAAATCCGAGATTCGCGAACTCAGCCGCCGTGCCGGCCTCCCCACCTGGGACCGCCCCGCCGCCGCCTGCCTCAGCTCCCGCATCCCCTACGGCACCGAAGTCACCAAGGAACGCATCAAGACGGTGGAAGACGGCGAAGAGGCGCTCAAATCTCTCGGCTTCCGCCAGTTCCGCACGCGCTTCCATGGCGATCTGGTTCGCATCGAAGTCGCTGTCGAAGAACTCCCTAAGGCCCTGCAACCCGAAATGGCCGCCCGCTTCGTCGAAATCTTCAAACCCCTCGGCTTCCACTACGTCACGCTCGATCTGCAGGGCTACCGCCAGGGCTCGCTCAACGAAGCCATCACGCGGTAACTCGGGAATCGGCATTCGCTACCGGGCAGCCGGTTTCGCCGCCGAAGAGTCCTTACCCCCCGCCTGCCAGCCGCTCTCCGCTCCTTGAATGAACGCCTTTCCCGCCTCGTAGTAGACATCCATCACCCGCACGAACACGGCGATGGCAATCAGGTTCCTCATCCGTCGGTTCGCCAACATCCGCGTCAACAGGTCCGGCCCATTCGTTTCCATGCCTGTCAGTGCGAAAAGTAACCCAATTCCGGGTCATTTGCCCACCCTCCCGCGCCGTATCCCCCACGCCCAATCCCGCAAAAAGCCAAAAGTCCCAACAAAATCGCTAATCTCTCCCCTTTGGCCCCTGGCTTGCAAAGTTGCATCCGACCTGCATATTTAAGTTCCAGGAGAAACCATGTTCTGTTATCAATGCGAACAAACCGCCCATACCGACGCCGGCGCCGGCTGTGCCACCGCCAAAGGCGTCTGCGGTAAAGACGAGGCCACCGCCGACCTGCAGGATCTTCTGATCCACCTGCTGAAAGGCATCGGCCAATACTCCACCCGCCTCCACGCCGCCGGCACGCCCGACGCCGCGGCCGATCACTTCATTCTCTTCGGACTCTTCACGACCCTCACCAACGTGAACTTCAACCGCGCCCGCTTCGTCGAACTCATCGCCGAAGCCGCCCGCGTGCGCGATCGCGTCCGCGGCGCCTGGGAAGCCGCCAACCCCGGCGCCGCCCCCCTCGGTGGCCCCGCCGCCTTCGTCCCCGCCGCCGACCTCGCTGGTCTCCTCAAACAAGCCGGTCCCGCCTCCGTCCGCACCGGCATCGAACTGGTCGGTGAAGACGTCGTCGGCCTCCGCTCCCTGGTCCTCTACGGTCTCAAAGGCGTCGCCGCCTACGCCCACCACGCCGACGTCCTCGGCCAGACCAGCCCCGAAGTCGGCGCCGGCATCGCCCACGCCCTCGACCTCCTCGCCTCCGACCCCACCGACGTCCCCGTCCTCCTCAACGAAGCCCTCGCCCTCGGCCACCTGAACTTCAAGGTCATGGGCCTGCTCGACGCCGCCAACACCGGCACCTACGGCACGCCCGAACCCACCAGTGTCAAGGTCACCCCCGTCGCCGGCAAAGCCATCCTCGTCTCCGGCCACGATCTGAAGGACCTCCACGCCATCCTCGAAGCCGTCAAAGGGACGGACATCAATGTCTACACCCACGGCGAACTCCTCCCGGCCCACTCCTATCCGAAGCTGAAAGCCTCCCCCAACCTCGCCGGCAACTACGGCACCGCCTGGCAGAATCAGCAGCTCGAATTCGCCGCCTTCCCTGGGCCCATCGTCATGACGTCGAACTGCCTGATCGAGCCCCAGCCCGCCTATCGCAACCGCATCTTCACCGCCGGTCCCGTCGGCTGGCCCGGCGTCCGCCACATCAACAACGGGGATTACTCCCAAGTCGTCCAGGCCGCCCAAGCCCTACCCGGCTTCCCCGAAACCGCGCCCGAAAAGACCATCCTCATCGGCTTCGGCAAGGACGCGGTACTCGGCGTAGCCGACAAGGTGATCGACGCCGTCAAGAGTGGCGCCGTCAAGCACTTCTTCCTCATCGGTGGTTGCGACGGCGCCGCCCCCGGCCGCAATTACTACACCGATTTCGCCGAAAAAGCCCCGCAGGACACCATCCTCCTCACCCTCGGCTGCGGCAAGTTCCGCTTCAATATGGAGGACCACGGCTCTATCGGCGGCATCCCGCGCCTTCTCGATGTCGGCCAGTGCAACGACAGCTACTCGGCCATCCAAATCGCCCTGGCGCTCTCCAAGGCCTTTGAATGCGGCGTCAACGAACTGCCCCTCTCGCTCATCATCTCCTGGTTCGAACAGAAGGCCGCCGCCGTCCTGCTCACCCTGCTCGCCCTCGGCGTCCGCAATGTCCGCCTCGGGCCAACGCTCCCAGCCTTCCTCACTCCCGCCCTCGTCGGCGTGTTGGTGGAACAGTTCGGCGTCCTGCCCATCACCACCGCCGAAGCCGACATCGCGGCCTCCCTCAACCGCGCCGCCGCGTAACGCGTGATCAATATGAGTGAACGCGAAGTCACCCTCGTCACCCGCGATGGCGCGGAGCTCCGGTTTCCCTGCGCGGCGAAGAACAACGTCCTCGCCGCCTCCGAAGCCGCCGGCTACTTCCTCCCGGCCATGTGCCATGAAGGAACCTGCGGGCTCTGCCATGCGCGAGTGACCGAGGGCAAATACACCATGGGGCCGCACAACAGTGCGGCCCTCCAGGGCGGGGAAGTCCTCCTCTGCCGTTGTATGCCCGACGAAAACCTCACCGTCACCCTGCCCTACAACCAGGCGCAAGTCCTCCGTTACAAGGTCCCCGTCCGCCAGGCCGTCATCGAAGCCATGGAGCCCGCCTGGCAGAACGCCGTCGCCCTCACCCTCCGGCTCCAACCGGACCCGGAACAAGGTCAGGCCGTCGAATTCTCCCCCGGCCAGTACATGGAACTCACCATCCCCGGCACCGACATCCGCCGCGCGTACTCCCTCGCCAACCTCCCCAACTGGGAAGGCCGGCTCGATTTCCTCATCCGCCTCGCCCCCCACGGCCAGTTCTCCACCTGGCTTGGCCAGCAGGCCAAGGTCGGCGACGCCATCACCGTCCGCGGCCCATCGGGCAGCTTCATTCTGGACGAATCCAGCGTCCGCCCCCGCTGCTTCGTCGGCGGCGGCTGCGGCTTGGCGCCCATCCTCTCCATGCTCCGCCACCTTGGCGAATTCCAGGACTCCCAACCCACGCACCTGATCTTCGGAGCCAACCGCGAATCCGAACTTGTCCCCCAGTCCGACGTGGAAGCCGTCACCGCCGCCCTCCCGCAACTAGGCGTCACGTTAGCCGTCTCCGCGCCCGAGGAAAACTGGAAAGGCTTCCAAGGCACCGCCCCGGCCGCGCTGGAAGAATACCTGTCCAAGTCCGAAGAACCCATCGACATCTACGCCTGCGGCCCGCCCAGGATGCTCGAAGCCGTCGAAGCCCTGGTCCAACAGCGCGGCCGAGTCGACCGTCTCATCGCCGAACGCCTCTAAGATTTCTCCTCTCCAGAAACCACACTCCGAACCCAGTGATTAGGCGGGGTGTGGCTCTGGAGGTATCCAGGTTGAAGGCACTATGCCGGTACAAGTTGAAACCCC
>JBIKOG010000177.1:0-15813 GCA_044358225.1 Bryobacteraceae bacterium | reverse complement strand
GGGGCGCTACTCCTTTCCTGTAGGACTCTTTCATTCCCTACTACATGCCGGTTTATCCCGGCGCACTGTCAGTCACCTTATTTTTATCCGTAAAACGTTTTCTAACGTAATTTCCGGATCAACAAAGCCGCCCGCTTCGCCTGCCTGGGCAAACTCTCCACATCCACCGACTCTCCCGGCGCATGCGCCCCCGTCCCAATCGCCCCCAACCCCGACAACGAATCCACAAACGGCGCAATAAACGAAATGTCCCCCGCCCCCCGCATCATCGGGTCCAACTCTCCCACCTCCGCTAAACCCGCCTCCCGCGCCGCCTCATTCATCAATCGCAACAGCCCCTTATTCCCCGCCGTCGGCGCCATCGGCGGATAGCCCTCCTCAAACGTCAACTCCGCCCGCGTCCCCGGCAAATTCTTCGCCGCAATCGCGTACATCCGGTCCTTCATCCGCGCCACCTGCTCCGGCGCCAACGCCCGGATCTCCCCCTTCGCCAACGCCTCCGCCGGAATAATGTTGTCCTTCCCATTCACCGTCGCCGCCCCGCCCGGCGCCACCTGTGGATTCGTCCCGCCCAGCAGCAACCCCACGTTAAACGTCATATTCGGCTCCCGCAACGTCGACTGATACTCGTGCAAAATCCGGCTCATCTCATACACCGCCCCATACCCCATCGTCTCGTTGAAAATCCCCCCCGAATGCCCCGTCTTTCCGAACGTCTTCAACTGCCAACCCGTAAACCCGCGCCGCGCCGTCGACACCATGTCCTGCGACACATTCCGAATCCCCGTCTCAAAACAAAGCGCCGCCTTCGCCGCCTTCCCCGCCAGAACCAGGTCCGCCCGCGCCGCCGGCAACGTCCCCGGCGCCTCCTCGTCCCCCGTCAAAAACACCGTAATCGCCCGCCCCTCCAACTCCCCCGCCGCCTGCAGCGCCCGCAGCGCCGACAGCATCACCACCAGCCCGCCCTTCATGTCCGACGTCCCCGGCCCCACCGCCGTCCGCCCCCGCCGCTCCCACTTCTGAAACGGGCTCGACGGTTCAAACACCGTGTCCATATGCCCAATCAACAACACCGGCTTGCCCGGGCCCTTCCGCTCCGCCACCAAATGCCCACCCCGCCCCAGCGCGTCCATCGGAATCATCCGCGTCGCAAACCCCAGCCCGCGCAACTCCGTCTCCATCACCCCCGCCACCGCCTTCACCCCCGCCGGGTTGAACGATCCTGAGTTGATATTCACCAACCGTTCCAATAGCGCCAGCGAATCCGCCGCCCCCGCGTCCACCGCCTGTAGGATCGCCGTCTGCGCGCCCAGCGAGACAACCGCGAAAAAACCCAATAAAAATCGCATGTTCGCAGGATAGCGCACACCCCAGGTTAAGGATTTGATAGGATGCCCCCCATGAATCGCAGAGACTTTGCGCTAACCGTAGCGGCCGCCGGTCAAATCAAGGCCGCCGCTCCCACCGGCAACAAGAACGTCCCCTGGTCCCCCGGCATCAAAATGGCCGTCCAGCTCGGGGGCAACCTCACCGACGAAGACCTCCAATTCACCAATCAAATCGGCGTCCGCTACACGGCCATCACCATCGACCGCAAAGACGACAACGTCGAAAACTTCCTCCGCATCAAGGCCCGCGTCGAATCGGCCGGCCTCCGCGTCTGGAACATCGGCCATGACGGCAATCGCAACCAGGAGGAGATCGTCCTCAATCTCCCCGGCCGCGACGCCCGCATCGAAGCCTACAAGCAGTACCTCAAAAACTGCGGCAAAGCCAATATCAAATACGTCACCTACGCCCATATGGGCAACGGTATCTGGCACACGGAGCGCGAAACCACCCGCGGCGGCGCCCCCGCCCGCGGTTACAACATGGCCAAAGGCGGCGAAGGCATCTGGGCCGGCAAGATCTTCAAGGGGCCCCTCTCCCACGGCCGCGTCTACACCGAAGCCGAGCTCTGGGACAACTACGAATACTTCATCAGCCGCGTCGCCCCCGTCGCCGTGGAAAACGACGTCCGCATCGGCATCCACCCCGACGATCCGCCCGTCCCCATGCTCGCCGGCGTCCCCCGCTGCATCTTCGGTACCTTTGAAGGCTATAAAAAGGCGCTCGAAATCGCCAACTCCTCCCACGTTGGCGTCTGCTTCTGTGTCGGCACGTGGCTCGAAGGCGGCGATCTCATGGGTGCCGACGTCGTCACCGCCATCAAGTACTTTGGCGAGCTCGGCAAGATCTGGAAGGTCCACTTCCGCAACATGAGCGCCCCGCTCCCTCACTTCGTCGAGACCTTCGTCGACAACGGTTACTACGACATGTACGCCGCCATGCGCGCCCTCCGCGAAGTGAACTTCGATGGCATCGTCATCGGCGATCACTTCCCCCAAATGGCCGGCGGGCCCCGTGTCGCCGTGGCTTACACCGTCGCCTGGATCCGCGCCATGATCGACCGCGCCAACGCAGAAGCCGCCGCCAAAAAAGCCTAACCCAAAAACAATCCTCCGCTGGCCTGAAATATCCGCGCCCCGTTCTGCGCAACTTAGGCCATCGGAGGATTTCTTGTCTCTAACATACAAGGCGGCCTTATTAGCCGCCATCACCCTGCCCGCCCTCTTCGCCGGCGCCATTGATTTCGAACGCGCCGGTCCTTGCTCGTTCCTGTTGGCTGAGCCGCTCGGCAATCAATATACTCCGGCCGGCCCCGCCTTCCACACCCCGATTCCCGGGTCCGGTGGAGCCATTCTCGATCAGTGCGGAAACTTTGGTGTGAATGCCCGCAGTGGGACGAATTTCCTGGCATTTAACAACGAGGCAAGCCTCATCAACGGCAAAGTACCCGCCGGTCCCGAGGTGATCCGCTTTTCTGCGCCCGTCTCCAACATATCGTTGTTTGTCGGAGGCACGGTTACCAGTCCCAGTTACTCCATGGACGTATATGACTTCGACACGATATTGCTCGCAACCATTACAGCCACGCCGCAAGCTGGTAAGTGGGCCCCGCTCACTTACAATGCCTCGAACATCGGCTTACTCATTCTCAGTTACACTTCCAATATCGCCGTCGTCGACGACCTCTCCTGGGATAATCCCGTTACCGCCATCGATAACCCCGTCCCCGAGCCCGGTGCCGTCGCGCTCACCGGGCTCGGCCTCGCGCTGCTTGCCGGCTACTTACAGGTCAGATACCGCGCGTAGTTCAACCGCACGCCGTTCGACGGCTGATATCCCGTCCCGTCGAACTTCTCCGTATACAGAAACGACTGCTGCCGGCACAGTGTATCGCTAGGCATCTTGTACATTACAAACCCGCGCCGTGTCCGGTTCAACGGCACGCCCAGGCTGTTCTTGTGAATGTTCCAAGGTGCCGTGTCCATCACGGTCTTGATCACCTTCCCGCCGGGGTGCCAGTCGTCGACGCCCTTCCGCGCAAAGCCCTCAATCCGAGCGTCGTGCGGCCCATCCGGGAAGCTCCACTGCGGCGCCAGCCGCGCGATCTCTTTCTGCAACGAAGCCAGCGCCGCCAGCGATTCCGGATCCGAAAACTTCTGCTTAAATTTCTCCGGATAAAGCGCCGCGTCCTTCTCGACGGTGGTATCGGCCTGCAGGAAGCCGTCGGCGGCCGCCATTCGCGCCTGAAGCTTTTCCACCTGTTTGGCGGCGAAGCCAGCGCCAAACAGCGCGCCGGCCACAAGGGTAAGTAAGAGGGTATGTTTCATATGAGCCTTCCCAATAGGGCTCGCAATCTCTCCCAGCCGCGTATCAGAAAAAACAAACCCGCCATCGGGTGTGACAATAGTCCCGTGGCGCCACCAACCATCATCCTTGCCATCGATAGCGCCGAGACCCGTCTCTTCGAGCGATATGCCGCCGCCGGGCACCTCCCCTTCCTCGGCCGGTTCGTCAACAATTGGCGCATCGTCGAAGGCCCCCATCACTTCTGCGAAATGGGCGCTTGGACGACATTCTGGTCCGGCGTCCCCGCCGTCGAACACGGCTACCACTGCATTCGCCGCCTCCTCCCCGGCCAGTACGGCGTCGAACTTTGCCACCGCCCCCTCAAGCCCTGCCCGCCCTTCTGGGCAGATTTCCCCGGCGCCGTCTCCCTCTGGGACGCCCAGGAAGTCGATCCCGACCCCGCCCTCCCCGGCGAGCAACTCTGCAACTGGCGCACCTCCTATGCCGAGCGCTGCCCTCCCACCCCAGCCTCCCACCCGGAATCGCTCCTCCCCGACATCGAAGCCCGCTATGGCCCCGCCTCCCGCCCCGTCGCCATCAACCTCCGCGATACCCCCGAACGTCGCGAAAAGTACTTCCGCCAGTCCAAAGAACGCATCGCCGCCACCGGCCGCCTTTTCCGCGAAGCCCTCGCCAAAGGCGGCCGCGATCTCTACATCTTCGGCACCGCCGAACTCCACAGCGCCGGCCATCTCTGCTGGACCTATGACGACGACGGCGAACGCCGTATGCTCGAACTCCACCAGGATATGGACCGCGAGCTCGAAGCGGTCTGCCGCCTGGCTCCGGAAGGCGCTAAAATCCTGGCCGTCTCCGCCTACGGCATCTACGAAAACTACCCGTGTTCCGATGTGGCGGAGCAGATTCTCCGCGGCCTCGGCTACCAGGTCGCCCCAACCGGCGGCGGCAGGTCGCTGAAAAGCCTCCTCCCCCTCCCCCTCCGCCGCAAGATCGGCGAGTATCTCCCCCTGGAGACCCAGGAGCGCCTCATCAACGAAGGCCTCCGCGCCAACACCGACTGGAGCCGTTCGGTCGCCTTCGGCATGCCCACCCTCTACACCGGCTACATCCGCATCAACCTCCGTGGACGGGAACCGCAGGGCATCGTCGAACCCGGCCCGGAGTACGACGCGCTAGTGGAAAAGATCGCCAACGACTTCGCCCAGCTCGAAAGCCCGGCCCCGTCCAAGATCCGCCGCATCGCCCAGTTGAGCGGCGGTATTCCCCAGCACCTGCCGGATATCATGATCAGCTGGCAGGAGCGCGAAACCCCGTGGGAGTCGGTGGTCCACCCCCGCTACCAGGCGCCAATCGCCCAACACAAATTCCACCGCAGCACGTATCACAGCTACCGCGGCTTCATCGGCGCCCTCGACCCCGAACTACTGGACGGCATCCCCAAGACGCTCGACATCCCCGACGTCGCCGCCCACCTCCGCCGGATTTCCCTGGGAGCCGTGCTACCAGGAAAGTCCTTGATTTAGGAATTGTCCTGCCGCCCACGCTCGTAAAAACACCCGGAAGCATTCGCCACCCCCGAAATCCCCAGCAGCGCACTACGCACGGCCGCCACCTCCGCTCGGATTTCCCTGGGAGCCGTGCTACCAGAAAAGTCCTTGATTTAGGAATTGTGCTGCCGCCCACGCTCGTAAAAATACCCGGCAGCATTCGCCACCTGGGAAATCACCAGCAACACCGTGTGCGCCACCGCGACCCCAACCGGGTATCTGGCCCAGGGAAACCGCAGCATCCGCCAATAGAACTGCACGGGAGCGACCTGTACCCCGTTGTCCCCCCGCGCGCCCCGCCGCGCATGGAACTGAAACGCCCCCCGCCCATACCGGAAGTGCTGCCGCAGAAACCCCCAAAAGTCCAGGTTCTGATGATGAACCACCACCGCCTCCACCACATGCCGCAGTGGGTACCGCGCGTTCCAACGCCCGCAAATGTCCCGATCCTCCGCCGCCGCCAGCGGAAATGTCTCGTCAAACCCGCCAATCTCCCGCAACAGCTGCCGCGGAAACACCACGTTATTCGTACAGAAAAACGGCATCCGCGAATCGGTGTAGTTATACAGATAGGAAACCAGTAACTGGCTGGCATCCCCGCAAATCCCGTTCTCCGGCGCCGGCCTCACATCGCCCCCCAACCCCGCCCCCGGTGTCTCCCCAATGGCCCGCGCAAACGCCGCCAACCACCCCGGCTCCGGCCGGCAGTCGTCGTCGGTCAGGACAATGAACTCTCCCGTGCCCGCCGCAATCCCCGCATTCCGCGCCACCGCCGGCCCCCGGTTCTCCTGCCGCAGCAACCGCACCCCCGCATGCCGCGCCACAATCCCCTCCAGCGCTACCGTGCCCCCATCGTCGACGACGATCACCTCAAACCCGTCCCGCGGAAACGTCTGCCTGTCCAGCGCCGTCAGGCACCGGTCCAGCATCTCCGGCCGGTTTCGCGTGGGAATAATGACAGAAAACAGCATCGACAAACTAACCCAGTATCGAACGATATGCCTCTATAAATCGACCCGTAAACTTCTCCATTCCCAATTCCGCCTCCGCGTGCGCCCGCCCCGCCTGCCCCATCCGCTCCGCCGCCTCCCGGTTTGTCAACAACGTGCGCAACGCCGCCACCCACGCTCCCACGTCCCCGGCCGGCACAGCCAACCCTGTCAGCCCATGCCGCACCACCTCCGCCAGCCCGCCCACCGCGCTCGCCACCACCGCCGTCCCCCGCATCTGCGCCTCGGCCGCCGTCAGCCCAAACGGCTCCTGCCACATCGATGGCACCGCCTGCACCCAAGCCCCGCCAAACCGCGCCTCCATTGCCTCCCGCGACAGGTGCCCCGTAAACTCCACATTCGGCCTCGCCATCGCTTCCAACGCCATTCGCTCCGGCCCCTCCCCCGCAATAACGAACCCGGCCTCCGGCAACGCCCGCGCCGCCTCCACCAGAAGGTGTGCCCCCTTCTCCCGAACCAATCGCCCCGCAAACACCGCCGTCGGTGGCCCCGTCAACGTCGCCCGCTGCGGCCGTGTCTCCACCCCGCAAGGAATCACCATTGGCGCCTCGCACCCCCACTCGCCCAACGCCCGTTGGACATAATCGCTATTGGCCACAATCAACCGGAACGCGCCCTTCCGCTCCCGAAACCGCTGCAACCCCCAGGAAAGCGGCAGCCAGTCCTGCACCGGCACGCACCGCTCCCGCAAACACGCCGCCCCGGCCCGATGCGGACACGCCCGGCCATCCGGTAAAACCCGCGTCCCGGTCAGGCAAATCGGCCGGTACCACTGCGCGTGGTACACCGACGGCACCTCCGCCAGCACCGGCAGCACCGAGGGCGATAGCTGCGTCAAAAACATCCCCACATGCACCACGTCCGGCCGGAAGTCGGCGATCGCCCGCCGCAACGCCCCCGCCGCCATCGGGTTCGCCAGCTGCACCAGCCCTCGCAACTTCCCGGTCGTCCCAAAGCAAAGCCGGTCGGCCTCCGCCGTGCCGACCGAACTCGATAGCCAGCTCACCGTATGCCCCTGCCGGCGCAACTCGTCCCGATGGTTCCCGAGCAGCCGCTCCACGCCGCCCGAGCCATCGCTGTAGTCGCTAAGGAGGAGGATCCGCAAGTCCCCCAGTTTATCCTCCCGCCGGATGAAAATGGGCGTGGAAGTACCGCTTGGCAACCTCCGCCGACAGCGCGCATAGCACCGTAATCCCCACCACCAGCCCCGACAGCGGCAACGGCAGCGGAATGAATCCCAGCAGGTGGCTCCCCGGTAAATACGGGATCGTCAGCGTCAACGCCGTCACCGCGAGCGTCGAGACCAACAGCCGCAACACGCCAAATGTCAGGTAGTCGAACACCGAACTCACCAGCCCGAACAGGATCATGAAGTTCCGGGTGTAGGCGATGTCCCAGCGGTGCGGCCGCTCGATCCACTCCCGGTCGACGTCGTCGCTGGCGATCGCCATGCCCGGAATATCGGACAGGAATTTGTTCCGCGGAATCTGGTTCGCCAGCAGCGGCAGGAAGGGCAGGAACAGCGACGCCCCGGCCCTCCTCGTTCCCCTGACGCAGCACGAAGCCGGCCGACTCCTTAGCCACGTCGACAGCGCTGTCGACGGAGATCCCCGCATCGGCCGCATGCAGCGCCGGCGCGTCCCACCGTGTGGCCCATTTTCTGCAACGCCTGGATGATCCGTTCTTTCTGGTTCGGGGCGACTTCGACATATAGCGGCGTCCGTTCGGCCCTGTGCCACAGCGCCTCATCGGACATCTCCCGCAACTGGCTACTTGTCAAAATGCCGGTCGCGTCCAGCCCACTTCGGCGGCCACCACGTGGTTTTCCCCGGTGATGAGCTTGACCGTTACGCCCAACTTGCCCAGGTTGACCAGCGTCTCCCGCACGCCCGGCTTCGGCGGGTCGAAGAGGAGCAGGAACCTGGCGAAGGTCAGGTCCCACTCCTCGGGCTTCTCCCCGGCGGCGAGGGCCCTTGTCGCGACACCCAGCTCCCGCATGCCCTTGGCGCTCCAAGCCACGTGCTGGTCGCCCACCGTCACACACAAGCCCAGGACGTTCTCCAGCGCGCCCGTGGTGATCAGCTGCCGCGCGCCGTCCTTCTCCACCACCACGCTCAGCCGCTTTCGCGTGAAGTCATTTGGGGTCGCGTCCGTCTTTGCATAGCCGTCCGGCGGCACGCCAGCCGCGAGAATGGCTTCATCCAGCGGGTTCGCCAGGCCGGTCTGCGAAGAAGCGTTCAACAGCGCCATCCGCTCCCAGAGCGCCATTCAGCTTGACGACGCACAGCGTCAGCGTACCCGTCTTATCGGTGCAGAGGATGTCCATGCTGCCGAAGTTCTCAATGGCGTTCAGCCGGCGGACGATCACGCCCCGCTCCGCCAGGCGCTGCGCGCCGCGGGAGAGCGTGATGCTCAGGATCGCCGGGAGCAGTTCCGGCGCCAGACCAACGGCCAAGGCGATCGCGAACAGCAGGTTAGGCCGAAAAGGCCAGGGCGATCATGACCTTCGTCAGCAGGTAGCCGAAGTTCTGGATGCCCTGTTCGAAGCCCGTCTCCGGCAGGCGGAGCGTCAACTTACCGGCGATCTGGCCGAAGGCCGTGCGCGGGCCGGTCTCGGTCACCAGCGCCCGCGCCGTGCCGGAACGAACCGGGGTTCCCAGGAACACCGTGTTCGTCCGTTCTGCCAGACTGGCGGAGGCTGGGATGGCGCGCGTGGCCGAGTACTCCTGCAGGAAGCTGAGCACCGCGCTGCCGAAGATGACGATCCGAACGATCCCGGCGTCCACCCATTCCCGGACGAAAAGGGAAGCGGTGGCGGCTGCGACCAGGATCAGCAACAGGCGGACGGCGGAGGTCTTCGATTCGGTTGCCAGCGAGTTGGGGCCGAACTTCTGGAGGAGGCTGGCGGCCTGCGCGGAGGTGAGGCCTTGTTCCGTACCCCGAGTCTGGACCTGCGGGGCGGTAAGATCAAGCCATGACGCGGATTGGTTTGGCGCTGGCGGTGGGGTGCGTGGCGGTGGTGTCTGGCCAGGCGCGGTTGGAGCTCGATGCCCGCATGAAGATGCGGATGGCGTTGAAGGGCGTGCCTGTGCCGCCGCGGGAGCAGGTGCTGCGGCGGGAGCGGATCTCGATGACGGGGCAGCTACTGCGGATGGATTCCGGCGTGCATCTCCTGATCCAGGACGCCGCCAAGGGGACTGTTATTCTTGCCAACGGCGCCGATAAGAGCTATGTCCGGACGACGCCGGAGAAGTTCGTCGAGGTGGTGGCCAACTACGCCAAGACCCTCCGCTGGGCAGGCGCGTCGCAAAAGGTGGAGATGCTGGCCGCGCCCGCCGCGCCGCCATTCCAGTGGAAGGGACAGGAGACGGAGGCATCGAGTTGCCGATTCCGGATTACGATCCAGTCGCCGCTGCTGAAGGAGCCGATGGTGGTCGATTCGACGGTGCATATCTACTCGGTGCCGTTGACCGGCGAGGCGGCCAAGGCCTTGGCCGCCAGCGAGTCGTTCCGGATGAGCAAGGGCGCGGGGGCGCCGCCGGACCTGAACGGAGCGATGGGAATCAGCGTGGACGCGGCGAAGGCGTTGGAGAGCTGTGCGCCGAAGGGGCGGATGGCGGTGCGATCGGTCTCGTTGACGGAGATGAACATGACCGCTCCCGTGGAGATGCGGATGGAGGCGGAGGTGGTGTTCGGCGTCGGCCTGCTGCCGGCGGCGGAACTGTGGCCGGAGCTGTTCACGGTGCCGGAGGGGTGGACGGAAGCCCCGGCGGAGAGCCTGGAGGAGCGGGTGATGCAGTACCTGCAGCCGCCGCCGGCAGCCGCGCCGAGCCTTGGGTAGGTGGCTTATGGCTGGCTGAAACGGCGGCCGCAGCGGAGTTGGGGGACGGAATTGGGGTGGTGGCAATTATTGCCGGCAGCCGCGCCGAGCCTTGGGTAGGTGGCTTATGGCTGGCCGGAACGCCGGCCGGGCTGCTGCGGTGGCGGTGCGGGTTCGCCTGAGGGGTGTTTGTTGTAGGACGGCAGGCCGAGGAGACGCGGGGGCAACGGCAGCGTTCTGATCGGGGCGGTGCCGTTGCCCTGTCGGCACCGCTGTCGCGCTGGGCTTTGGGTGGGCGGCTGCGCCGAAGGCGTGTCGGAGCGGTTGTCGCACCGGGCCTCGGGTAAACTCGGGCTTCTCCTAAATCAAGGGCTTTCCCGGTAGCACGGCACCAGGGGGAATCTGGGGTGGGGAGGGCGATACAATAGCAGTCGCGATGCGATCTGTCTTCCTGTTCGTGCTGGCTGTGCCCCTGTTTGCCCAGAAGGGCGTGGACTTCCAGAAAGAGGTCCGGCCGATTCTGTCCGATGCTTGCTTCCACTGCCATGGGCCGGATAAGAGCTCGCGGATGGCGGGGTTGCGGCTCGACACCCAGGAAGGCGCGATGGCGCGGGCGATTGTGCCCGGGAAACCGCTTGAGAGCAAGTTGTACCAGCGGGTCATGCAGGAGAACGTCGCGTTGCGGATGCCGCCGGCTTCGGCGCACAAGGTATTGACCGACGCGCAGAAGGACACGCTGAAGCGCTGGATCGAACAGGGCGCGCCGTGGAAGGAACACTGGGCTTTTAAGGCTCCCGAGAAGGCCGCTGTCCCCGCTGGCAGGAACGCGATCGATTACTTCATTCAGGCCAAGCTGGAGGCCGAAGGGCTGAAGCAGGGCGCGACGGCCGACCGGCGGACGCTGGCGCGGCGCGTGGCGCTTGACCTGACCGGGTTGCCGCCGGAACCGGCCGACGTTGAGGCCTATGTGGCCGACAAGGCGCCGAACGCCTACGAGCGGATGGTGGACAAGTTCCTGGCCTCGCCGCGCTACGGGGAGCACCGGGCGCGCTACTGGCTGGACGCGGCCCGCTATGCCGATACGCACGGCATCCACGTGGACAACTACCGCGAGATGTGGCCGTACCGCGATTGGGTGATCGGGGCGTTCAACAAGAACATGGCGTGGGACAAGTTCGCCGTGGAGCAGATTGCCGGCGACATGCTGCCGAACCGGACGCTGGAGCAGCAGGTGGCGAGCGGCTTTCACCGCTGCGGGATTTCGACCAACGAGGCTGGCATCATCGAGGACGAGGTGTTGGCCATCTACGCCAAAGACCGGGTGGACACGACGGGCACCGTTTTTATGGGCCTGACGATTGGCTGCGCGACGTGCCACGACCACAAGTTCGACCCGCTGACGCAGAAGGACTTCTATTCCCTGGCGGCGTTCTTCCGGAACACGACCCAGCACACGATGGACGACAACAAGCCGGATCCGCCGCCGATCGTAGTGGTGCCTCGGGCCGAGGACCGGGCGCGGTGGGAAGCGCTTCAGAAAGAAATGGCTGGAATGGCAGCCAAGCGGGCGGCGTTGCGGGCTGGAACGGCGGTGCCGAAGCATGGCGACCACAAGACGCCGTTGGAACCCAAGGCGCAGGTGTTTTCGCTGTGGAAGGCCGACCTGGGCGCGACCAGGATTGGCGCCGGTGAAAAGCCGGGGCAGAAGGCGATTCACTTCGGCAAGGGCGAGTTTGTGACGCTGCCGAACCAGGCGGCGTTTGACTCCGATAAGGCCTTTTCGATCGCGACGTGGATCTACTTCCCGAGCGGGGAGGACGCCTTCGCGGTGGCCAGCCAGAATGACCCGAAGCGGAAGAACATGGGCTGGACGCTCGATATCCGGGCGCGCGTGGCGTTGTTCCGGTTGACCGGGGACGACGGGAAGTCGATCACGGTGCAGGCGGCGCATCTGTCGCAGTTGACGCAGGGGTCGTGGAACCACATCGCTGTGACCTATGACGGGACGCGGGAGCAGGCGGGGCTGCGGATGTATCTGAACGGCCAGGTGATCTCGCTGCAGGGCGGGGGAGACCAGAACACGCGGTTGACCGGGAGCATTGCGCCGGGCACGCCGTTGTTGCTGGGCAAGGAGAATCTGCGCGGCTTTGAGGGCGGGGCGATTTCGGAGTTCCAGATCTTCAACCGGGCGATTACGGCGGAGGAAGCGCTGGTCGTGAAGCAGTGGCCGATGGCGGACCGGTTGCGGTACCTGACGCTGCACGATAAGGAGTATCGCGGGTTGACCGCCAAGCTGGCGACGCTCGAAGCCGAGGCGCGGGCGATCCGGAAGCGGGGCGCGGTGACGCTGGTGATGGAGGAGCGCGCGGACTCGAAGCCGAAGGCCCACATCCTGTACCGGGGCATGTATGACGCGCCTCGGGAAGAGGTGGAGCCGAACGTGCCGGGCGTGTTGCCGCCGATGGATCCGAGCCTGCCGCGGAACCGGCTGGGGCTGGCGAAGTGGGTGGTGGATCCGGCGAATCCGCTGACGGCGCGGGTGACGATCAACCGGTTCTGGCAGGAGATTTTCGGGACAGGGATTGTGAAGACGGCCGAGGATTTCGGGTCGCAGGGGACGCCGCCGTCGCATCCGGAATTGCTGGACTGGCTGGCCGTCGAGTTCCGGGAGACGGGTTGGGACGTGAAGAAGATGCTGAAGCTGATGCTGCTGTCGGACACCTACCGGCAGTCGGCTTTGGTGACGCCGGAGAAGCTGAAGAAAGACCCGGAGAACCGGTTGTTGTCGCGCGGTCCGCGGTACCGGGTGGACGGGGAGGTGGTGCGGGATGCGGCGCTGGCGGTGAGCGGTTTGTTGGACCCGACTGTGGGCGGGCCGAGCGTGAAGCCGTACCAGCCGGAGGGTGTGTGGGAAGCCGTGGCGATGAACGGCAGCAATACCAAGTTCTACAAGCGGGACGACGGGCAGAAGCTGTACCGGCGCAGCGTGTACTGGTTCTGGAAGCGGAGCGCGCCGCCGGCGTCGATGGAGCTGTTTAACGCGCCGACGCGGGAGAACTGCACGGTGCGGCGGGAGCGAACGAACACGCCGTTGCAGGCGTTGACGACGATGAATGACCCGCAGTTTGTGGAGGCGTCGCGGGCGCTGGCGCAGCGGGCGATCCAGGCGGGCGGCGGCTTCGATGAGCGGCTGCTGTATGTGTCGTCGCGGGTGTTGGCGCGGCCGTTCGCGGCCAAGGAGCGGGACGTGCTGCACCGGGCCTATGTGGACTTGCAGGCGCATTACGAGACGCACGCGGCGGAGGCGAAGAAGCTGCTATCCGTGGGCGAATCGAAGGCCGATGCGGCGATTCCGGCGGCGGAGTTGGCAGCGTGGACGATGTTGGCGAGCAATGTGTTGAACCTGGACGAGGCTTTGAATCAGTAATGTTTATCGATCCTTCTGACGAAGCGGTTTTAGCCGAGACGCGTCGGCAGTTTTTCGGGCGCGGGGCGCGGGGGCTGGGCGCGTTGGCGCTGGCCTCGATGGGGGCGAACGGCGCGGCGGCGATCCCGCATTTTGCGCCGAAGGCGAAGCGGTGTATCTACCTGCATATGGTGGGCGCGCCGCCGCAGCAGGACCTGCTGGACTATAAGCCGAAGATGGCTGACTGGTTCGACAAAGACCTGCCGGCGTCGGTGCGGCAGGGGCAACGGCTGACGTCGATGACGTCGGGGCAGAGCCGGTTCCCGATCGCGCCGTCGAAGTTCAAGTTCTCGCAGCACGGTAAGAACGGCACGTGGGTTTCGGAGTTACTGCCGAACATGGCGAAGATGGTGGATGACCTGGCCATTATTCGCTCCATGCATACGGAGGCGATTAATCACGAGCCGGCGATTACCTTCATTCAGACGGGTAACATGAACGCCGGGAAGCCGTGTATTGGTTCGTGGGTCTCTTACGGCCTGGGGAGTATGAATCAGGAGTTGCCGTCGTTTGTGGTCTTGAATGCGATGCATTCGAATCCGAAGGCGCCGGTGCAGGCGATTTCGGCGCGGTTGTGGTCGGCTGGTTTTCTGTCGTCGCAGCATTCGGGTGTGGCGTTGCGGGCCGGGGGCGATCCGGTGTTGTTCATCAACAATCCGGACGGGGTGGACGCGAAGGTGCGGCGGCGGATGTTGGATTCGCTGGGTGAGTTGAACCAGATGCAATTCGCGGCGGTGGGGGATCCGGAGACGCAGAGCCGGATTTCGCAGTATGAGATGGCGTTCAAGATGCAGACGTCGGTGCCGGAATTGACCGATTTGTCGAAGGAATCGGCGGGGACGTACGAACTGTATGGGGAAGAGGCGCGGAAGCCGGGGACGTTTGCGAACAGCTGTTTGATGGCGCGGCGGCTGGCGGAGCGGAACGTGCGGTTTGTGCAGATTTACCATCGCGGGTGGGACGTGCACGGGGAGTTGCCGGAGATTCTGCCGAGCCAGTGCCAGGATGTGGACCGGCCGGCTTGGGCCCTGGTTCAGGACTTGAAGCAGCGCGGGTTGCTGGATGACACGTTAGTTATCTGGGGCGGGGAATTCGGCCGGACTGTTTACTCGCAGGGTAAGTTGTCGGCGGTGAGTTATGGCCGGGATCATCATCCGCGGTGTTTCAGTTTGTGGATGGCGGGCGGCGGCATTCAGGGCGGCGTTGTGCATGGGGAGACGGATGAGTTTTCTTATAACATCGTTCGTGACCCGGTGCATGTGCGCGACTTACAGGCTACTTTGCTGCATGTGTTTGGCATTGACCATCAGCGGTTTACTTATATGTACCAGGGGCTGGATCAGCGGTTGACGGGTGTGGAGCCGTCGAAGGTGATCAGGGAGCTTCTGGCGTAGATTTCTGTCCCTGCGGGCGACGCGGGATTCCGCGTCGCCGGAGTGGCATTTTCGGTTGTCAAAGATCGAGTGTCCATGGGCGCGATGGGTGGGCCAAGACGCGTGGGACGGGTTTCTGCTTTTCGGTTCTGCGTTCTGTTGTTCTGTATTTTTGAAGGGTGTGCGATTTTCCTTCTGTCCGTCTGTCCGTCTGCGGGTTGTATCGCGTTTTTGGGGGACACGTCTGCCGTTTCGGACTTGGGCCGTTTTGTTGGGGTTTTGCCTGTCATGTCCCCCGGTGTGTTGTGTTTTCTCTTATTCTTCTGCCCGGTAGGTGCCTCCCCTGGGGGTGTTGGGGAAGGAGGCGTGGGAACGGCACTCCTCCTTCTTTCGCCCTCTCGATTTGCTTCTGCTAAAAGATGGGCTTGTCGATGAAGCCGTATTTGGTCTTTTTCGTGGCGGCGGCGGGGCTTAGCTCCGGGGCCTCGCGGGTGGCAGCCCAGGCGGCCAGGGCGGCGGCGAGGGTTAGGTCGTCGTGTTCGCCGCTTTCTCCGGGATGGGTGTTCGTCCGGGAGAGGCTGAGCAGTTCGTTGTGCCAGATGACCGCGTTGGGCATGGAGGCCGGACATTGCAGACAGCCGGTGGCAATCATCTGGATGAGGCGGGTGACGAGGTCGCGGCGGGGGACGCCTTGGTAGCCGCCTTTGAGCCTCGTTTCGCCGGTGCCGCTGGTGATGATGACCGGCTTGATTTCGAGGTTTTCGGGCGCCATGGCGCGGAGCATCTCGATCATCGGCCCGCCGGGGCCGCCGGCGTCGACCACGAGTTCGATGTTCGCTGGGACGTGGGGCGTGCGCTTGCGCTGGTATTCGTCGATCTGGCGCACCCGTTCGGCAATGAT